>PUMD01000153.1 GCA_003551215.1 Clostridia bacterium | reverse complement strand
GACATGGTATTTGCAGCTAAAAGGGAGGAGCCCGACCGAGGTAAATTTTTTAAAATTGCCTCGAAACTCACCAAAACTCCGCCTCAAATCACCATGAGGGGGGTACAACGGGAAAGCCTCACTATCGCTTGACGCAGACAATTGCAGTGAGTTATGTTGATTATACGGGACAGTTGCTGTATCTTGGATAATAGTAGTTTTGCAATCGCCGTGTAGGATTGATAACCACTGGCTTAAAATGCGTCTCACTGAAGGGGGGCTTTCTATTTTGGAATTACCGAATCTGAAGATTGGTGATTTGCTGGCAAAGATCCCAATAATCCAGGGAGGCATGGCTGTCAGGATATCTACGGCTCCTCTAGCTGCTGCTGTGGCGGATGAAGGCGGTATTGGGATCATAGCCGGTTCTGGCCTCAGAGCAGATGAACTGATGTCACAGATTCGCCGAGCCCGTGAGTTGTCTGACGGGATTGTCGGTGTGAATATAATGATCGCAGTGAGCAACTTTAAAAAACTGCTGCATGCATCGGTAGAGGAAGGCATCGACCTGGTTGTAGCAGGGGCGGGGTTTTCCCGGGATATGTTCCAAATTTGCCGGGAAAAAGGAGTGGAGATAGTCCCCATCGTATCTTCAGCCAAGCTGGCTCGAATTTCTGAGAAATTGGGTGCTTCCGCGGTCGTGGTAGAAGGTAAAGAGGCGGGGGGACATCTGGGTACGGACCAACCCATGAAAAATCTGTTGGCTGAAATCAAAGATAAGGTTCGAGTGCCGGTCATTGCGGCAGGCGGCATAGTTAACGGTAAGGATATAGGCGAAGTGCTCTATTCTGGTGCTGACGGCGTGCAGATGGGCTCGAGGTTTGTGGCCAGCGAGGAATGTGCCGCCGATGATGAATTCAAAAAGCTCTACCTGGAATCCGGCCCGGCAAGCGATGTATTGATCGACAGTCCGGTGGGTTTGACCGGCAGGGTATTGAAGAACGAATTTCTCAGCCGGTGGCAGCAGGGAAGCGTGAATACCGGTGAAATGTGCAATTACCTCTGTTTGAAAAGATGCTCTCGCAGTTTCTGCATCATGGAAGCGCTGGTTCAAGCCCAACGGGGTAACATGAAAGAAGGATTGGTTTTTGCTGGTGAAAGGGCGCATTTGATTGACACTGTCTTATCTGTAAGGGAAATAGTTAGCGATCTGACAGAGGAAGCCAGACAATTTCTATCCAGCGAACATCGTTGAATCTCCCCTGCGGTCCTTAATCTGCAGTACTGCGGGCGGCATTTTCCCGTTGACCTCGCCCACAATGTTTCGCCCCCGTATACGCATAGAAATTTTCGCCCAACTGCAGGCTGCCCTGTGCGTGTGTACCATTTGACCAAAGGGTGGGCTGTTGTGCGCCGGTCTTTTTTGTCTCACCGATTAACTCCGGACATTGTCCCATGCCCCCGGGTCGGCTGTGTAAATCTTCAATCCCTTATGTGCACCCATTCCCAAGGTCCCCGATACACAGCGGCCATGAAGGTCTGGTAGTTATCAATCAGTGGTAGGGGATTTAATCGGTCTGTCCGGAGCAGAGAATCAACAGGGGGGGCAGCACTTCCTGCCCCCCGGACGATGACTGAGACCTGTAGATATTCTCCTCGGTCAACGGTATGAACCGCCCGCACCTGACGGTGCCCGCGTGCCCCGTTTTCAGTACCCTGCATAATCCTTCCCCGAGCTCATCTCATCCCGAGATTTTACCGTCCAACAAATGAGTCCATCAGTCACCAGCTCCATCGGTTGGGTGAATTTTAAAGTCCATCAGTGTTGCATCTCGGCAATCGACAAAGCACCCGCAAGGAGTCTGTGCGAATCATCACGTGACGCCGAACGCGATTTTCCTTGCAGCAGCTGCTCTTCAGGACAAGCACGACTGCCCACCATCAGAATACATAATTAGTGAGGTACGTTTTAGCACGACCAACTTTTTTTACTGCAGCTAACCCGATGGGGGGCACCGATGGAGTGCACAGATAGCGCTGTTGAAGTGAATAACCTTTCCGTCTCCTACGGCAGGGTGAAAGCGGTCGATGACGTCAGCTTCTCAGTGCCCAGAGGCAGTCTCACCGGTATAATCGGCCCCAACGGAGCGGGCAAGACCACACTCATGAAGGCAATGATGGGTCTGGTGGGAAACTGCAACGGTTCTGTCCGTCTGCTGAATCGACGTCCATCGCGTCTTGATGGGCAGTCCGTCGCCTACGTTCCGCAGCAGAGTGACATAAACCTCCATTTTCCCGTTACCGTGCGCGATGTGGTCATGATGGGCCGCTATTCACACCTGCGAAGGCTCCAACCGGCCCGGGACGGCGACCGGAGGGCAGTTGAAGAATCGCTGCAGCGGGTGGGCATGCTGCATAAGGTTGACCGTCAGATAGGCAGGCTTTCCGGGGGAGAAAGGCAGCGGGTGTTTCTGGCCCGGGCTCTGGCCCAGCAGGCCGAACTGTTCTTTCTGGATGAGCCCTTTTCCGACATCGATTATACTTCCGAGCGGGTGATCATCGACCTGCTGCGGGAGCTGACTGGACGGGGCAGCACGGTTTTTGCCATACACCACAATGTGGATAAGGCCTTCGATTACTTCAATCTGCTTTTGCTGATCAACCAGGAGATGATCGCCTTTGGAGAAACGGACAAGGTTCTTACCCCCGACAATCTGGCCAGGGCGTATCGGGATTCAGGTGCGGTAATCGCCGACGGAGATGACCTTCTGGTGATCCCACAATGATTAACGGACCGGCCGCATTCGTCGAAGCGCTGCTGAAGTACACCTACCTGCAGCAGGCAACAGCAGCGGCTCTGCTGGTGGGGATAAGCTGCGGTGTGATAGGGTGTTTTATCATACTGCGCAATCTGGCCCTGATGGGGGAGGCCATATCCCACGCGGTGCTCCCCGGCGTGGTGATATCCTATCTTCTGCAGATCAGCTACTTTCTCGGTGCCGTTTTCACCGGCGTGCTCACCGCCCTGGGCATAGGTTACATCAGCCAAAACAGCAAGATCGATGACGATACGGCCATAGGCATACTGTTTACTGCCGCCTTCGCGTTGGGAATAGTCATGATAACTGCTATAGGGGGGACAGGGGTAAACCTGTGGAACATCCTATTTGGCAATGTTCTGGCGGTATCCAGAGGTGATCTGCTGTGGACGGCGGCGGCAAACTCAGCCGCCCTTGTGGGGATCCTGCTTTTGCACAGGGAGCTGATCATCTCAACATTCGACCCGGTGGGAGCCAGGACGCTGGGTATCGCGACAGACCGCATCCATTACGCACTGATGCTGCTTTTGTCCGTTGTAATCGTGGCGTCGCTGCAGACAGTTGGAATCATACTGGTGGTCGCCATGCTAATCACCCCGGCGGCCACTGCTTTTTTGCTGACCGAAAGACTGCCGGTCATGGTCGGCCTCTCTGCTGCAGTGGGGGCGGCTGCATCTGTGGTTGGGGTCTACGCGTCTTTCATATACGACGTGGCGACGGGAGGTTCGATAGTTGTCGTGACCAGCTTGCTTTTCCTCATAGCCTTCATACTGAGCCGATTCAGAGCGGACGGTCCGTCGAACTGAGCCATACGGCACTAAAAACGAAACTGAGAGAAAGGGGGAGTCATGAGAAGGATAATTCCGAGCGTCGACATCCGCCGTCTGTCGATGTTAGCTGCAGCAGTGGGCTTTGTGATAGTGAGCGCCGCGGTGCTTGGAGCCTGCGGCCCGACAGAGGAGGCGGTTGAGGAAGATACGCTTGAGATCGTCGCCAGCATATCCATTCTGGCTGACATTACCGAGCAGGTGGTGGGAGAGAGGGCAGAAGTCAGCTATCTGGTTCCGATAGGTGAGGAGCCGGAGGAATACGAGCCGGTCCCCAGCGATTTCCGGGCAGTCAGCGATGCTGACATATTTTTCGTCAACGGCTACGGGCTGGAAGCCTGGCTGGGGCAGCTGGTGGAAAACATCTGCAGGACCCGCGTTGTGGCCGCTGCGGAGGATGGTCCGACCATTGCACTCGAAGGCACCGAAGAGCCTGACCCTCACCTGTGGTTGAATCCGGAGCACGTGCGCGATTACTACCTGCCGGCTATCCTCGCCGCCCTGACAGAAACAGATCCCGACGGAGAGGGCTACTACCGCGAAAACGCCGAGCAGTACTCTCAGAAGCTTACCCAGCTGCATGAGTACATCAGTAAAGAAACTCAGAGCATACCCGCCGGACGCCGGGTGATCATAACCAGTGAGAACTGTTTCAAGTACTATGCAGAGGCCTACGATTTTACCTGCCTGGGCATATGGGAGATCAACGCCCCCGAGGAGGGAACGCCGCAGCAGATCGCCCGCATAGTGGACGAAATCCGGGACAGGGAGGTGCCGGCGGTCTTCATAGAAAGCACCATAGATCCGCGTTATATGGAGAGCATCTCCAGCGAGACCGGCGTTCCAATAGGAGGAATCCTCTACTCAGACGACCTGGGGGAGGAGGGCAGCGGAGCGGAAACCTACATCGACATGATGCGCCACAATACTGACGTGTTCGTAAAAGCCCTGACTGATTGAACGCTGTGCGCCGCAAGGGCCAAGGACGGCACAGCTGTGGACAGCCGGGGCGTCAGTCCGGCACTACCTTTCGGTTTGCTTCAGCAGTCGGTCGGGCCCGCCGCGAACGGGTCGCGGAGGCCCGAGTCCGTCATCACATGATTGTGACTCAGTACAAAAGGACCGATCTCTGACCCGACGGAACACTACCAGGCTGTGGCCGAACCCTCCGCCCGCGGATCGGCTGCCGACAGCAAAGTGCCGTTGCACGGGTTCTTCAATGCCACGTGAACCCGGGATGAAGAAGCTGCCCATTTCTGCACCTGGTGGACGCGATGGCCCATCCTCGATAGGTCTTCGGTGATCTGACGGTCAATGTTTTCCTCCGCCTCCAGGCGCCCGGGATAATAGGCGTGCGGGGCGAAAGAATTGGGGAAATTGCGCGATATCACCCGCGGGGCCTCTACCGCCTCCTGTGGATTCATGCCAAAGTGCACCATGTTCAAAAACACCTGCAGCATTCCCTGCGTCTGGGCGTCTCCTCCCGGGCAGCCCAGCCCCATCAGCGGTTCGCCGTCGCGCATTATCAGGGCAGGATTCGGGGTCAGCCGCGGCCGTTTTCCCGGGGCTATGCAGCTTGGATGGTCGGGTTCTGTCCGCGACTGCTTGCCTCGTCCCGAGCAGGACAGTCCCAGCCCGGGTATGATGGGAGTCCAGAATACAGGGTCGCTGGGGGTGGCTGAGAAAATGTTCCCCTGCTCATCAACTACCGACACGTAGCTGGTATCTCCCTTTATCCTCGCTGTATCGGTGCGGTAGCGGTCCACATCCACCGGCTGCACATCCCGTGTTTCTGCCTCCGGTTCGTAGCGCCACGGGTTGCCGGGATCCGGCATCCGCCCGGCGGCCTGGCGGGCATCTATAAGCGCCGCCCGCTCAGCGGCGTAATCCTTGCAGATCAGCCCGCGCACCGGTATCTCCAGGTGGCGTGGGTCGCCGTAGAAGTTCTCCCTGTCGGCGAAAACAAGATCCATAGCCTCGGTCAGAAGATGCAGATACTCCGCGCTCGCAGGCGACATATCATCCAGATCGAAGTTTTCCAAAACACAGAGAAACTGCAGCAGCATGGGGCCCTGGCACCACGGGCCGCAGGTGTAGATATCGTAACCCCGGTAGGTGGTGTGCAGCGGAGCTGATACCTCCACCCGGTGCGACGCCAGGTCCTCGTACCTCATCCAGCCTCCGTTTTCCCGGTGAAACTGGTCGATTTTCTCCGCCACCGGCCCGCGGTAAAAGTAATCCCGGGCGCGTCCGATGGCGTCCTCGCGGCTTAACCCATCCTGCAGGGCCGCAGCCTCCTCGGCTGCCAGCTGATCGAAAAGATCCGCCAGATCCTTTTGAATCACCTTTTCGCCCACCCGGGGAGCGCGATCGCCTGGGAAAAATATCCTGCGGGCCTCCGGATCCACAGCCTCGAGGTTCTGCGCCCGGGTCTTAAGGTCAGCTGCCACCTGCCTTGACACTGCAGCCCCGCCCTCTGCCAGCTCCTTGGCCGGAGCCAGGACTTCGCCCAGCGACATGGTGCCGAAACGCTGCAGGGCAGTCATCCAGCTGTCCGGGGCTCCCGGGGTGACCGAACGGAGTATGCCCTCGGATACTCCGCGGCGGCGCACCTCGTCGATGTCAGCCAGCCTGGGCCACACACCGAGCCCGTCGAGGTATACCCTGGTGTCGGTCCGGGCGTGGTAGACAATGATCGGGGCAACCCCGGCGAAGTTAGTGCGGTCATAAAGCAGTACATTGATGGCCACTCCCGCTGCCACCCCCGCATCCACCGCATTGCCTCCCGCACGTAGTATGTGGAAGCCGGCAGCCGTGGCCAGGTGATGGCCGGCTGCGATTACTCCGGTCCTGCCCATGACCAGGGGGCGGGCCGTCAGCCTGTCTTCTCGGGAAGTGGCAAAGTCGTCTCTCATGGGGTATGACGCCTCCCGTCCCGGTTTGCGCAAAAAAGATTGCTCTACTGGGTTTTTGCAGTGATGTCGAGAGTGTGCGTCGCCAGATTCAGCCTTGCGTCAAAGACACTGTCGTCCCATTCAAGGTTAAACGTAAGTATCTCGTCTTCCTGCCAACGGATTCGCCCAAATTGCAGATCCTCGCGGTGCTGGATTCCAGCCCGGGCAAACACCTCCCGGAACTCACCGAAGACCTCGAAGGCGCCCCCGCTGCTATCCGCCACCACCAGGTTGCTGTGCGGCCCGGTGGCGTCAGCCAGGGTGTAGGCCAGGCGACGGTGCTCCGGACACCAGACGGGGGCTCCGTCGGGCAGCCCAGGCAGTCCCACCGCCACTGCAGAAAGCATCCTGCTCGTGCAGTCGAAGACGGCCAGACCGGAGAGATCAACCGCCGCCAGATAGGGGCCGCGCAGAAAGACCGCCATGCGACCGCAGCCTTCTGCATAGTGCGCTGTGATCACCGTCTGAAAACACTCCGGCATAAGCTGCCTCCCCAGGGGAGCGGTATCCATCCCTTCTGTCAGGTGATTCCACCGGGCAGTCAGTTCCTCTACGACCTCTTTTGATGTAAAGAGCAGCCTGTCATCTGACAGGTCCCACACTTCGGTCGGGCCCTCAATTCCCTCCCGCAGGATAAAAAGGGGTCTTTCTGAAGCGTTCAACCGCAGCTGGCCCAAAAGCGGCTGTCCTTCCTCCGTGCGCAGCTGCACTGCTGCTGCATCCCCATCATCCCAGGTCAGGGATTCAGCTTTAGCTGCAAGCTGCATAAACTGCAGCTGGGCTTCGTCCACACCTGTCCCGGACTGGCTGCCGTCAGTATCGTCGATGTACAGCCCACAGAACAGGCCGTCGCCGCCCTTCGATACGATGTAGGCTATTTTTGACGAAGCAGGAGCCCAGGTGAGCGTGTGCGCGGTACCTGGCAGCAGGCGGAGAAAATGCACGCGGCGGTCGCCGCTGCTGACGTACCCTGCGATGCTGTAGGGCGCCTCTTCCGCTTCGCGGTGAAGGATAAAGGCCAGTTTCTCGCTGTCGGCGGGTGACGCAGCCCAGTCTGCCAAAAAATCAAAGGAATGCGGGGTGAGTTCTAACTCCTGCCCGGGATTTTCTTCACCTGACAAGAGCAAGATCTCCTGCCAGCTGTCCCGGAGGGCTTTTTGAATACCGTGGGCTTCAGCCGCCGCCACATCCAGGCCCTCGGCGGCGCGCAGGGGGATGGGCTCCCTCGGCGGCAGCGGAATCTCAGCCGCGGCGGTTTCGCCGGCGGGCCGGCAGCTGGCAGAAACAACGACAACCAGCAAAAAAATGGCTACTGCTGCTGTTTTTGGGGGCAAGGACATTCCTCCAGTTCAGTGCCAGGAGGACCAGGCCGTGAGACTGAGGTCAAGCAGGGTCCCCGAGGGAAAGATTTTTAGCACAGCTAGATAATATCATCTTTTTTCAGCTCTGTCACAGCATACCGCTGTCTGGTTAGCTGATTGTTGCAGCATCTGACAGGTGCAAAAGTGCGGGTATCATCAGAAAGCCGCACCGGCAGCCGGGGCGAGCGAAGACCTTCATTTTCTGATCAGGGAATGCTCTGGGGTCGGGTCCGGGCAGGTGACGGTCCCCGCTGCCGCCTCAGCGGTGGCTGCAGGGACCGCCGGGCTGCCTGATCTCGTGCTTTCTATATCCTCAGCTGCACGGTGTCGCCGTCCTGCAGCTTGTGATCCGCGGGGACCGTCTGTCCGGGGAACTTGGCCGATGATCCCCAGACCCGGGCGCGGGCGAGCTCGCCGGCCAGCTGACCGTGGATAGCCGCGGCGAAGTCCCGCACGGTGCTGTTTTTCCCCAGTATGATGGCATCATCGGAGCTTTCGCCGGGTACGCGGGGGAACACCCGCATCAGTCCGGTCAGCTGCCAGAGCCTGCTTCGCAGATCATCGAGGCCTTTTGTGGTCTTCACTGAAATCTCAACCGGGTTGTACTGCCCGAAGGCCTGTCGGTAGCGGTCTGCAACCCGGTCGGCGCCGTCCATGTCGGCCTTGCTGACGGCGATGAGGCGGGGGAGGTCGATGCCCGCCTGCTCAACCACACTGCAGACGTCACAGAACTGCTCGAATCCCCAGTCGGTAAGCGCGCCCACGAATACGGCCACATCGGCTGCCCGGAGGGCGGAAAGGAAGGCCGGACCATCGCCCTTTCCCTGGGCCGCCCCAGCCAGCAGGCCGGGTATCTCTACCAGCTGTATATAGGCACCGTGCATCTTCAGCATCCCATCTACCGGCTTCAGGGTGGTGTAGGGATAGCTTCCGATGCGCACCTGGCGGCCCGTGAGACTTTGCAGCAGGGAGGATTTGCCGCAGTTGGGTGCTCCTACCAGGGCTGCCGTGCAGTCGCCCTGCTTTCTCACCATGAAGCTTTCCTGGTGCACCACCTCCCGCTGTTTCTGCGCCCCCTGCATCTGCTGTTTGATCCAGTTTTTCAGGCGTCCGTACGGTCCCGAGGTGTATCCGGGAAGCTCATCGAGGGTCTGCTGCAGAAGCCTTATCCTGTCTTCCTGCGACAGTCCCTTGATCTGCTTTTTCAGTTTTCTGCGCACAACATCTGCGGGTATAGGCATGAGGGGTGCTCCTTTCAACCATCAAAAAGGCCCACCGAACAGTTCCCGGTGGGCAGATAAGCGGTTTATCCACGGTGCCTTCAGCTGTACTGTAAGCCGGATGCACCACTTCCTTAGGGGAACAGGTCAATGATGTGGGGGCACACTACTGCCCCGGAGGTGAGCATTGTTCCGCCGTACCGACGGCGCTGCACCATCAAAAGGGCATAGATTCGCGACCTGCCTGGGAACATGCGTACTCGGCTCCCTTCCAAAATTGCGACAGCCTATTTTAACCTGTGCTGGGGCCAAAATCAAGTTCTGCTTCCTCCGCTGCGTCGCCAGGTGAGGACGTTTGTTCGTTTTGCTTCGCTGGTCGTGACGGGCTGAAGCAGCACATGTTAGACTACGGTAGCCGGAGTAGTCCATAGACGGTACCGGGACGGAGACCGATTTTGAAAAGCACCCGGTGCCTTTGACGCCCGAACTGCTGCGGGCGACTCAGTGGAGGGCTGCCGTGAGAAAGATTGCAGTTGTTGGGTCACCGGGTTCAGGTAAATCCACCCTGGCGCGCCAGCTGGGCGAGATACTGGATATACCGGTCTTCCATCTGGATCTGCTTTTCTGGAGTCCGGGGTGGAGGCCGTCTTCGCAGGACGAGTTCGCCTGCGCTCAGCAAAACATTATCTCTGCACATAAGCGGTGGATAATAGACGGCAACTACAGCAGCACACTGCCCCTGCGGATGAAGGCCTGCGATACGCTGGTATTTCTGGACCTGCCTCGCAATCTGTGCGTCCGCCGGGTCATCATGCGTTCTCTGCGCGGCAGATTCGCCGGCCGCAGGCCGGATATGCCCCCTGGCTGTCCTGAGCGGCTGGACCGTGATTATCTTCGCTTTCTGATGCACGTATGGAGATTCCCCCACGGTGGGCGCTTCCGCATATTTGAGCTCATAGGGACGTACTGTCGGGAAGACCACGTCCACCGCATAGCAAATCTTGAGCAGCTAGAGGATTTCATCTCTGCGTGCCGGGGCAGGGCCCGTTGACTCATTATGCAGCCGCGGTGAGCCACCGCTGAGAATGCAGCAGCTGAACCGGCACCCTGACTGGCCATTGTACGCGACAAATCATTGACGCGGACGCAGACGCAGCATCACGGTCCGGCGCGGGCAGGTGTTGTTATTGCTGCGTCACCAACAGTCCCTACCGGTTGGTCAGCTTGGGGTCCAGAATATCCCGCAGCGCATCTCCGCAGATGTTGATGGCCAGCACCACTGATGTGATGGCGATGCCGGGGAAGGTAAACATCCACCAGGCGCGGCCGATGAAGTTGCGGGATGCGCTGAGCATGGCACCCCATTCCGGGGTAGGAGGGGGTGCGCCCAGTCCGATGAAGCTGAGTGCTGCAGCGGAAAGGATTGCTCCCGCAACCCCCAAGGTAGCCATGACGATGATCGGTGCGACGATGTTGGGCAGGATGTGCTTGAACAGTATGGTCGGCGTTTTCGCTCCCACCGCGCGCGACGCCTCGACGAAAGCATTCTCCTTCGCAGACAACGTCGTGCCCCTGATCAGCCGGGTGTAGCTGGGAATGCTGGCTACGCCCACCGCGATCATCAGGTTGTACAGGCTGGGCCCCAGGATGGCGATTATGACCATGGCCAAAAGTATTGCCGGGAAGGCAAGCATTATGTCCATAATTCGCATTATCACGTTGTCGAGCATACCCTCGAAGTAGCCGGCCGACAGCCCGAGGACTACTCCGAAGGAGCAGGCTATGCCCACCGATATCAGGCCGACGCTCAGCGAGATGCGGGCACCGTAGATGAGCCGCGAGAGAATACACCGGCCCAGGTTGTCGGTACCGAGCAGAAACTCACTGCCCGGCGCGCGCAGCCGCTCGCCTCTGAACATGGTGGTGTAGCTGTGCGGGGCCACGTAAGGGGCAAAAATGGCTATCAGTATCATGAAGCCCACAAACCCGGTTGCAACAACCGCGACCGGTTTGCGGAGAAACTGCCGCTTGCGGAGGCTCCACAGGTCGAGTGCGGGTTGGTCTTCTTTTGCGCCTTGCTGCTCTGTGACTGGCATTCACAATCCCTCCTTTCGCTACGAGTACTGGATTCTGGGGTCCAAAAAACCGTAGCACATATCGACGATGAGGTTGGTCACCACGAACATGAAGGCCAAAAGCAGTATCAGTCCCTGGACGGCGGGGAAATCCCGACCCTGAATGGAATGGATAAGCAGCCTTCCCATTCCGGGCAGGGCGAATACCTGTTCGATGATAACCGAGCCGGCTATGACAGCTCCCAGCCGCAGCCCCACCACAGTCAAAACCGGGTTAAGTGCGTTCCGAAGCGCATGCTTGTACAGCACGGTCCGCTCAGAAACCCCTTTGGCGTGGGCGGTACGGATGTAGTCCTGTCCGAGCACCTCAAGCATGTTGGAACGGGTCAGACGGGCTATCAGCGCCGCCCCCTGCATGGCCAGCGTCGTAACCGGCAGGATAAAATACCTGACCCCCCCGCTGCCGGCGACAGGCAGCCAGCCCAGGTGCACCGCGAAGAGGTAGATTAGCAGGATCCCGAACCAGAAGCTGGGCATGCTCACCCAGACCACCGCAGCCACCATGGTGCCGGCGTCGATAGCGGTATCGTGGTTTGCGGCGGACACTATCCCCAGCCCGATCCCCGCCAACGTGGCGAGGAATATGGCCGGCAGTATGAGTTTGAGCGTTATGGGCAGCCTTTCTCTGACTTCATCGATGACCGCCCGTCGGGTCCGGTAGGAGGTGCCGAAGTCACCCCGCACTGCACCGCTGATAAAATCGATGTACTGAACGTGCAGCGGCTGATCCAGTCCCAGGTCTCTTCTTACCCGGGCCAGGACTTCGGCTGAGGCAATCCCTTCTCCCATCATTATTTCGGCGGGATCACCCGGGGTGAGGTGAACCATGGAAAAAACGATAATGGACACCCCGAGCAAAACCGGTATGACCATAAGCAGTCGGCGCAGTATGAACGCGGTCATTCATTCAACCTCCCATCACAAAAGGGAGGGCCGCTATCTCAGGCAGCGGGCCCTGGATTCACGACCCTCCGCAGCTGTCCCTCAGATTACGGTCATTCGTCGATCCAGGCGTCGTTCAGCTGAATGCCGCCCGCTGGCGTCACCATCCAGTCCTGTATCCGATTGTGGATCGCGCTGTATTCCTCGGTAATATAGACGAAGAAGGCGAACTGCTCTTCCACCAGCAGCTCCTGTACTTCATGGACGTACTCGGCTCGCTCATCGGGGTCCACCGCAGTGCGTTGATTCTCCAGCAGCTCATCCACCCTGGGATCCTTGAGGTGGAAGCTATTCAGGCCCCCCGGCGACTGGCTGGAGTGGAAGAAAAAGTACAGTACATCGGGATCTCCGCTGCTCCACCAGTACTGACCTATGCTGAGGTCATGTTCGCCGTCTCTCACTTTCTCCGTATGCAGAGCCCTTTCAAAGCTTTCGATCTCCACCTTTATCCCTATTTCCTCGAGCAGCCCCTGTGCGATTTCCGCATCACGCATCTGCAGCTCCTCGGTCCGGGTCAGCAGCAGGATCTCGAATTCCTCGCCGTCCTTTTCCCGTACGCCGTCGTCACCCATCACCCAGCCGGCATCATCCAGCAGCTGCTCTGCTTTTTCCGGGTTGTATCTGGGGGCCAGGTCCTCGACTTTTTCGTTGTACATCATCATCGGCGGTGACATCGGGCCGTAGGCGGGAACTGCGCGTCCCTCAAGTGAGGTTTCTATAAAGAAATCCCGGTCGAGGGCGTGCGCTACCGCGTGCCTGACGCGTTCGTCCTGCCAGATCTCGCGCTCCATATTGGGCATGAACCAGCGGCCCATCCCCATCTGCAGGTTGACAGCCACCTCGAAATCGTCGTGCTCTTCGAACCGGTCAACCGCGTGTGCGGGAAGGCTGGCGATGTCCACCTCTCCCGCTTCCAGGGCGGCCAGCAGAGTGGCTTCCTCGGGGAAATACCTGAACTGCAGCTCCTCGATATATGGAGGACCCTGGTTTTCGAACCAGGGCTCGGCCCAGGCAAAGTCCTCATTTCTGACCAGGGTGACTGATTCGCCGGTCACCCAGTGATCGAATTTCCAGGCGCCCACACCGCTGGGGTTGCGCGCGTAGTCGTCGTCGCCCACTTCCTCGATGTATTCCTTATCCACCGGTTTCGTGTAGGCGGTTGCCGCGGACGCCAAAAACACAGCTGAAGGCTCCTCCAGTGTGACCTGGAAGGTGAAGTCATCTAATGCTTCATAATCGACCACATCCTCCAGAAAGCCAAGGGTCTGCACAGCACCCGTGTCCGGGTCGAAGGCCCGGTCGTAGGTGTACACGTAGTCGTGCGCGGTGAGCTGGCGTCCGGTGTGCCATTTGATATCATCACGCAGATAAAAGGTGAAGACGGTGCCGTCCTCGGAGACGTCCCATTCCTCAGCATGCAGGGGAACGTATTCGCCTTCCCAGGAATCCAGCGCCACCAGGTTGCCGCCCATCAGGGCGTTGATCTGGTTGGCAGCAGCCTCACCGTGCTTCATCGGGTCAAGTGTGGTCGGTGCATCACGTCGGGCCCAGACCACCTTGCCGCCCTCTCTGGGACCTTCTTCCTCCACTGGATCTGGCTCTGGCTCCACCACTTCTTCCTCAGCGGGTGCGCATGATATGAGCAAAGCACCAGCCATCAAGATAATGACGAACAAAAGCACCAGCTTTCTGCTGCTCAAAAACGACATTACACATACCCCCTCCTGGGATAGATTTCTCCTTGAGCCTGCAGTCCTGTCCGATGGCAGTAGTACCGGGGTCAACCAGGATGTGAGTGGATCGTTATTTCAGGCTGCTGTCTGCTCCGATAGTGAAAGGGTTGCTAATTATTATAGTAATTCAACGGAAAAACAGGTATTCCTGCATGCGGTGGGCAACGGCTCGGCCTTCAGGCAGTTAATATGCGAAAATCGGGGCGAGGTATAATCTTGGTGAGACCTTACCCATAATCCTGGCAAAGGTGTGACAACCTCCGGGGTATTCGCCGGGGCGACCCCGGTTTTTGCCCGGTGAGCCTCCGGTGCCTCCAAGCTGCTGAATACCGGCCTGCAATGGCGGTTTTTTACCCGGTTTGCCTCCTTTTTTCTATGACTCCGGCCGGCGATAATCATAGATACCAATCCCGCGTCAACGAGGAGGAGTGAAAATGGCCAGGTCAACTACGGTCCTGATCGTTGACGACGACCCACACTTTTGCCGGGAGATGACCGATGCCCTGATGGAAGATGGCCATCAATGCAAGCAGGCAGCAGAGGAAGGCAAGGCGGAGCACCTGATCGCCAAAGGATCGATTTGTGCGGTAATTCTGGGGACCATCGCTCCCCGGGGAGCAGCTTTCAGACTGCATCAGCTGCTCAGACAAACCCCGCTAACCCACGATATACCCATCGTTGTAGTGGATGCGAAAAGGGAGAATCAACTGACGCGCGGCTGGCGGCGCGACGAGGCCATGCAGATGGAAACCCCTCATTATTTCCAAAAGCCCGTCCGTAAGGCTGCAGTGGCGGCTGCACTGGATAGGGCCCTTGACAGAGCTGCGGTGCAGATCCGCGTGCTGGTGGCCGACGACCATGCCATGGTGCGCGAGGGCATACGTGCTCTGTTGAGCCTGCAGCGGGACATAGTTATTGTCGATGAGGCCGTCGACGGAGGAGAAGCGGTAGAGAAAGCCAGACGTCACACCCCTGATGTCGTGCTTATGGATATCGTCATGCCCGGGATGAACGGGCTGGAGGCCACCCGGCGCATCTGCAGCGGCAGAAAGGACACAAAAGTGGTGATGTTGAGTCAGTATGACGACGATGAGAACGTCATGGCCAGCACCCAGATGGGGGCTCAGCAGTTCATCTCCAAAAGGGAGGTCAGCTCGCGGCTGGTTGAAGCCATCCGGGCTGTCAGCACTGCCTGAGAGGGGGGTCCTGCTTTGACACCGGTTACTTTTTTACTCAACGGCCGCCGGCTGACAGCTCAATCTGACAGCACTATCTTACAGGTGGCTCGCGATAATGACGTTGATATACCCACCCTGTGCGAGCATAAGCCCCTCACGCCGCACGCGGCCTGCCGCATCTGCCTGGTGCAGGAGCAGTCAGAGGGCAGGCTGCTGGCGGCCTGTGCCACCACAGTTGCCCAGGATATGGATATAAGCACCGATTCCGACGCGGTCCTGCGCCATCGCCGCATGACCGTCAGACTCATGCTGGCGAGCCATTCGGCCTCGTGCATGGTCTGCGGCAAGGGAAACCGCTGCGAACTGCGCAGGATCGCCTCAGATCTGGGAATAGGCACAGCCGGGCTCTACCGAATGCGCCAGCCGGCGTTGACACTCGATGACAATCCTTTCATCAGTCGGGATCCCAGCAAGTGCATACTGTGCGGAAAATGCATCCGCATATGCCAGGAGGTGGTGGTAGAGGAGGCACTGGGCTACCTCGAGCGTGGTTTCTCCACCCGCCTGGCCACCTTCACCGACGGGCCCCTGCACCAGTCGGAATGCACCTTCTGCGGGGCCTGCGTCAGCGCCTGCCCGACTGGTGCGCTGACGGAAGCACACCCGGCCTACGGGGGAACAGGCGATCGAACTGTCACCACCACTTGCCCTTACTGCGGTTCCGGCTGCACTGTCGACGTGCAGGTCAAAGGCGATACGGTGGTGCGGGCCGTCCCGTCTGACCCGGAACGGCCGCTGTGTGTCCGCGGCAGCTACGGACTCGACTTCATACACAGCCCGGACCGTTTGCACAGGCCGCACGTACGGAGAAACGGGAAGCTTCAGCCAGTCGGCTGGCCTGAGGCGCTGTCCTTTCTGGCTGGCGAGCTTCAGCAAACTCTTGATAAATGGGGCCCGGAGGCCGTGGGGGTTTTGGGCTCCCCCCGTGGAACCAATGAAGACAACTATCTGCTTCAGCGCTTCGCCCGTTCGGTTCTGGGCACCAACAACATTGACAACGGCAGCAGGTTGTACGGGGCACCGGTTCGGCAAGGACTGATGGCTACGCTGGGAGTACCGGAGACCAACCCGGACCCCGACCACCTGGCCCGGTCCGAGGTAATCTTGGTGGTGGGAGCCGATCTTCCCAATTCCGCCCCGCAGCTGGCGTATGCGGTGCGGAGGGCAGTTAAACTCCACGGTGCCCGCCTGATCCTGCTTGACCCGGCCCGCAGCCGCCTTGACCGTTTCGCGTCGCTGCGGCTGAGGCCCTATTTTGGTACCGACGGAGTACTGTTGAAGTCGCTTGCAGAAGTCATATGCCGCGAAGAGCTGTTCGACCGCGAATTCATTACCCGGCGCACCGAGGGATTCGAGCAATTCCGCCAGGCGGTCTCCGACCTTGCCCCCGAGCAGGCCAATCAGGTAACCGGCGTTCCTGCCCGCCACATAACGCAGGCTGCCCGCCAGTTCGCCGGGGCCCGCCAGGCCGCTGTGATTTTCGGCCGGGGAATCACCCAGCAGCCCATGCCGTCCGAAGCAGTCAAGGCGCTGGCTAACCTGTCCATGCTGGCTGCAGCAGTGTGGATCCCGGGCGGCGGCATATATGCTGTGGAGCTGGAAGCAAACGGTCGCGGAGCCTGCCAGATGGGCATGCTGCCCGACATGCTGCCCGGTTACGACCGTCTTGACCACCGGGGGATTCGCCGCGGTTTTGAGGAGGTGTGGGGTGGACCTATCCCGGCCGAGCGGGGAATGGCTGCCCTGCAAATGATCCAGGCGGCCGCCGAAGGGCAGCTTAAAGCCCTTTACGTGGTGGGAGAAAACCCCTTCAGAAGCTATCCTGACCCGCAGCTGGTGCGTGAGGCGTTAGATAATCTGCAGCTTCTGGTGGTGCATGATTTGTTTTTCAGCGAGACCGCCTCATGTGCATCGGTGCTTCTGCCCGCGGCCAGTTTTGCTGAAAAGGACGGCACCTTCAGTTCCGCCGACGGCCGGTTAAACCGGCTCAGCAGGATCATGGAACCACCCGGTCAGAGCCTGTCGGATTGGAGCATAATTCTCCGGCTGGCCGAAGAGATGCAGCATCCGCTTCCCTTTTCCTCGCTGAAGGACATCCAGGCCGAGATTGCCGAGATCCTCCCGGAGCTGGAGCCGCTTCCTCCGCCGGAAGGCTCACGCGGTGAACGGCCGACAGCAGTCGGTTCCCGCTGGCCGTCCACGCGGGGCATAGCGCGCTTCTGCATCCCGCGCCTTCCCGAGGTGGCCACACCTTCAGAGGGCTACCCTTTCACGCTGGTGGTAAGGGGAAGCCCGTGGGGCCAGGGCACTGGACAGCGGACCGGACGTTCGCGTCAGCTGCGCACCTTTTGCAGTCGGGGTGTAGTGGAGGTTCCTCACCGGGCCGCCGGGCGCCTGCACCTAAGCGAAGGCGAAACAGTGAAAGTGGTGTCGGAACACGGTTCGCTGGCGGTGCAGGTCAAACTGAGCTACTCCTTGCCTGACTCAGTGGTGGCACTTATGGCGCATCGGAAGGAGGCGCCGCCGGCAGCGCTGTTTGCCTTCGAGGCAGACCCCGATACCGGAACACCGCTGATGAAAACCTGCCACGTGCGCCTGGAGAGGGTGAGGCATCATGAGAGATAATTCGGAACTGATCACTGACATCTACCGCAGCATTGTACGGGAGGTACTGAGCGATTATGCCGGGCACCAATGGCCCCTCATTCCTGTGCTGCAAAAGACGCAGCAGCGCATCGGCTACATTCCGCCGCAGTGCGTGAGGCTCATCTCGCAGGCGCTGGGACCGTCACCGGTAGAGATCCAGGGAGTCATATCCTTTTACGAGCAGCTGCGGGATACTCCGCGTGGCAGGACAGTCATAAGGACCTGCCGGGGCACCGCCTGTCACGTGCGCGGCGGCCCGGAAGTGATGATCAGGCTGAGGGATATACTGCAGATAAGTGAAGGAGAGACCACCGCTGACCTGGCTTATTCGCTGGAGTCCGTAGCCTGCGTTGGAGCCTGCGGGCTTGCCCCGAATGTGCTGGTCGACGACGAGGTGCACGGGCGCATGACTCCCCAGAAGATAGAACAGCTTCTGCAGGACAGAGAGGAGGAGGAACCGTGGTAACTCCTCACCGGGTGCTGGTGTGTCACGAGACTCCCTGCGTGGCCAGGGGGGCCGTCGGACTGCATGCGGCCTTCCGACGGGAGATCGATCGGCTGGGGCTGGATCACGTGTCTCTTGAAATAAGCGGATGCCACGGCCACGGGCTTTGCTCGCAGGGGCCGAGCGTGGTGGTCGAACCATCCGGATTCTTCTACAACGGCATACAGCCCCCGGATGCAGAGGTCATAGTTCGCGAGCACCTCAGCGGAGGTCGCCCGGTGCAGCATCTATTTCACCGCGATCCTGTGACCGGCAGGACGGCCGCCCGCTACGCCGATGTCGATTTCTTCCGGCGGCAGCGAAGGGTGGCGCTCCGCAACTGCGGTCGCATCAACCCCGAAAAGATAGAACACTACGTTGACCGCGGCGGCTACGGCGCCCTGCAGCTGGTGCTGTCCACCATGCGCCCCGAGGATGTCATCGAGCTGGTCGAGGACTCCGGGTTGAGGGGGCGCGGAGGCGCCGGGTTTCCCACCGGCCGCAAATGGAGGTTCGCCCGGCGGTCGTCGTCGGATGTCAAATACGTGGTATGCAACGCTGATGAGGGCAACCCGGGTGCCTTCACCGACCGCTCGGTGCTCGAGGGCGACCCGCACGCGGTTGTGGAAGGGATGATAATAGCCGGCTACGCGGTCGGAGCCCGCCGGGGATATCTGTACATCCGGGCTGAATATCCGCTGGCGGTCCGCCGGGTGCAAAAAGCCATCGAGGATGCCCGGGATAAGGGGTTTTTGGGAAGCGATCTGCTGGGTTCGGGTTTCAGCTTTGACCTGGAAATCAAGGAGGGGGCGGGGGCTTTCGTCTGCGGGGAAGAGACCGCGCTGCTGGCGTCGATACAAAGCCGGCGGGGCATGCCGCGTCCCCGTCCACCCTTCCCCACCGACGTCGGACTAGGCGGCAAGCCCACGGTGATAAACAACGTCAAGACGCTGGCCTTCGTGCCGGTCATCGTTGACCGGGGCCCCGGGTGGTTTTCCTCCCTGGGGACACCGCAGAGCGCCGGGACTGCGGTTTTCGCCCTCACCGGGAACATCCGCTACAGCGGGCTGGTGGAAGTTCCGATGGGCACGCCGCTGGCGGAAATCATCGACATAGGCGGCGGTATACCGGACGGCCGGAAAGTCAAGGCAGTTCACACAGGCGGGCCGGCGGGGGGATCGCTCCCGGCAGACCGACTGGATGCGCCCGTCGATTACGAGGCGCTGCAGGAGCTGGGTTCGACCATGGGTTCGGGGGGCATGCTGGTCCTCGACGAGGATGCATGCATGGTGGATGTTGCCCGCTTCTTCATGGACTTCGCCTGCTCGGAGTCCTGTGGTCAGTGTGCTCCCTGCCGCCTGGGTACCGGGCAGATGGTGCGGATACTGACCAGGATTGCTACCGGGAGGGGAGCACGGGAGGATCTGGTGCTGCTGCGCGAAGTAGCCGACACAGTGAAGCACGCCTCGCTGTGCGGGCTGGGTCAGACCTGTTCCAACCCCGTTTTGGCCACTTTGGAGTACTTCAAGGAGGAATACCTGGCTCACATCCGGGAAGGTAAATGCCCGCTGGGAGTCTGCGAGGTTCGCGCTTCCGTCCGCCCAGGCGAGCAGGGGCGGGAATTTCAGCCCGGCGGCCTCCCGGCCGGTGGAGTCGGAGCGAACCTGAAGGGAGGCTGCCCGTGAGATCCATCACCAGACAAAAAGACATCTCGGAGATAGCAGCCTGCACCGAATCCTTTGAGCGGCTGTATATACTGGGGTGCGGTACCTGTGCAACCGTCACCGAGACCGGGGGAGTAGGGCAGGTGCAGCGGATGCGGGATGAAATGCAGCAGAGGGGAAAATGGGTGACCGGCTGGGCGGTGCTGCCGACCGCCTGCGATGAGATGGCCGAAATAGACCTGCGAAAAACCGGCGACGCCTTAAGCTACGCCGAGTGCGTACTGGTTATGGCGTGCGCGCTGGGCGTGCAGCGCATAGGCGCTTATGTCGGCAGGCCGGCGGTACCAGCTCTGGACACCATGTTCATAGGGCTGGAGCAGGCCCCGGGGCATTTCGAGGAAGTCTGCCGGCAGTGCGGGCAGTGCATTTTGGGAGAAACCGCCGGCATTTGTCCGGTGACGGCCTGTCATAAGGGGCTGCTCAACGGTCCCTGCGGGGGCACCGACGGCGGCAAATGCGAGGTTGATCCCGACCGGGACTGCGCATACACCCTGATATACCAGCGGCTTGAAGAACGAGACCAGCTGCACCTGATGCACAGATACCGTCCACCGCGCGATCATCACGTAATGTTGGTACCGCGCATGGCCGATTTGAATCGGGAAGTGGGAGATGAGCCATGACCAGCCGGCTTCAGCAGACCCTGAAGAAGGGAGAGTTCGCCGTCACCTGCGAGATAGGTCCCCCGAAGGGGACAGACACCTGTAAAATGGAAGAACACATCGATATGCTCAGCGGCCAGGTGCACGCAATGAACATTACTGACAATCAGAGTTCCGTCATGCGGCTGTCCTCGCTGGCGGGGTGTCTTGCGATTCAGGAACGCGGGGGAGAACCCATACTTCAGATGACCTGTCGGGACCGCAACCGACTGGCGCTGCAGGGAGACCTTCTGTTCGCTGGTGTGCGGGGAATAACCAACGTTCTGTGCCTCACCGGCGACTCAGTTGTAACCGGCGACCACCCCCAGGCCATGGGGGTATTTGACCTGGATTCGGTTCAGCTGCTGCGGGTCATAGAGGGTATGCACAGGGGGGTGGATGCTGCCGGCAATTCCCTGACCGGTGATATCGGTTTCTATCCGGGAGCAGTGGTTACCCCCGGTGCAGACCCGCTGCAGCCGCAGCTGATCAAATTCGCCCAGAAAGTTGAAGCCGGGGCGCAGTTTTTCCAGACGCAGGCGGTGTTCGACCTCGACCTGCTGGATGCCTTCATGAGCCGGGTGCGGAAACACGAGGTGGGGGTGCTGGCCGGAATTTTGCTTCTGACCTCATACCGGATGGCCCGGTTCGTGGACCAGAACCTTCCAGGCATAAACGTACCCGACTCCCTGCTGCAGAGGATGAAGCAGACTTCCCGGGCTGATCAACGTTCAGTCGGAGTGGACATCGCCGCCGGCCTGGTCTCTGCCATACGGGAAAACTCGCTTTGCGATGGAGTCCATATTATGGCCATAAATGCGGAGGAATCAGTACTGGATATTCTGAAGTCCGCCGGTCTCTGACGGTGGGGCGGCCCCAGACAGCATCCTCCTGCGGGGCCGCCCTTCAGTCCAGCTTGATTATCCCGCGCCGCAGGGCGTATTTCACCAGCTCAACGCGGTTGTGCAGGTCCAGCTTCCGCATCAGGTTGGTGCGGTAGCCGTCGATGGTCTTTGCACTCAGATCGAGCATTCCGGCTATCTCGCGGCCGGTGTAACCCTCGGCCAGCATCTTGAGCACCTGCTGCTCTCTGGCGGTCAGCTGCTGATAGGGGTCATTGATCTTACCGGAGCTGCCCGAGTGGTATGCGTCGACGAAGAACCGGGCGATGGAAGGGGACAGAAAGGAGTCCCCCCGGTGCACAGACCGTATGGCCGAGACCAGCTGGGACGAGGCGGCAGTCTTGCTCATAAACCCGTGAGCACCGGCCTCTATTATGGGGAAGACATATTCCTTCTCATCGTACTGGGTCAAAACCAGGACCTTGATGTCCGGGTGGTCGTCGGTAAGCCGCCTGGTCGCCTCCAGGCCGTCCATCACCGGCATCATTATGTCCATAAGCACCACATCCGGCTGAAGCTGCACCATTTTCTGCAGGGCCTCGCGTCCGTTGTCCGCCTCGCCCACCACTTTAACCTCCGGGGACAGGTCCAAAAGGGCCCGCACCCCCTCGCGAACGATGGCGTGGTCGTCGACTATCATCACCCTGATGGCCTCCATGCGGCTCACCTCCCGTCGTCGAGATGCGGCGATTCGACGGCCTGAAGGGGGAATTGCGCTGCCACTTGGGTTCCCTGCCCCGGATGAGAGTCTATTATGCAGCGCCCCCCTACCAGCTCGAGGCGCTGCTTCATTATCAGAAGACCGGTTCCCTGACCGTCCTCGGTGTGGTCTACCCGGCTGGGGTCGAATCCCCGCCCGTCGTCCGCTACCGTAAGCTGCAGCTGATCACCGCGCCGCTGCAGGGAGATATCCACCCGGTCTGCATCGGCGTGCCTTATGACGTTGCCGATGGCTCCCTGCGCCCAGCGGAACAGGGCCACCTCCACCTCACGGTTGAGGCGCACCTTCAGGTCGTCAAATCTGCACTGTACTTCTATACCCAGCGGCGACAGGTTGGATTCGGCGTACTGACGTATGGCGGGAGTCAACCCGAGGGTGCTGAGGAGAGTCGGGCGCAGATCGGCGATGATCTTGCCCACTTCCTGGTTGATCTGGGTGGCCGCCTGATGGGCCTGTTGCAGAATGCGGCGGAACTCAGCGTTTTCTATGTCCAGCAGGTCGCACATCTCCCGCAACACCTGCATCTTGAGGGTCAGACCGGCGAGGGCCTGGCTGGTATCGTCGTGCAGGTCGCGGGCGATCCGTTCGCGTTCCTCCTCCTGGGCGACTATCAGGCGCCGGGCTATTCGCCAGTACTGGTGTTTACTTCGGTTGAGCTTCTCGTACAGCTGGGCCTGGTCGACTGCCGTGCCCAGCTGGTCACCCAGCGAGTGCAGCAGGTGCATGTCGCGGCGGGTGAAATGCCTGGGCATACGGCTGGCGCAGTTCATCACCCCCAGCACCCGCTCCTTCGAACGCAGCGGGACGCTGATGAAGGCCCGCAGCCCCTCCATGTCGATGAGCCGGGGGCGGGCGGCGTCGGGCTCCTGCGAAATGTCATCCACCAGCACTGCCCGTCCGGTCTGCGCGACCCGGCCCGCCAGGCCCTCACCCATCTTCAGCTGCATTTTCTCTGCGTACTCCTCGGAAAGACCGCGGTAGACGCGGTAGTGCAGAAGGGAGCTGTGTCTGTCCAGCAGCATGATGCCGCCGGCTACACCCTCCATGTATTCAAGCGTTTTATCGAGCCCCACCCGCAAAACGGCGTCAAGGTCACCCAATCCGCTTACTGCGGCGGAGACGCGGCTCAGAATGAGCAGGTGGTTTCTGTGGTCCTCGTCGCTGACCTGCGACTGATCATCTGTGCGGCTGGTGGTCATAGCTGTGCCCCCCAGTCTGCTCAAAATTGGATAGGTCTGAGGCGGACGAGAATTCTAAATCTGCGAATGCTTCGTCCAACAGGGTATGCCGACGACGGCGACGATCAGAAGACAATACAGGGTACAGGTGGAAACCTCACCTTATGGACAGAACTGCTGCAAGGCTTTGCATCAATATTACCAGTCTTTATTAGTTTTTGCCACCCTGAAGCATTCATTCAGCCGGCACACAACGGTTGTGAAAAGGGAGTCCTGTGCCCGGGTTTTGAGCAGGCACCCCATCGACGATTGACTGCAGCCCGAAGCGGAGGCTCTTTCGTTATCAGCAGGGCACCGCAACCCGGGATCAGGACTTCAGCATGCGCAGGGCATCGTCGAGTACCTGACGTGATGCCTCCGGTACTACACCCCAGATTATCACCCGGCGGGGCAGCCCCTGCACCGCACGGGCCATGCTCACAGCGCTGTTGATTGACAGCAGATGGGAGTCGGACGATGTTCTCCGGAGGTCAGCGATGCAGCAAACCTTCACCGGTATCCGGGATGACAATGAGCCCGCACCCGCTTACCTGTCAATTGTTCCAGAACGATTCCCGCCTCGATTGTGCTCACTGGCGGGGAAGTGTCTTTCCGGGTAGCGACGCGCAGATCGCCGAGAGGCCATCGTCTGCTGTCCACCGGAGCAAAAAAGGAAAGGCGAAGCTGCCGGTGATGCTGACTCAGTGCCGGCGCTGTTTCCAGCCCTTTTCTTAAAGGGGTTTTCTCCATACAGCAGGCGAAAATCTGACTCAACGCGCGTGCGGAGCCTTTTGGGCTGCCTGTTTTCAGAGTATGCGGCGAGTCTTTGCGTGGTTATTTCACCCTGCTTGCGGACCGCAGCACCTCACCTGGGGTACCAGCAGTTTGCGGGCATGGTACCCGGGCTGACACAGCTTTGAGCGTTTTTGGAACGAGGGCCGGTATCGGTTCAGCCCGAAGGCAGTGAAGTCGAATGCAGATGCATCGGCGGCAGGAGGCGCCCGTGTGGTGTAGAAACTACTACACAGGCAAAAACAAGCACCTGTCAGACGGCAGCTCGTGGTCAGCGCGGCTTTTCATATGTTCACAGATGCCTGCAGCTTTTTGAGGAGGGTGACATGAGTCGTTATCTGATAGAAAAGGGAGTAATCGTTGACGGTACAGGCAGTGAAGCCTTCGTTGGTGATGTCGTGATAGAGGACGAAAACATCGTAAAGATCCGCGTACGCAGGCGGCTGGACGGGGGAGAATCGGTACTGCAGGCCTGTTTGCGGCCCGCTGAAGCATGTGAGGACCCCGACGGGGAGGTACAGGAGGGATTTGACCGGGTGATCGATGCCTCAGGATTGGTCGTGTGTCCGGGGTTCATCGATATTCACACCCATTCTGATCTGTCTATTTTTGCCGCTCCTGATGCCTCTGCCAAGGTGCTGCAGGGGGTGACCACCGATGTAATTGGCAACTGCTCTATCGGTCCGGCGCCCCTTGCTACTCCCGAGGCCTACAGCTACGCCAGGCAGTGGCGGCGTTACGAGTCATCCTGGCTGGGCCGCGCCGGAGCGGAATGGCCGCGCTGGGACAGCTGGGCTGACTACAGCGAGGCGCTTGAGGCTCATGATAAGGCCATTAACATAGCAGGCCTGGTTGGACACGGTCCGGTAAGGGCATCGGCCGTGGGAACAGACGACGAACCCGCCGACGGTGAGCAGATGTCGCGGATGGTGTATTTGATAGAAGAGGCCATGGAAGCCGGAGCCTTCGGCTTATCCACCGGGCTGACCTACCGGCCGAGCCGGTATGCCGATGCCGAAGAACTTCTCAGGCTCACCGGGGCGGTATCGTCGCGCGGCGGCTTTTACGCCACCCACATCCGCGGCGAGGATGAGCGCATGCTGGAGGCGGTCAACGAAGCCATCGATATCGGCAGACGCAGCGACCTTCCCGTGCAGATCTCACACCACAAGGCCATGGGCCGGGCAAGCTGGGGGCTGGTATCCGACAGCCTGCAGAGGATAAAGCAGGTAAGGAGGGACGACTGTGACGTGACCGTAGATGTCTATCCCTACCGGTTCGGCGGCACATACCCAGCACCCCTGCAGAGGCTTCTGCCGGCCCGACTGCAGAATAAAGCGGCGAACGAAAGCCCCGAGGAGGCAGCCGGCCGCCGCAGCCGCATAAGAAAGTGGCTCGCGGAGAACTCGGCAGCATCGCGTGAGTATGCCTCCGGAGAACCCGGGCAGGTACTCTGGAATGAAGTTTACGTGGTCGAGCATCCAGATGAAGACCTCACCGGGCAGACAGTGGCACAGCTGGCGGCTGAGGCCGGCACTGACTGCACAAGCTGGTATATCGACAGCCTCGACAGGCGCGACATGCGGATAAAGCAGATTTCCATGGCGGAGGAGGATGTGCAAACTGTGCTGAAGTCACCGGTGTCGATGGTGGGATCGGATACCTACGCGATGAACGCCACCGGCGTCTTTGACGCCACCTGGCTGCACCCGCGCAACTTTGGTGCCTTTGTTCGCATCCTGCACAGGTACGTGCGCCAGCTGGGCCTGCTGAGCTGGTCGGAGGCCGTGTGGAAGATGACCGGTTTCCCCGCCCGGCGTCTCGGGCTTTCTGACCGGGGACTGCTTGAGGAGGGTCGAAAGGCAGATGTAGTTGCTTTCTCCCCGGCCACGGTTCGAGAGACGGCTACTGTGGGAAAGCCCTTCAGCTATGCTGATGGTGTGCAGTGGGTATTCGTCAACGGCTCTGCAGTCGTCAGAGAAGGAGAAATCACCGGCAGCAGGCCCGGTCAGCTGCTGCGGAGGGCGTGACGGCAGCCCCGATACTGGTAAGCAGCCGGGGTAGGGCGCAGAAGAACCATACATGCCCCCGTCGAAAGGATACCCTGCCGGCGGCAGGGGAGGGGACTGTGGAGCCCCTGCAGTCTCCTTCTGAATCAGGCGGCAGGGGCTTTATAGAAGATGGGGTTCTGGCTTTGTCGTCGTACAGAGCGTGAGGGTGTGGTGCCTGCCTCTTTGTGCCAGCACCTGCCCACGCAGCCCGAACCCCCGTTTCGCCCGGGGAGGATTTGACTTCCTCACACAGAACATTAACAATCAGAAGTGTCTTAGCTGAACATCTGATAGTCTTTGGAAACTCATATTCTCCGAGTCACAATGCCTAAGGTTGGGAGAGTCACAGGCCCGGCTAAGGGGTTGTGACCGGTCAAGGGTCCAACGGGAAACCTTCGGGCCTCCCGTGTTCGGAAAGGAGAATAGGGCAAATTGTCCACTCCTTTTCGGGGTGGCTTTTTTAATGCAGCAGACCTGTGGGTTGCGGGTTCAAATAGCGTTGGCAGGAGGCGATGCTACCGGTGAAAACTCGATTGATTGCTGCCTCATTGTCCCTTGTGGCGGTGCTTTTGGCAGCCTGCGGGGTACCGCAGGTTGCCGAACCCAAATTGCCTCAACCGGATGTGCAGCTGCTGCTCAGCGTAACCCTTTACGGCGCCGAGAGCAGAGAAATCGGTCTGCAGCAGATAAAGCAACTTGAGGGGGAGGACCTCACGTTCGTGCGGGACAGCGAAGGCAGAGATACCGAAATACAGATCTACGGACCCACACTGCAGCAGGTGCTGCAGCTGGTAGACGAAGGGATAGAAGGACTGGGGGGAGTACGCCTGGTGGCGGCAGACGGCTACTGGATTGATGTTCCCGCCGATATCCTGACATTCGCTCAGATCATTATCGCATACCGGGTGGATGGCGTCCTGCTGGATGAAGAAGACGGTCCGCTGCGGGTCTTCATACCGGGCGAAAGCACCATGTACTGGGTGAGAAACCTGGTGGAGATCGAGCTGCTGCCCAGGGAAGGCGGAACAGTTCCCGGCAGGGGAAGGCCCTCTCTCGCCCGGATTTCACCCAGCTGCACCGGAGAATGATGCTTGCACTTTGGGAATTTTCTCCGGCTGCCCCTTTGCAGAAGCTGCCTTTGCTTTGGTCAGCAGATGGAGGTGTTGATTGAAAAGTATGGGAAGGGTGCGTGCCTTTTTGCGCGGTGTATCAGTCTCTGATCTGATGATAATAGCCTTGATGGCCTGCCTTGGCGTGGCGACAAAACCGCTTGTCGTGCCGCTGGCTCACATAATAACCGGTCCGCTTTTCGTTCCCGGAGGAGTGATAGCAGGAGGATTTTACATGATGTGGCTGGTGCTGGGGGCCGCCCTGGTGGGCAAACTCGGTGCCGCTACGCTGATAGCGGTCGTTCAGGCCATCGTGGTGATGGCCCTTGGTATTCTGGGCACCCACGGTATGGTGAGCATCCTCACCTATATTCTGCCCGGACTGGCAGTGGATCTGGTGTGGTTGCTCTCGGGTCACCGGGGGTGCTGTCCGGGCTGCTGCTTCGCAGCCGGGATAGCCGCAAACGCCAGTGGTACGGTGCTGGTTGGCCTGATCATCTTCCGACTTCCTTTCGTCCCGCTTATGCTCAGCCTGTCGGCCGCATCGCTGTCTGGTGGATTGGGCGGGGTGGTAGCAAATCAGGTGAAAAAGCGCTTTGAACGGCAGATTTCCTTCTAGCTGAGGGGGCCGTGCAGACCGCAGTATTCTCTGTGCTGGTTTGCTTGAAGATTTCAGGGGGGCGCAGCACCCGCAGACGGGTTTTAGACCGCGATGAGCTGTGCGGTCATTTCGCCAGCTTACCTGCCGGTCGCGTGGTTAGTTTGCTTTGGCCTTTGAATGGAGGTATACGATGAACAGGACGGTAGCAGCAGCGACAGCAGTTCTGGTAGTTATGGTGGGGATTTTCGCCTATCTGAACATGGCGGACCGGGGAGATCGACTGGCGGCGCAGAGAGAGGCCAAACTCTACATCGAAATGCACGGAGAAAGAATAGCCACTGCAGACTTCGAGACCGTCTCCGGGCTTCCGGAGCACGAGTTTGAAGCCACCATGAGAAGCAGCGAGGGTGCGGTTCGGGATTCGGTGTATACCGGGGTCAGGCTTCGAGATCTGCTCGAATACTACGATCTACCGACTGACGAGGTGCAGCAGGTGATCACCCAGGCGGTGGACGGCTATACAGTGGCGCTGAACATCGATGAGGTAATGCAGGAGGACAACGTCTACATCGCCTACAAGATCGACGGCGAACCCATGGCCTCCAGGGAAGACGGGGGCGTGGGCCCCTACCAGCTGATAATCAGAGAGGATGAGTTCGGCCAGCGGTGGAACAAGTACCTGATGGAGATAAAACTGGATTAGATTATCCGCTGGCCGCCCGCGGTTTGACCTTCAGCTTTCCGGACGCCGGGGAGCCGCTTTTTTCGGGCGTGGACCTGCGGGTCAGAAGCGGTGAGGTGGTGACCATCATGGGGCTCAGCGGCAGCGGCAAGACCACACTTTGTCACTGCCTCAGCGGGATCATACCGCTCATCCGCCCCGGGCAGATGAGCGGGGATGTCCTTGTCGAAGGAGTCAGCACCCGCCAGCTGACTGTGCCCGAGGTTGCCAGCCGGCTGGGAATCGTGTTTCAGGACCCCGACACGCAGCTGTTTTTCCCGGCCGTCGAAGATGAGATCGCCTTCGGACCGGAGAACCTCTGCGTACCGCCGGCGGAGATAGAGCTCACCGTGCAGCGGGTGATGCACACCGTGGGGCTGCCCGAGGAACTTCGCCACCGGAACCCGCATCATCTCTCCGGGGGGCAAAAGCAGCTGGTGGCGTTGGCATCGGTGTTGAGCCTGCAGCCGCAGATTCTCATTTTCGATGAGGTCATGTCCCAGCTGGACGCCGATGGGAAAAAGCGGATCCGGCGGCTGATAAGAGAATTGGCCGGCGAGGGAAAGGCAGTGGTCACCGTAGAGCACGATCCCGACAACCTGGACATCGCCGATCGGGTCAAAGTTCTGCACGACGGACAGCTGGTAGATTATCAAGCAGGCTGGCCCTATTGCGAAGGTGACGCCGGGAGGGTCTGCCGTGATTGAGCTGGTGGATGTCAGCTTCAGCTACGACGGCAGCCAGCAGGTGGTACGCGGGGTTGATCTGCACCTCACCTGCGGCGGCATCACCGCCCTGGTGGGTCCCAACGGCAGCGGCAAAACCACCGTGGGCAAGCTGGCAGCCGGCATCCTGAAGCCGGGGTCAGGGCGGGTGGAAATCGGCGGGCGCAGTGCAGACGGTATGTCCCTTGCGGAGATCGGATCGGAGGTAGGTTATCTGTTTCAACAGCCCCAGCGGCAGCTGTTCGCACCCACCGCGAGAGAGGAACTCAGCTTTTTGCTCCGGGTGCAGCGAGTCGATGAAGATGAGATCCGCAGGCGGGCGGACGCCATGCTGAAGCAGTTCGACCTGCAGCACCTACAGGACAGCTTTCCCTTCGTTTTGAGCCGGGGGGAGAAGCAGCGCCTGGCCCTGGCGGCGGTCCTGATGAACCGACCGCAGTTTCTGATTCTGGACGAGCCCACCACTGCCCTGGATGTAAAGCGGAAAGCCGAGCTGAGCAAGCTGCTGATGCGGCTGCATGATGAGGGCGTGGGGATGCTGATTATAAGCCACGACAGCCGATTTGTCGGCGACCTGGCCGAGCGAGTGGTACAGCTTCGCGGGGGTGAGATAACCGATGACTGCCGAAACCAGCACAGATCAGTTTGACCCCCGCAGCAAGCTCGTGCTGGTGATGTGCATCTCCAGTCTGGCCGTACTGCTGCAGGATGCTGTGATGATGACCGCGGTGCTGGCCTGCGGGTGGCTGGCGGCTATCGCCTTCGGCGTGGATGTAGCAGGCATACTGCTCAGGTTGCGCAAGCTTTTATATCTGTTTGCCGCCATGGCTGTTATTCAGAGCATTTTCACCCCGGGAGGTGAGGTGCTGGTCAGTCTCGGTGGGGTTTCACTTGTGACCAGCGTGGGGCTGGACCGGGGGGTGACCATCATCCTGCGGGTCCTCATCATAGTTATTTCCGCCGGCATCGTTACCACGGCCAGCTCGCGGGATGTGGTGCAGGGGCTGTATCAGTGGGGAATCCCCTATGAGATAGCTTTCATGGTAGCGCTTGCTATCCGTTTTCTGCCGCTTTTGCGGCAGGAGGCAGAGGACGTACTGACCGCGGTTCAGCTGAGAGGATTGAAGCTCGATGAGGTTCCGTTGGGCCAGCGCCTGCAGATCTATTCCTATCTGCTTATGCCCATGGTCTCAAGCGTGCTGGGCAAATCGCAGAAGCTGGCCATCGCCGTGGAGATGAGGGCATTCCGCGCCCACGATCAGCGAACCTCGTACCGCAGCCTCCAGATGCACGGCGGCGATTATGCGGTAATGGGGGCCGCAGTGGCAGCCACGGCGGTCTTTCTGCTGGCCGCCTGGAGGATAGGACGAATCTGACGGGAGGTCTTTGCGATGCGAGCATTTTCTGTAGTGGGTGTCTCCAAAACGGGGAAGACCACCACCATAGAGCATGCAATAACCGAACTGAAGCGCAGAAGGTATTCGGTGGGTTCGATCAAGGACATACATTTTGAGGACTTTGCCATCGACACCGAGGGAACCAATACCGACCGCCACCACCGGGCTGGTGCCCAGCTGGTAACCGCCCGCGGGCTGCAGGAGACGGATGTACTGTTCAAACGCAGGCTGCCGGTGGCCGAGATTCTCCGCTTTTACTGCCATGATTTTGTGGTAATGGAAGGGGTGGAGGACTTTCACCTGCCGAAGATCGTCTGTGCCCACGACGAGGCCACTTTGCAGGAGAAGCTGGACGAAACCGTTTTTGCCGTCTCTGGACGCATATCCGAAAAAATCGACAGATTCGGGGATCTTCCAGTGATAAACGCGGTGACTGAAGCCGGACGCCTGGTGGACCTCATCGAGGAAACAGTCTTCACCCCACTTCCCAACCTTCCGGTTGAATGCTGCGGGGAATGCGGCTTCTCCTGCCGGCAGATGACGGCGAGGATACTGCGCGGGGAGGCAGAAGCCGCGGATTGCCCGGTGCAGACGCAGGATCAGGTGCAGCTGAGGATAGGTGGAAAACCGGTTGATATGGTGCCTTTCGTGCAGAGGATCCTGAAAAATGCGGTGGAAGGTGTGGCAGCAGAGCTGGACGGATATGTTCCGGGAGCAGAAATCTCGGTTACCATAGGAGGCGGCGGGCAGAGTGCTGAATGATGAGCTGATCAGGCGCTGGGATGTTCAGCGGACCCAACTTCTGGGACGGTTCCGCAGCAAGAGAAACGACGTGTTCAAGGTGCGGGTGATCACCGGGGATGGGTCTGCCCGCACGGTGGTGATAAAAGAATTCACCGATCCGGATAGATTCTCCGAAGAGATACGCACCCTGCGCCTTCTGCAGGTCCGGGGCGTGCCGGTGCCCCGGCTTCATCATGCGGAGGATGGGGCTGCCGTTTACGAGTTCATCGAGGGGAAGGTTCTGGTCGACTGCATCTACCGGTTCCCCGACCAGGTCACAAAAGGGCTTTCAGAATCACTGAAGCAAATATATGATGCGCTGGATGAGCACAGCTCTGAGCTCATTTTGCGTGACATGAATATGCGCAACTTCATACGCCAGTCCGGGACTGACACCGTCTACCGGGTGGATTTTGAGTCGACCTCAAGAGGCAGACGGGAAGAGGACGCAGGCAGGCTGTGTGCCTTCTGCCTCAGCTACGACCCGCCTTTTACGCCACAGAAGATGCGGACAGCCTGGAGTCTTTTCCAGAAGCTGCTATGCAGTCTCGAGCTCTGCCCGCAAACGACAGCCCGCTGGACACTGTGCGAGCTGGCCGAGATCGGCCAAAGGAGGCAGATGCCGGTACCTGCCGCGGTCAAAGACGCGGTACGGTGGTGGCCCACCTGATAGGGATGAACTCTCCTGGCCGGCAGAACTGCAGTCTGCAGGTTCATCGTCGTTTACCGAAAACGCCGACTTCTGCGGCAGCCTGCCTGACGAGCTGTCCTGATTGGACCATGCTGCCGTCCACGGCTTAGTTGGATTCATCCTCCCAGGGCGGTCCGTGGGGAAAAAGCTGAGCAAACAGATTGACGATATCGGGGTCCAGCTGGGTGCCGGCCCTGCCGCGCAGCCGGTCGAGTGCCTCCGCATGGGTGACATCATCCTGCAGCCTGGTCATGGTCTCGTAGGCATCCACCACAGCGATTATCCTGGCCAGAAGGGGTATGTCCTCGCCCTGCAGGCCCTGCGGATAGCCCTCACCGTTGAACCACTCGTGGTGAGCGAGAATATCGCGTGCTATGGGGGACAGCTCCGCAGAGGTCTGGGCAATGCGGTAGCCGATTTCGGGGTGGCGCCGGAGTTCTGCGGCTTCCTCCTCAGTCAGGGAACCGTCCTTTTCGTGCAGCTTTTCGGGGATCGCCACCAGGCCAATGTCGTGGTGCCGTGCAAGCAGCGCCAGGTTCTCCAGATCTTCGGCTCCCAGATCCAGCTTGTTGCCCAGCTGCAGCGCCATCTGCCGCATTCGCTCTACGTGTTCTGCCGTTTCTGTCTCGCTTGTTACCAGCGTCCTTCTCAGCGATGATACCAGCGCGCTGTGTACGCTTTCTGACTCGAGCAGCTTGCGCCGGTACATCCGGTCCTCTGCTTCCTTCAGCACATCCCGCATGTCACGGTCCGGGTCCATCTTGGTGGATGCTCCCAGCGATATGCTGAGGTTGATGGAATCCAGCGTCTCGTCCCTGCACCTGTCGCGAACCCGCCGTATGAAATCCTCGGCGGCGCTGGCCGGGGTCTGCGGCAGCACGACGGCGAATTCGTCTCCGCCCACTCTGGCCAGCACATCCTCGCTACGGCAGCAACCCTTCAGCAGGTAGGCGGTGTGCTGCAGCAGGCGGTCTCCCATCTCATGTCCGAAAGCATCGTTGACCAGCTTGAGACCGTTTACATCACCCATGACCACGGTAAGGGGCAGCTGCCTGGGGGTGTCCAGCCGTTCGATGGTGTCGTCGAAGTAAGCGCGGTTGTACAACCCGGTCAGCTGATCGTGAATGCTCAGGTAACGGAGCTTCTCTTCTGCGCTCTTTCGTTCCGTTATGTCCCGCAGGACGGTGAGATTGGCCGGCTCACCCTCGTAGGTGATGACGCTGGCATTGACCTCCACGTGCACCTTGCGCCCGTCGCTATGAAGCAGGGCCGTCTCGTAGATCGGGGGAACGTCTTCATCGCCCCGCATGCGCCTCCGGTGGTACTTCAGCACTCTGTCCCTATCGTCGGGATGAATCATGACCAGCCAGTCCTCACCGAGAAGCTCAGCATCATCGTACCCCAGCATGCTGGAGACGGCGTTGTTGAGGTAGGTCAGCTCTCCGTCCTGGATGATAACGATGAGGTCGTTTGCCCGTTCGGCCAGCACCCGGTATTTTTCCTCGCTTTCCTGCAGGGCCCGCTGCATACTCTTCTGCTCGGTGGTTTCCCGCACCGAACCAACCAGGTGCTCAACCCTGTCGTTGCTGATGATGGGGGATATCCGCACGTGGAAGTGACGAGTCTGACCCGACTGCGAAGGGGCAATCTCCAGCGATACCGGTCTGCGGGTACTGAGGCACCTGATAAAGTGGTCCCTTATTTTCAGGTTGAGCTCGCTGCCTATGAGGTGCTCCCAGCTGCTCCCTCTGATTTCGTCTTCATCCGCTCCCATCATCTGCTGGAGGCTGGAGTTGGCCCGCAGGGCAACGAATCGTCCCTCCTCGGTCACCTCTACGAGGAATATACCGTCCTGCGTGCCCTCGAATATGACCTCGTATTCTGCTACCAGCGTTCTGAACTGTTCACGGCCGCGACGCAGCTGACGCTGAGTTCTGATCCGCTTGACTGCCTCGGCAGCGTGGCGTATCAGGATCTCTAAAAGCTCTGCATCCTGGCAGCCGAAGGCATTCACTTCAGTTGAGATTGCCTGGAAAATGCCTATGTCGCCCATCGGTATGCTGATGAGCGAGCGGTAATCGGAGCGCACCGGTTCAGCATCCTCCTCGGCCTGCAGGTTCGGGATTATGAAGGTTTTCTGCTCGCGGAAGGTCTTTCCTCCGATGCCCTCATCCAAGCTCATTGCCCGCGCACCATCAAGGGAGACGTCAGAGGAGTGCGCCTTAGGTATCAGCATATTATCCTCCAGGACATCCAGTACACACATGGACATCTCAAGGATCTCTTCCGCCGCTTCTACAGTCATGCGGTAGACTTCCTCTTCATCAGAAACACCCCCCAGCTGCAGGGCCACGTTGTGCAGCCGTTGGATGGTCCTTTTGGTATCCTCCAGGGCAGCTTCTGCCTTTTTGCGGTCGGAAACATCTCTGGCGCTGGTCAGAAGCACCGTTTGACCGCCCAGCTGCATTTTGGTCAGGTACATCTCCGCATCAAAAGTCTCACCGTCATCCGGACGGCGGGCCTTCCAGGCAAACAGCTGATCCTCTCCCTCGAGCGCCCGGCTCCAGCGGTGCTGCAGTACTCCGGGGTTTGTTTCATCCCAGTCCTCAGCGGTGAAATCATCGCTGAGGCTGTAGCTGGACACCTCATCTCTGCGGACGCCGAACATATCCAGCATGCGGTCGTTTACCTCGATTATCCGTCCCCTGGCATCGTGGACGAAAAAGGCATCGTGAGCATTGTTGAATATCGTCCAGGCGGTTTCACGGGACTGCCGCAGAGAATCTTCTATTTTTTTCCGGGCCGAGATGTCGGTGGCAAAAACGTAATAATACCGCGGGTCACCACAGCCCTGCTGAAGCTGATGAACCAGGAGTTCGACGGGTATCGGGCTGCCGTCGCTGTGCAGGTATTCTTTTTCAAACCGCTGCGGCTTGCCCGTTTCGTGCAGCTTATCCATCACGTGCTGATCCTGGCTTTGCCACTTCCGCGGGGTGAGGTCTTCGAGCCAGTCCATGTGACAAAGCTGCTCGCGGCTGTATCCCAAAAGCTGACAGAAGGCGCGGTTGCACATGGTAACATTTCCCTCATCGGTCACGACAGCCATGGGCTGGGCGGTGTTTATGAGCATATCATGCAGCAGGTGGATGTACTGAGCGCTTTCGGTCTGACGCTGCAGCCTCTCGAGACAGGCGGAAACTAGGTCGTCATCCCCGTGGGTGAGGGGGAGGTAAAGGGGGCTTTGGCACCACGTCGGTACCCTGAGGATGCGAGAATGTACCTGCAGCACAGCCTGCAGCCTATTTACATTCAACCGACGGGAATCATAGCAGCACATTATCCGCACGGCCTGCCAATCGGACAGAAGCCTATCCAGGTGGCTTTCTTCCTCGAGCAGATTTTCTGGCGGTAGATCTGCGAGCGACTGTAAGCTGACGGCTACGCGGAGCTCATGTTCGCCGGCGACCTGCAGCTTCGCCAGTGCCCCGTTGATCTCGTCGGCAGCGTCGGTGGCATCACCCTGTTTGATCGTCGCCGAAGAAAACTGCAAAGTAGTCTCAGCCCGCTTTTGCAGCAGGTGATTATCTGCACCTGCCGCTGGATCCTCAGGGTTGTCGGTTATCAGCACGCAGCTGACACCATCAGATCGCCCGCTGGCGAAAAAATGCCTTACCGAATCAAGGTACATATCTTCAGAATCGTAGACTGCAGCAAGATGGCTGTCTTTGGGCTCTTGTAGGGGAGGGAACAGCTCCTCGGCGGTTTCCCTGACCGCCAGTTCTCTGACATTTGAAGTCATATCTCGGATGGTTCGGGAAGCCAAAAGAATCATCCCCATTCTTTTAGGTGCTTCCAGTCGGATAATGCGGCAAAATTTGATTATGTTTTTTAGGGAGTTTTCTACCCGGGATCAAATTTATCCCATAATATAATTTTACTTCTGCAGTCATGCGCTCAGCTCCTTCCCACATCGTTATCTTATTGCAGCGCGCATCCGCAATGAGAAACAATCTGGCAGCTGCACATCCGCACAACTTCTGTTCGAAGACTGCCTGCTATAGCTATCGTAAAGATGGAAAAATGCCTTAGCATGAGATACGGGAATCTGAACCCGACGCAACGGTTTCTGCAGCAGCACGGCTGGGTGACCCCGGCAATACTGAACCAGGCGATATCCTTTGATCGACATACAGAATACAGAGACACAGATATCTCACGTCCCACCGTGGAGCACATTTTGCCGCCGGACACCGGGGATGTTACCTTGTTGCGCTGACTGAACCGGGGTGTTGCGGTCAACGGGAGGAGAGGATTCTTATGAAAAGTACGCAACCTGATCCCGAAAGTCAGCTGCGGGAGCCTGCACTCGTCGTACGCGGCCTCAGCAAGACCTTTTACCGCCGGGGAGGCCAGCCCGTCCGCGCTGCGCAGGACATCTCGTTTTCCGTACCGGAGGGGCGAATAGTCGGTCTGCTGGGGCCCAACGGGGCAGGCAAATCCACAACCATAAAATGCATACTGGGTCTGGTGGAGCCCGACGAGGGAGAGGTAGAGGTCTTCGGCACCGATGCTGCCCGGCATCGTCGTCAGGCACTGTCGATGATGAGCGCTGTTTTGGAGGGGAGTCGCAATATCTACTGGCGCCTGACCCCGCGGGAGAACATGGAATTCTTCTGCAGCCTGCAGGGCCATGAGCCCTCGCAGCACCGCGAATACATAGAGCAGCTGCTGGAGCTTTTGAATCTGTCCGAAGCAGCCAGTCAGCCGGTCAGAGAACTGTCGCAGGGGATGAAGCAGAAGGTGTCCATCGGCTGCGCACTGGCCCGCAGGACGCCCCTTTTATTCCTGGATGAACCGACTCTGGGTCTGGATGTTGAGACTACCTACCAGATGAGAACCCTTCTGCGGGAGTTGGCGACCCGACAGCACCGTACTGTAGTGATATCGAGTCACGATATGAAGGTGGTGCAGTCAGTCTGCAGCAGAGTCATAATCATAAAGGATGGGCGAGTAGTGGCCGATGACCGCACGGAGAACCTGCTGGAGCTTTTCCGGCGCCGCACCTACACCCTCGAGCTGTCCGGTGAGCTTCCGGAGGAGGCCGACCGCAGACTGAGGTCGGAATTCGATAATGTGGACATTAAGGTGTTGAGCCACAGGACCGAACTTTCGGTTGAAGCTGCCCGCTCCGAAGAGCTCTACCGCCTGGTGGACATTCTGCGGGAAGCCGGGATGGCCATTGAGGGTATTGCCGGCGAGCAGCCCGACCTGGAGAAGGCCTTTTTGCAGATAATTGCAGACAAGACCTTCTGCGGGCAGAGTAGGGAGGCAACCAAATGACGTGGACTATATTCAAGGGGATGTTCAGAAAGACTGCCATTACCCTGACTCGATACGCCTTCAACACCGGCTCCCAGATAGTGACCTTCTACATCGTCTTCTGCCTGATCTTTTTTGGAGCCCGGGCACTGGGCGGAGCCGTGGATATGGGGGAGACGCTGGAGGGCATCCTGGTCGGTTACTTTGTCTGGATGCTGGCGATTATGGCATACAGCGACCTGTCCTGGCATGTGGCCAACGAGGCGCAGATGGGCACCCTGGAGCAGATGTACCTCAGCCCGGCGGGCTTTCACTGGGTCAATGCCGCCTACCTTTTATCCAACCTGATCATAAACCTCATCATTCTGTCTATTTTGCTGGCACTCATGATATTGACCACCGGACAGCGGGTCGTGCTGGATCTTGTGAGCATCGTACCGCTGCTTCTTCTGACGGTGGCTCCGGCCTACGGGATCGGCATGATAATGGGAGGGATGGCTCTGATTTACAAAAGGGTTCAGTCTTCCTTTCAGATCCTTCAGTTCGTCTTCATTGCTTTCATCAGCGTCCCTATTGGCCGATACCCGCTGGTTCGCTTTCTGCCGCTGGCGCAGGGCAATTATCTGCTGCGGCAGGTAATGATAGGCGGCGCGAGGCTGTGGGAGCTGACCGGCAGTGACCTGCTGGTCGTAATGGGGGTGGCCGCTGTCTATCTGGGGCTGGGCATTTTGATCTTCCGCCGCTGCGAACGGGTTACCCGAAGCCGCGGGCTGCTGGGTCAGTACTGACCTTCAGCCGCACCGAAATCATCGCACCACGAAGGTGTCGGCCACAAAGCCGATGATCACACCAAGACCGCAGGTCAGTCCCAGCACCAGCAGGTGTACCAAAACCCGCCGGCTGGCCTGCATGATGAAGAAATCCAGCAGCACCCGTCCTCCTATAGAAGTCCACATCAAAACGAGGCAGACACCGTAGGCAGCTGCGGGAAGCAGCACTACGGCCGCCAGGATAGCCACCCGGGGGGCAGCAGTGAATCCATCAGTGACTAATACCGCCGCGACGCCGATTACGACCGATGAAACGTAAAGGGTCAGCTGGCTTATGCTGATGGGGGCGAACACCGAAAATTCGGTGGAGGCGCTCAAAATCAGGTAAAACAGGGTAGTTGTCAGGGCCACCGCCCACGAGATCTTGCTCCAGCCCTTGCCGATGATCATCGCCCTCCCTGGTCTGCTTAGCGCATGTTACCTGCTTAGATAACGTTGGCGCTGCAGGACTATTGCGTCTTCTCTAACCGGATGCGTCACGCGCATCCTGATGCGCACGTGCCATCTGTCTTCTCTGTCCAGGCCGGTAAGCTTCTCTGGGTCGAGGTTTGATTCAAGCCGCATGCTCTTACCGTCGGTTTGCCCCGGAGGTATATAAAAATCCTGTGGGAACCAGTTGCCCGCCGCGATGAGGCGTCCGTCATAATAAAGCGCCACTGCGGCAGATTCCATCTCTGTCTTCAGCTCCCCCGCATTCACAAACTGAAGCGAAATAGAAAACTGCTGAGGGTCGGACTGCTGGACAACGTCGTCGAAAACGACATCAAATTCCTGCAAAGTGGCGTGAGAATCCACCCAGGCGGTGAGCGTCAGACCGCTCAGAAGGACAGAAACAGCTATGACTATGACAGAAACGATGCCGCCGGCCCGAGAAAGCATACTCCTCGCCTCCGTAGTCTACTGCTTGCATCAGGACCCTTTTCTTTGTCAGTTACATTCAGCATATCAGTTGAATCTACCAATGTGTACCGTTTTTTGATATGCAAAGAGGATCCGAAGGCCGGACGCATACTACCGCCGGTCGGTAGGGAATCCTTCACCCACGGGTATGTCTTTTGTGCAATAGTAGGAGGTAGCGACGCTCTGACGAAGGCAGCGGACGGTGAGGGGGTGGGTGATATTGCAGGTGGTGGTTGCCGGTGGGGGAAGAGGAGGACGGAAAATAGTGGAGCTTTTCGGCAGGCACCCTCAATACCGGGTGACCCTGATCGAAACTGATCCGGAGACCTGCGAGTTCGTCTCCGAGGAACTTCCGGAAACTGACATCGTGCTGGGCAACGCCACTGACCCCGACACCCTGAAGGAGGCGGTGGGCGAGGATACCAGCACCTTTGTGGCCATAACTGGTGATGACCATGTAAACCTACTTGCCTCCGAAGCCGCCAGGCAGATGGGCTTGTCCACGGTTATTCTCCGCATCAAGGACCCTCAGTACAGGAAACTGTGCAGGTTGATTGGACTGGAAAACGTTCTCAATCCAGCGGACTCAGTCTGCCTGCAGATAATCACGCGGGTCAACGAGGTGGACCTGGCGGACATGATCTACAGCGTCTATCCCGACATCGAAATGAAGGCCTTTTTGGTGCAGGATCATCCCCGACTTGAGGACGTCAGCATAGAGGATATGAATCAGCACGTAAAACCCGAAGTGTATCCGATCCTTTTGCTTCGGGAGGACCGCTATCTCTTGCCGAGCGATGCTGAGGTGCTTCAGACTGACGACACGGTGATAACGTGGGTCCGAAAGGAAGAGGGTCTGCTGCAGAGGTATCATCTTGGTGAGAAGCTTTGATCCGATTCAAATTGAGAAAAAACACCGCTTTCGCTCAGGCAGTATACTCGATGGGCCACATCGCGAAGTGGTCTGCCATCTCGGTGGTAGTCGGCGTGGCGGTTGGACTGGCAGCCGTGGCTTTCAGCAGCTCCCTGCAGTGGATGGTCCTGCGAGTGGACTACCTCAGGAAAACCCCGTGGGTTTATCTGCTGCCCGCTGTCGGACTGGCGGTAAGCGGGATTATTACGTCCGCATTTGCCCCGGAGGCAGCCGGTCACGGCACCGACGCGGTGATAAGGGCTTACAACGTCAAATGGGGCAAGACCAGCCTCCTTGTCGTCCCAGTCAAGCTGGTGGCAAGTGTCTTCACCATAGCTTTTGGCGGCTCCGCCGGTCGGGAAGGTCCGACCGTGCAGATGGGGGGAGGTGTCGGTTATTTCATCGGGCGCATGCTGCGGCTGAAGCTTGTCGACACACGCAGGATCGTGATCTGCGGGATGGCCGCCTCTTTCGGAGCCATCTTTACCGCTCCGATAGCGGGAGGGATCTTCGGGACGGAAGTGATGTACCGCGACGATCTCGAATATGCCGATCTGTTTACCAGCTTCCTGTCCAGCATAACTGCCTACTATCTTCATTCGGTGATTCTGGGGAAGACGCGACTTTTGCAGCTGGATGAGATTTTGCGTTATGACTTTGTTCCCACTCGCGATATCATCGGATTCATAATCATCGGAATCCTGGTGGGTATCGTAAGCCTGATATTCATAAAAACCCTTTATGGATACGAGCATCTGAGCGACCAGCTGCCGTTGCCAGCCTACATGCGAACTGCAGCCGGTGGCCTGTTGACCGGGCTAACTGCGCTTCTGGCCGGTCAGTTAGTGCTCGGTACGGGTATGCCTCTTTTGGCGCGGCTGACGCGCGGTCATTCCTTTTCTTTGCCGTTTTTGCTGCTGCTGCTGGCGGGCAAGATAATTGCCACTGCCCTTACTATCGGTTCAGGCGGCAGCGGAGGCGTGGTTGCTCCTGCCATGACTATCGGTGGGTTGAGCGGAGCGGCATTCGCCTCCGCAGTCGGGCACACCCAGCCGACCGCCATAGCCGCTGTTTGTGCGGTGGGGCTTTTGGGCAGCGCTGCCCACATCCCCATAACCGCGATCTTCCTCGCCGCGGAAGTGTTCAGCCTGCAGCTGGTGCTGCCGGCGAGCATAGTCTCGTTCATCGGGTCGTGGGTTGCCAGGGGTGATACCCTGTACCGTGAATCCTACGTATCCCGCCTTCACGCGGGAAAAGCCAGTCATCATTTTGAACAGGATCTGCGCTGAAATGAGGTTAGCGCACGCACAGTCTCCGCAGGTACGGTGAGCTCTGCGCTTTACAGCCAGACTATTTTCAGTTATCTTTGGTGTTGCTGTCGATGATTTTACCGGCGCAGTTATTGACGGAAAATCGGAGATTGATTATACTTGTTGTTGCTGTGGGCGAGTAGCTCAGCGGAACGAGCACCTGCCTTACAAGCAGGGGGTCACTGGTTCGATCCCAGT
>PUMD01000195.1 GCA_003551215.1 Clostridia bacterium | reverse complement strand
GCGAGCCGGTGGATATCAAGTGGGGACTGTACCCCTATCAGGCGAGGGCTATAGCCCACAGCCTGGAGATACCCGGAGAGGTCATCGGGCAGTTTACCAAGATAGCGCTCGCCCTTTACCAGCTCTTCTGTGAAAATGATGCCGAGCTGACCGAGATAAATCCGCTGGCGGTATGCGGCGACGAACTGGTAGCGGCGGATGCCCGCCTGAACATCAATGATGACAGCATGTACCGTCAGCCGGACTGGCCGGACACCAAGATGCGTTCCGAAGTGGAGCAGCAGGTCTCCGAGCTGGGTCTTTCCTATGTACAGCTGGACGGGGACATAGCGGTGATGGCCAACGGGGCGGGTACTACCATGGCTACCATGGATATACTCCAGCACTACGGGCAGGATGCGATGAACTTCCTGGATTGCGGCGGTGGTGCGGGAATGGAGGTCACCGCCGATGCCCTGAAGGTTCTGGCCTCAACGCGACCGAAGGTCCTGCTGGTTAACATTTTCGGAGGAATCACGCGGTGCGATGATGTCGCCAAAGCCATCGTCCGGGTGAAAGATGAAGGTTTGATTGAAGATCCCCTCGTCGTCAGGTTAGTCGGCACCAACGAGGAAGAAGGCTTAGATATACTGGATGATGCCGGAATCGATGCTTACCGGAGCCTGCAGGATGCTGCACGTCAGGCAGTAGAAATTGCCCAGCATCGACAAGGGGAGGGGGAGTGAGATGTCAATTCTCATTGACGAAAAAACCAGAGTGCTGGTGCAGGGAATAACCGGGCATCAGGGCCAGTTTCACGCCGCACGTATGGCCCAGTACGGTACCCGCGTGGTGGCTGGCACATCCCCGGGTAAGGGCGGCCAGAAGGTTGACGGAATATCCGTGTACAATACCGTCGAGGAGGCTGACAGGGCGCACGGCCCCGATGCTTCTGTCCTCTTTGTCCCCGCTCCCTTTGTCAAGGATGCTGCATTCGAAGCTATAGCTGCGGGCATCGAGCTGGTGGTGATAATCAGCGAGCATGTGCCGGTTCACGACACAATGCAGGTGGTCAGCTATGCAAAAGAGCATGGCACTCAGGTTGTGGGGCCGAACACGTTCGGTCTGATCTCTCCCGGCAGATCCAAGATCGGCATAATGCCCGGTCAGGTCTACAGCAAGGGTAGAGTCGGGCTGGTCTCGCGCAGTGGGACCCTCAGCTATGAGATAGTGCAGTCGCTGAGCGAGGGAGGCCTCGGTATGAGCACTGTCGTCGGGATCGGTGGAGACCGGGTAGTGGGTATGAATTTCGTTGACGTTATGAAGAGGTTTGAGCGTGACAAAGATACCGATGCAGTGGTCCTGGTCGGCGAAATCGGGGGAAGTGCGGAGGAGGAAGCGGCGGAATACATAAAGACGATGAGCAAGCCTGTTGTGGCCTATATAGCGGGAAGGAGTGCTCCTGCAGGCAAACGAATGGGGCACGCCGGAGCGATAATCCAGCGAGGGCGCGGCAGCTATTCCGCCAAGAAAGAGGCCTTAGAAAAAGGTGGGGCCAGCGTGGCGATGCTCCCATGGGAAGTGGCAGATCTGGTCAACAAACGACTGTGATGACATTTGATGTGCAGTGCCGCGGGTGGATATCGGATAAGCTGCCGCCCGCGGCTGTTTTCTATGTCGGAATCGGCAGGTGTGAGTGTTGATTGACTCCTACGGAAAAGCTGCTGTTGGAATCGCTATCCTGGGTGGATATGCGGTATGGAAGGCAGTCAGCCCGCTGACCATTCGTCAGCGACAGCTTGCGCTGCCCGGGGCCCCCAGCGGATTTGATGGTATACGTGTGCTTCACATAACCGACCTGCATGGAAGGGGCGGGGGAAGGGACGCCAAGCTGATAGGTCAGTTTGTCCAAAAGCAGTCGATACATCTGGTGGCGGTAACAGGAGATCTCGTTCGCAAGCACAATCCCCGTATAGAGCCATCGCTGCGGCTTTTGGGGCATCTGGCCCAGAAGCTGCCGGTGTTGTTCGTGCCGGGCAATCACGATTATTACTGGTCGGACGATCCACAGATACTCCGCAGGCGGGTCAGAGCTGCCGGGCTGATTCCACTTTTCAACCAAAGCTGCACCGTTGAGCTGCAAGTCGGTGAGCGGAGGGAACGCCTCGCAGTTGTGGGAGTCGAGGATCCCTACACAGGGCGAGCCGACCTCACCAGGGCTGCACAGGGAGTGGATGCTTCTTCATCGCTGCTTTTGACGCACAGCCCGGAGCTGTTCCCGTTTGCCGCCGAAGAAGGGTTCCCGGTGGTCCTGTCAGGACACACTCACGGAGGACAGGTCCGGGTACCCTTTCTGGGTGCTCCCTTCATACCGGGTCAGCCGGGATTATTTCCTCCTTACGACTGGGGAGAGTTCCGCAGTGACTCATCAACCATGTTCATATCAGCGGGAGTAGGCAGCAGCAAGCTGCCGATACGCCTCGGCACCTCCCCTGAGGTCTGGTTGCTGACCCTGCGGGTTGCCGATAGCCACAAAATACAGACGGATGAGGCGGCGGACAATGAGCTGATGAGGACATAACGGGCGATACTTAATGCGAGGTGATTGCTGTGGCTGGCCCTTTGGATGGTTTGGTAGTATTGGATCTATCGCGGGTATTGACTGGCCCCTACTGCAGTATGATGCTGGCTGACATGGGGGCTGAGGTGATCAAGGTTGAACGACCCGATGGAGGAGATGATACGCGCGGATGGGGTCCTCCCTGGGTTGGCGAGCAGAGCCACTATTTTCTGAGCATCAACCGGAACAAAAAGAGCCTTACGCTGAACTTGAAAACCGAGCAGGGCCAGGAGATAGCCCACAGACTGGTTTCCGAATCTGACGTTGTGCTGGAGAATTTTAGCCCCGGCACCGCCGGCCGTCTCGGCCTCGACTATGAACAGGTCAGAGATATCAACCCCCAGGTTGTGTACTGCTCGATATCGGGATTCGGTCAGGACGGCCCTTACCGCAACCGTCCGGCCTACGACTTGATAGTGCAGGGTATGGGAGGCCTGATGGGGGTGACTGGCCCAAAAGGAGCCGAACCGATACGGGCTGGAGTGGCGGTAGCAGACATAGGAGCAGGTATGCAGGCGGCCTTTTCCATAGCTGCGGCATTAGTCGAACGAGGCAGGTCGGGCCAGGGGCAGTACATAGATGTCAGCATGCAGGATGTGCAGATCTCGTGGATGTCTTACATGGCCCACTACCTGTTTGCCAGCGGTGAACTGCCGACACGCCGGGCTTCCGCCCACCCCAGCATAGTCCCTTACCAGTCGTTTCCCACTTCTGACGGCTGGATCAACGTCACGGTAGGGAACGATTCGCTGTGGCGGCGGTTCGCCCCTCTGGTCGATATAGACCCACAGGACTCCAGGTACGCCACAAACTCTGACCGGGTTGAACACCGGGACGAACTGACCGAGCTGATTTCGGAGAAGATGAAGCAATCAAGCACCGAAAAATGGCAGCAGCGCCTTGATCAGGCCGGGGTGCCCTGCGGCCCGGTATATGATCTCAGGGAGGCCCTGTCGGATGAGCAGGTCAAACACCGCAATATGGTGCAGAAGGTTGACCACGCAGAAGAAGGCGAAGTCGATGTACTGGGGGTAGCTGCCAAATTCAGCCGCACTCCCGGCAGTCTGCGGAGTGCACCGCCGCTTCTGGGAGAGCACAATGTTCAGATTCTCAGCAGACTGGGTTATGACTCCGGGCAGATTGAGGACCTCATCGAGGATGGGGTAATCTGCCGACCACCGGATCAGAAACAGTGATTGGCTGCTGTGGGGCGGCCGACCGCATGGAAAGGACGATTTTATGCCCTGGTTGACTCATCTTGAATGTGCCCGATGCGAAAAGGAATACGACATCACCCGACTGCAGAATCTTTGCGAATGTGGATCCCCCCTGCTGGCCAGATATGACCTCGAGTCGATAGGAGAGGCGGTTGACCGAGACCAGATGGAGTCCGGGCCGGATAACATGTGGAGGTTTGCCCCGCTGCTGCCGGTGCCTGACGGTAAGATAGTAACCAGAGGCGAAGGAATGACTCCGTTGCTTGAGGCTTCCCGACTGCAGACATCCCTGGGAGTTGGCCGGTTTCTGCTCAAGGATGAAGGCCTGAATCCGACCGGAACCTTCAAGGCGCGCGGTGCGGCCTGCGGCGTTTCTATGGCCAGTTACCTGGGGGCGGATGCAGTTGCCATGCCCACGGCAGGCAATGCTGGCGGGGCCTGGTCAGCCTATGCTGCGGTGGCCGGGTTGGAATGTCACGTGGCCATGCCTAAGGACGCACCCGAGCTTACCCAGAAAGAATGCTTCCTGTTTGGAGCTGAGACGCATCTGGTTGACGGGCTCATCTCAGATGCGGGAAAACTCATCGCAGAAGCCGCTGCAGAGCGCGGCTGGTTTGAAGTCACTACCCTCAAGGAACCGTACAGGATCGAGGGTAAGAAGACCATGGGATTAGAGATGGCACTGCAGCTTGGCTGGAGGGTGCCTGACGCTGTAGTTTATCCCGCCGGCGGAGGAGTGGGTCTGATAGGGATCTGGAAGGCCCTGCAGGAGATGGAATCGCTTGGTTGGATTGGCGAAGAACGCCCCAAGATGATAGCGGTTCAGTCCGAGGGGTGTGCTCCTCTGGTTGAAGCCTATGAACAGGGCAGACGGGAATCTGACTTCTGGGAAGGAGCCGAGACCCTCGCAGGTGGTATCCGGGTTCCCAAGGCTATAGGTGACTTTTTGGTCATGGATGCAGTATACGAAAGCGGAGGTTGCGCCATTTCTGTTTCCGATGAAGACATTCTGCGTGCGCTGCAGATGACCGCACGTTCCGAAGGCATGTTTATATGCCCCGAAGGGGCTGCATCGGTGGCAGCGGTAGAGAAACTGATCGAGGATGGCTTTCTTTCCTCGGAGGATGAGGTGCTTGTGGTAAATACGGGCAGCGGGCTGAAGTACTCCTCGCTGGTTTCAGTCGACCTGCCGGTTGTTGATGCCGGCTCATCTATTTTAAGCTAGATCCCCGCTGCCGTTATCCGGTGGCGGCAGCAGCCGGGATTCGGAAGATGGGTTCTTTTATCCCGGTGCGAAGGTGTTGGTTGGCATTTGAAGAAATGTATAAGGGATGTGAGCTAATGTCGGTTTTCGCTTTCCCACCAACAAAGGTGAAGGAGACGGGGGATGGTATATGTTTGTCAGCAATGCGATGACTCGCCATGTACAGACCGTAGAGCCGCAGAGCAGCTTGCAGGAGATATGGGACCTGATGCAGGCAAATAATTATGAAGCGGTGCCGGTGCGCGACAAGAAGCGCAACCTCGTGGGTATAGTTACAATGGCTGATGTTGCCGAGGCTGCCATGGACGCTGATGAGGATGATTTCCGGCAGACGATAACTGCCCGGGACATAATGGTTGCCGATGTTACCAGCGTTTCAGAGGAAGAGGTGCTGGAAGAAGCGGCATATTTGATGAAGGACAAGGACTATACTGCCCTGCCTGTGGTCTCCAGCGCGGATACGCTGGTGGGTATCATAACCCAAGCTGACATCCAGAAAGTCCTGGTGGCGATGCTCGGATTCACCCAGCCGGGGACCCGGATCAGCCTGTCCGTTCCCGACCGCGTGGGCAGATTGGCCGATGTGGCTCAGATAGTCAAGCAGTGCAATGTGAGCATTTCAGGCCTGGTGACGCATGTCCCCGAAGATGCATCGGTAGGAAACGTTGTATTGCGGCTCAAGACTCAGAAACCCAAACCGGTGGTGCAGAAGCTGCGGGATTCTGGCTACCGGGTTCTGCATGTCGCACAGCTGTGGAGAGACTGAAAAGCTGCTGAGTTTATGCAGCCTTATCGGATTAGGCCTGCTCATTCGGATTCACCTCGGGTGAGCCAGGCCCCGATAGTCTCCGGAAGGGAAGGTTATCTGTGGGTTTTGCTCAGCTTACGCACCGGCGGGCCGCCGGTGCGTTGGTGATATCGCCCGGGAGTTCACATCCCTTTCTTCTGATCCTGGACCGCCATGGACGCTGGACGTTACCTAAAGGGCACCTGGAGCCCGGGGAGAGTCCGGTCGACGCCGCCGTCAGGGAGGTGCAGGAAGAGACGGGAATTTACGCTGTGATGGTGCAGCGGCTTCCCCAAGTTCGGTACCGCTTCTGGGAATCCGGGCTGCTGATCCGCAAAGAAGTAATATACTATCTGGCCCTGGCCCACCGCGGCTCGTTGAAACCTGACCGTAGTGAAGTGAAAGATGCTCGCTGGGTAGGCAGGGATGATCCTCGGTGGCAGTGCATCTACGAAAATTTGCAGCAAGTTCGGCACAGGGGGCATCGTCTCGCCCGGAGGTGGTTAAACGAAAGAACCTGACTGTGACAGTCTGGTCGTGTCAGCAACTGCTCGGGCGTCACCCACCAGCTGTGCTGTTGGTGCTGCGCAGCTTTTTTCATCTTGATACCATCGGACAGATCTTTACCGTCGCTTGTGGCAGGAAGTCAGGGCACCGCACGGAACTGTTTTAATGAGTGGGTATGACTTTTTGCATCCGCAGATAAGGACAGATACTGGAAGGGGTGAAGTCCCGGTCGCAGTGTCGGATGGCCGGGAGACGACAATGCCAGATAAAGAAACACTCAGGTTAGAACCGAAAGATTTTGCCCGGATCCGCAGGGTGGGAGACCCGCAGCTGTCGCCGGACGGCAAAACGCTCGTCTATGCTGTTGAGTGGATAGACCAGGAAGATGACAAGAAATACGTCAACTTATGGTTGATGGATATTGACGAGGGAGAGCCACGCAGGTTGACTGTGGGTAAGCAGAGGGATACCGATCCTAGGTGGTGTCCGGATGGAAGCAGGGTAGCCTTTTTGTCTGACCGGTCAGACAAAAAACAGATCTGGTTGATCGATGCCGCTGGCGGAGAGGCGTGGAGGCTCAAGACAGAGGAGGTGCCTTCATCACCGGTGGCCTGGTCGCCAGACGGTACCGCTTTGGCGTTCTGTTCGCGGCTCTTTGAGCCTCCGGAGGAATGGAGTCCCTATCCGGGTGCTCCCCGGGGAGAAAGACAACGGGCCATCAAGCAGGCCGAACCCGAAGGCGATGAGGATATCAGCGATGTACGGGTTATCAATCGGCTTCGCTTTCGCTTCGATGGTGCTGGTTTCCTGGGAGACAAACGGAGTCAGGTTATGGTCGTGGCTGCGGCCGGCCCCGAGGAAGCCGACGATATACAGCCACGCCGGCTGACTGACGGAGATTACGACCATGCCGGTCCGCTCAGTTGGAGTCCTGACGGCAGGTATGTAGCGTTCACCGCTTTGCGGCGGGATGATGCCGATCAGCTGCAGAAAAATGACCTGTGGGCGGTGGATGTAGTTACAGAGCGACTGGTCCATTTGATGGACGGTTTGGGAATGGTCAGCAGTCCCCTGTGGAGCCCCGACGGCGACCACCTTGCCTTTGTTGGTCACGATCGGGCTTACGGCAGTTCTACCACCACCTGTCTCTGGGTGCTGCCGGTCGACCTGAACCGAAGCAAGCCGCTGTCTCAATCCGAAGCTACAAACCTGACTGCCCAACTGGACAGGCCGGTAGGGCGCAGTGTCTCATCAGACGTGCGCTATGCCAGCTCCGCTCCCCAGGCACAGTGGCATCAAGATGGCGAACAGCTGTATTTCATCGCTGCTGATTCCGGAGCATCCCAGCTTTACCGGACCGATATTTCCAACGGCAAGGTGGAAAAGATACTGCAGGAGCCCGGTGGCGTTATAACCGCCTTCAGTCTCGGTCCCGATGACCAGGTAATATATCAGGCCGGAACCTCGGATACTCCAGAAGACCTGTGGCTGCGGTCAGCTGGCGGAGAAAGATGCCAGCTAACCAGTGTCAACGGGGAGCTGCTGCAGGAGTTATGGACTCAGCGAGCCGAGCGATTTCGTTACGAATCCTGCGATGGCACAGAGATCGAAGGGTTTTTGCTGAAACCGCGCGGTTATGAGCAAGGTCGTCGCTACCCTACAGTGCTGTTTATACACGGTGGTCCGCACGGAGCGTACGGTTCTGCCTTCATGTTTCAATGCCAGGTGATGGCCTCCGCTGGTATGGCAGTTGTTTATACCAATCCTCGCGGCAGCCAGACCTACGGCCAGGAATTCGCCTATCAGGTTGTGGAGGACTGGGGTGGTGGTGACTACCGCGATATCATGTTGGGGGTCGATGAAATTATCGATCAAGGCATAGCTGACCCCCGGCGCCTTGGAGTCACCGGCTGGAGCTACGGCGGTTACATGACCTCCTGGGTGGTAACGCAGACTGACCGGTTCTCTGCAGGTATCATCGGAGCTCCGGTTACTAACCGGCACAGCTTCTTTGGCACCAGCGACATAGGGTATCACTTTGGTGAACACCACTGTGGTTCGACGCCCTGGGAGGATGCTGACAGGCTGCTGCAGAGATCACCTCTGTCTTTCGTCGATCAGGTCGACACTCCGGTCATGATCGTCCACGGCGAGGGCGACCTTCGCTGCCCCGTTGCTCAGGCGGAGGAGTTCTATATTGCCCTCAAACGTCTGGACCAGGATGCAGTGATGGTACGGTATCCCGATGAATTTCACGGCATCGCCAAGCCGTCGCATGCTGAGGACCGTTACCGTCGTTACCTGGCCTGGTTCCGTCACCACCTGAATCTGTAAATTAGCCTGCATTCCCGGCCGCATACTTGACTGTTGCGGCCGGGAATTGCTGCATGCTGCCTTTCTTTGTGCCCTGCAGTTGATGCGGTCTCGTTGACGCGATATCGCCCTGAAGGTACAATATTTACTGTGTGTGGTAGCTGATCTAAGGGAGCGGAAGCAGTCGGGATGTGGCCCAGCTTGGTCAGGGCGCCGCGTTCGGGACGCGGAGGTCGCCAGTTCGAATCTGGCCATCCCGACCATTTTGTTTCCGCTGCACCGGAAGGCGGGTTGGCGATGTTGAGTTCTTTTGCCATTGCGATCTTAAGCCTGCTTACGGGAGCAGCCTGTCTTTATCTTCCTCGTTCTGCCTGGTTCAACGAACGCCTGATGCGAAAGTATGAGGATTCCGAAGAAATACCCGAGGATGATATAGAACGAGAAAAAAACACCTGGGCGTGGATGGGTATTTTTTGGGTAGTCTTCGGCCTAATTCAGATGGTTCTCGGTCTGTAGGAAAACGAAGCAGGCAAAGGATGCTGAACTGATCTCACAGGAGATCTTTTATTTTTGGCTGTTTTTCCCGGCGCGTTGTGAACAGGAGGAGGCGGTGTGCGAATCTTAGGCTGTATTTTTGCAATCCTTTTGGGAAAAATCCTCCTCAGGATCCTCCGTTTATTTGACCGTGCCGCGACGACTTTTCCGGGGAGGGTGGCTCTAAGGTTCAACCCCGGGCTGATTGGCCAGCTGGTAGAGGGCCAATCGGTGGCAGTTGTCACCGGCACCAACGGCAAAACCACTACCGTTGCGCAGATTTGCAGCATACTGCAGCGGTCGGGCAAAACAGCACTGAGTAATGCCAGCGGAGCAAACATGTCCGCTGGAATTGCTACTGCACTGATTGAGGGAGCTGACTTCTTGGGGCGGCTGGATTCCGATGCCGTCGTCCTGGAAGTCGACGAAGCCGCTTTGAACAATTTGGTGTCGGATCTGCACCCAGAAATTGTAGTTATCACCAATTTTTTTGCTGACCAGCTTGACCGGTATGGGCAGCTGGATGATGTAGTCTCCTCCGTCCGTGATGCACTCAAACCGGTTTCAGCGCATGTTTCTGTTTGCCTCAACGCAGACGACCCCAGGGCAGTTGAACTGAATGAATCTTTGTGTTTTGCACACCCACCCACCTTTTTTGGAGTGGCCGGGGGGCATGCCGACTCGGAGGCAACAGAGAGGCGCCGGCAGGTACAGAGCTGCATCCGCTGTGCAAAGCTGCTCAGGTACCGGTGGCACAGCTACGCTCACCTGGGGGATTACTTCTGTCCGGCCTGTGATTTTTCTCGCCCCCAGCTCGATGTGGAGGTGGACATAGTCGACTTCGGGGCGGGCGAATCCTGTGTGAAGGTATCACTAACCCGAGAATGTAAAGCTGGTGACTCTGCCGAATTTTCTTCTGTCCTGAGCCTGCCGGGCATCTATAATGTCTACAACGCGGCGGCGGCGGTAGCAGCAGCCAGCACGATGGGTAGTCCGGTCTCTGCGATGCAGGAAGCGGTAGACGGCTTTCGAGGGGTATTCGGGCGGTGGGAATCGTTCATTTTGTCAGACGGCACCGTCAAGATGGCGCTGGTTAAAAATGCCGCAGGGTTCAACCAGGTCCTGCAGTCCATTGCTGATCTACCGGGTAGCAAGGCCCTTATGCTGGTGCTGAACGACCGGGAGGCCGACGGGCGGGATATTTCGTGGATCTGGGATATACAGCTGGAGGACAGTCCGCTTATCACCCGAGGTCAGTCGCAGTTTGCGGTGGGCGGGGAAAGGGCTGCCGACTTGGCCCTGCGCCTCAAGTACGCTGGCTTACCGTCATCGCGTCTTCAGGCAGTGTCTACGGCGAACGAATGTGTATCGCTGGCCGAGCAGCTGGTCGGTGAAGTGGACGAGCTGTACGTGCTGCCCAATTACACAGCCATGTGGCAGCTGCGGCGAGAGATGCTGAAGCGGGGCATAGAATCTGACAGATGAGGAGGAAGCGTTTTGCCACTGAAGGTCTGCTACCTCTATCCCGAATTTACCGGTGTATGGGGCGACGCCGGCAACGTGCTTGCTATCCGTCGCCGATGCAGCTGGCGTGGGCTGGCTTTGGAGGTGTATGAGTCAAATATTGGTGATGAGCCCGGCGACCTGGCTGGTTTTGACCTTATTTACCTTGGGGGTACCGAGGACAGATACCGTCAGGTGATTTACTCAGATCTGTTTCGACGGGCTGAAGCCATACGCCTGGCAGTAGAGGACGGCACGGTGCTTTTGGCTGTGTGCAGTGGTTTTGAAATGTTGGGTACAACTTTTGAGTATGATGCAGGGAGTTATGCTGGGGTAGGCGTGTTCGACGCTGATACTGTCTGCTGCGGTGACCGAATAGTGGGCAGCGTTGTCCTGCGAAGTGAGCTGTTGTCTTCCCCCGACACCATAGTTGGATTCGAGAATCACGCCGGACGTACGCGCCTGGGTGTGAATTGTCTGCCGCTGGGTCGAGTCATCAGCGGTAGAGGAGAAAACCAGCAGGCGGAGGGGGCCGTTTGTGGCACTGCCTATGGAACTCATCTGTGTGGTCCACTGCTTCCCCGCAACCCTCACCTGGCGGATTTGCTTATTCGCAAAGCTCTGAAAAAGAGATTTGGCGACGTCAAGCTTGCAGAACTGACCGATGACCGCGAATGGCAGGCACACAGACAGGCACTACGCAGAGCCGGGCTGCAACCCGCTGAGCTTGATGTCCCCGCCGGCTGACATACTCCGCAGCGGATGGAGAGGGAGGTCCCATTGGTTCGCTTGCGAACAAGGCAACGTAGGCTGGTCGGAGTCGCATTATCTATTTTTTTATCAGCGGCCTGCTATTGGCTCACCGGGCTTTCATCCCTGCAGCAACCCGCTCGCCTTGCCCTGGCAGGGATAGCCTTTGCAGTGGTCTGGTGGGCCTTTCGCGTTGTACCCGCCGCTTACTGTTCTTTGCTTTTGATTCTCTACTTTCTGGCATCCGGAGTGGGTACGCCTGGACAGGTTTTGGGCTTTTGGTCCACCTCGACTCCCTGGCTTATGATCGGGGCTTTTCTGATTGCCGCCGCCGTTGGCAAATCCGGGCTGGCCTCATGGCTTTCGAGGCGTATCCTGCTTCCCCTTGCCACCGGCTGGTTCAGGTTGATCGTGGTGGTATACTTCCTCAATGCGGTGCTGGCAATTATCATTCCCGTTCCTTTTCCCAGAGCCTTCATTCTGATATCTCTGGTTAAGGCGTACATTTCACAGATTCGGATTTCAACTGAGGCAGAAGCTGCTCTGGGGTTTGCTGTTTTTGCCAGCTGCATACCCAGCTCTATGCTGTTTCTGACCGGAGAGTCAATCCTGAATCCGATTGTGGCTTCCTTCGCTGGGGGAATATCGTGGATGCAGTGGCTGCTTATGATGTCAGTTCCAGCAGTTGCGGCAGGCGCCCTGATGATCATCGGTCATCTGCATGTGTCTGGTGAGGTATTCGAGGGTGAATCTGACACTGATTTGATGGAGGCCGGCGCCTGCATGCGGGAGGCCGATGTGCTGACGGGTGAGCAGATACGCACCCTCATATGGGTGGGGGTGGCGGTCATAATGTGGGTGGCCGATTCCTACCACGGCCTGGATCCGGGATGGATAGCTGTGGGGGCTGCTGTGGGGCTCAGCCTGCCGGTGATAGGTGATGTGCTGTCAGCTGAGGAGCTGAGAGAAGATGTGGACTGGTCAACCCTGATCTTCGCGACTGCTGCTGTGGCTATAGGCACTGTGGGAATGCACACTGGTCTGGCTGACTGGCTGGTAGCGGTGCTGCTGCCGGCGGGGGATATGCCCCTTTTTATCATACTGGGCGGTGCCGCTGCAGCTGCCTACGTTCTTCACCTGGTAATCGGGAGTGTACTGGCTACGCTTTCAATGATGGCCGGGCCAGTTATGGCCCTTGCTGCCGCTGCTCACATACCCGCGGCCCCAGTCATGCTGTTGGTTTACACGGCAGTGGTCATGGGCTTTGCCCTGCCCTTTCACAACCTCATGCTGCTGGTGGGCAGCGGTGACGGAGGGCACTTCACCGAGAGGGAAACACTGCAGTTTTTCGGAGCGCAGACTCTGATAACGGCTGTGGTGATCGGGATTCAGGTGGGATGGTGGACCGTTTTGGGATATATGTGAAGCTCGTGGATAAAGCTGGACGGGGAGGTGCGGCTCCCCGTCCTCAGCGGCTACTCCGGGGGCTGCTCGTCGAAGGTCAGGCTGTTTTGGTGTCTGTCATCGCTGGCGCGTGTCCATGCCTGAGAGATGTATTCCAGCAGGTCAACGGCTCGTATGATTCCCACTATCTGGCCGTTTTGGCAGACGGCCAGCACGTCCACGTTGTTCAGCAGCATTATCTGCAGGGTTTCCGCCGGCGATTGATCAATATCTACCCTGTGAGGTTTTTGGGGCATTACCTCCTTGACCTTCCACTCGAAACCGCGCCTCAGATCAACTTCTTTGTCCTGGCGCATCCTCGTTCCATAATCACCCAGAGAGTGTGCCATGCGGGATACTTCATCGCTGTCGTAAGACCGTGTGAGGTGTTTCAGAGCAGACATTATATCGTTGATGCGCAGTATTCCCACAATGCGTTCGGTTGCATCTTCGGTCTCTCCCGTCACCAGCATCGAGCGGTGCTCCCGGTCTTCAGAGTAGTATTGTCGAAGACGTGCTATGGCCGAGCTTAGCGAATCATCTTCTTTGACCTTGGGATAGCCGCTAACCGGGATCATCAATTCGCTTATGCTACCGGATGACCGCACGGATATCCTCTCCTCTCTACACGCCAGGCTCACTAACCCACTAATCCCAGCAGGCTCCACCAGCCGTACGCCACGATCGCTGCGCAGAGCATGCCTACCGGCTGAGCAACCAGTCCACCTCTCAGTAGATCGGAGGCTCGGAAGTAGCCCACGCTATAAGCAACGACGTTTGGCGGGCAGGCTACCACCAGAAGATAAGCAAAGGATGTAAAGATCCCCAGAGACAGGGCCATCAGGACAGGGTTTACTCCACTCATTATTGCCATTGGTATGGCGACAGGCAGGATCAGGGCTGCCGAGGCTACGTTAGCCATCAATTGTGTCAGCAGTGAAGCAAACACCCCTACGCCCAAGAAGAGCAAAAACCATCCTCTTCCCTCAAAGAAGGGAAAAAATAAACCGGCCAGAAATTCGGCTGTACCGGTATATTCCATCGCCTGCCCAAGAGAAATCCCTCCGCCGAACACGAGGAAGCTGACCGCCCACTCGGTTCTTTCGTTCAGTCTATTCCATTCGATCAGCCCCAGCAATGTGAGTACAACCACTGCCCCTACGACAATGATGGAATAGTCTATGCCGTGGATGGTTCGGGTGAAGAAACAAAGAAAAACTCCCCCGATGACTGCAAGAGCCGTCAGCTCGTCTCTACTTAATTCCCCCATATCATCCACGGCATCCTCCGGAAAATGAAGGGAAGTATCCGGTCGGAAGACCAGGAACAATGCCAGCCAGACGGCCGGAATAGAAACCAGAGCAGGAGGCATAGCGTACAACGTCCATTCGAAAAATCCTATTTCCATGCCAGCAAGATCCTTGAGGAATGCTGCTGCCACCATGTTCCTTCCGCCTCCCACGAGGGTTGCCATTCCTCCCGCCGAAGAGCAGAAAGCCATAGACAGAATCAAAAATATCCCCGTGGGGGTACCTGGGGCTATGTCGGTCTGGCGCATCAGTGGCAATATCGCCATAATTCCCATGGTGAGGGCAGTAACATCGTGCATAAGTGAAGAGGCCATTCCTAAAAGCAGGCATGACCACAGAGAGAACGTGACCACTCTGGTGCCGCAGTGACGCAGCATGATGTTGCCCAGCCTCCGGGTCAGCCCCACATTTTCGGCGATATTGGCCAGCATCAGACATCCCAGAACGAAGAATACAACCGGGTGTGCGTAGGCGGACCACACCTGGTCTGAAGACCCCACATTGGATACCACCAGCGAACATCCTGCGGAGGCCATAACCAGGGGCAGAGGAACGGGTTCGGTGAGAAACATCACCAAAAGTGAGGACAGAATTGCCAGGTAGCGGTGTCCGGAAGGGGGTAGTCCCTCTGGGGTGGGAAGCAGCATTACGGTAATGCCCACTGCCACAGCCGCGAGCATCCAGAAGATTCTCCGCCTGGTGAGTGATTCTCTGGATTGACCTTTCTCAGTTTGCTGAAGGCGAGTTTCTGCATCGTCTGGTAGGCGCATTTCGCTTCAGGCAAACCTCCCTTCTGCAACGGTATACCGCAGCTCGAGCTCATCCAATATCCTGTCGCTGGATGGAGGATATGCTGTCGACCCGGAAGGCGTTATTCACAACCCCACCGTCAATATAACCGGCAAGAAATTTTGCCGTCAAGGATGTCCTGTGGTCTCGTGATGCAGGCTTGCGAACCAGGGATGAATTGATGGAATGCTCACTGCCCAGCCGCAAGCGGAAGATTTTCTGGCAGGGGCCGGGATGGCTCAAATCGACTGTTTGGTGCGTTGGGTTGTCTGAGTTTGTCTGCAGCTGCACTTCGGTCTATGCTATCGATAGGATGCGGTGCAGAAAAAGGATCTGGAGGTTGGTAGAATGCGAACCTGCGAAGTCTTGATTGTTGGTGCAGGGCCGGCGGGTCTCACCACCGCCATTTACGCCGCAAGATCGGGCAGAGACACCCTGCTGGTGGAAAGGGAGATGCCGGGAGGACTGATGGCTACCACCGATGAGATAGAAAACTACCCCGGCATATTGAATATACAGGGCCAGAAGCTGGCTCAGCGTTTTTTCGAGCACGCCGTGCACTTTGGCGCCGAGCTGGTAAGCGATACCGTGCAGGCCATCAAGCACGACGGAGACCACCACATTGCAGTGGGAAGGCAAGACGAGTACCGGGCACCGGCTTTAGTGATAGCTTCTGGTTCAGCCCCACGCACCCTGGATGTCCCCGGAGAACAGAGGCTGCAGGGGCGCGGCGTCTCGTACTGTGCTACCTGCGACGGTGCCTTCTTTGCCGGAAAAGAGGTTGCATGCATCGGAGGAGGTGACGCTGCCGTTGGAGAAGCTGTTTATCTGACGCGCTTTGCCAGTCGCGTCCATCTGATTCATCGCCGCGACCAGCTGCGCGCAGTACAGGCAGTTCAAAAGCGGGCCTTCGACAATGATAACGTGCAGATACACTGGAGTACGGTGGTGGAGGAGATTGTGGGAGATGAAACCGTAGATGGGGTCAAGCTGCGGAGCGTGGACACCGATGCTCGGCGAACTCTGCCTGTTGAGGGGGTTTTCATCTACGTTGGGTACCGACCGGCCACCGGCTTTGCTCCTGAAACCGTCGAGCTTGCCGAGGACGGGTCAGTGATAACTGACGGGGATATGCAGACTAACGTGCCTGGAATTTTCGCAGTGGGCGATGTGCGCCCCCGCATTCAGAAGCAGATAGCCACCGCGGTGGGGGACGGTGCAACCGCAGCAATGGCCATAGAACACTACCTTGGTTGAACTGCCTGCGTCCGGTTGGTCTGGTTCTGCCACCTGAGGACTTGCATTCGACGGAGTAGGGGGTGACGGAGGACAAATCAAGATATGGAATTCGTGCAGACAGCAGTTTTCGTTCAGATTGCAGGATTTTTCTCAGTATTTCTTTACCTGGCGGCTGCTTTGTATCAGGTGAGGATCCAGCGAGAGATGTATGAGCTGATGAACACCGAAATCAACCTGCCGGAATCCGAACAGGAAGACCTCAGGGTATACAGTCATTCCCACCGCAGCCACGAAAGCATGGCATTCGCCACCGAATGGGAGAACATGTCGTGGGAAGAGAAAATGCATTATCTGCGGCTGGATCAGCGCCTCAACTGGCTGGCGGCAGGCAACGGTACCGTGGCCCTGTTGTGCGGTGTTGTCTGGACTCACATAGAGATCAACCTTGGGGGTGCCGCCGGGCTGGGGAGACAGTGGCTGGGGATTTTCGGCTTTCTGATTGCTTTTGGGGTCCTGCTTTTGTTTCGCGGGTATTACCGGCAGTGGGCAGCTGCCCGGGATGATTACGTGAGTCTGCAGCACAGACGCAGGGAGAAGCGCAGCGGTTAGAAGTACGTTCCCGCAGGATGGCATCATGACTGGCGTCCAGGCGGGCAGAATTGATGAGTGTAACACAGACTGGCTTGAAGGGTGCGGCCAGGTCAGTGTGCGTTGGTTGGAGGGATATGGTGAGCCAGATCAGAGATGCTGCCGAGCTGAGTTCGCAGTTGCACGGCATTGATGGGAAAGGATACGGAGCCTACAAGAGCATTTCGGGCAAATACCGGGTGGGGGATTTCATACTATGCATTGATTATGTGCAGGGTGATCCATACGCAGCACCTTCCAAATTGCGTGTGCAGCTGGACATGGAGACCGCCGGGTTCCCTCTCGACATATACGGAAACATTGACCGTAAAGTGGGGCTGGAGGACTACCTCTTGCGGGCTTTCGACTGGTTCATCAGCCGCGAGGTGAAGGGCCACCGGGGTTCTGGCAAAAGCGGCCTGATTGCGGTGGATTCGCCCGGTCAGGAGGTAATTCAGCGGACTGGGGTGAAGGTTAGTCCAAGTCGGGTGGAAGTGAGGCTGGTGGCTGGGCTTCCCGCCCGCGGTAGACGGGTTTTGGGATATCAGGCCGAGAAGATGCTTCTGGGGGAGCTTCCCCGGGTGGCGCAGGGAGCTCTTTTTTACAGCAGGTTAAATGCTGACAATCTATGGAGGTTCGTACTCAACAAGGAAAATTCCGCTGAGCTGCGGAGAGAGCTTTGCCGAAGGAAGGCGGTTGCCTTCGTTGCCGATCGGGCTATTTTGCCCCGCAGATCAGGAATCTCGGAGGAGCCGATGTCCACCGCACAGGCGGTGCCGTTCGAATCACCACCTTCACTGCGGACAGAGATTCCTTTGGCCAACGGCGGTTCGGTCTCCGGCATGTTAATCCCGGAAGGCGTAACCCTGATAGTGGGCGGCGGATATCACGGTAAATCGACGCTTCTGGATGCCCTTGACCGGGGCATTTATGACCACGTTCCGGACGACGGCCGCGAAAGGGTAGTTACCCTGCCTCAGGCGGTCAAGATCCGGGCGGAAGACGGCAGGCAGGTTACCGGCGTGGACATCAGCTTTTTCATAAGCGATCTTCCCAATAGTGTTGACACTACCGCTTTTTGGACTCCAAGCGCCAGCGGCAGCACCTCGCAGGCGGCAAACATCATGGAGGCGCTGGAAATGGGCGCCGAGGTGCTTTTGGTTGATGAGGATACCAGCGCGACCAACTTTATGGTTCGCGATATGCGGATGCAGAAGCTGGTAAGCAGCGACAGGGAGCCGATAACGCCTTTCATTGACCGGGTCAGGCAGCTTTACGAAGAAAAAGGCGTGTCCACCGTACTGGTGGTGGGAGGGTCAGGGGACTACTTTGACGTGGCTGATACGGTAATCATGATGGACCATTACAGACCCGTTGATGTTACCAGACGGGCACGGGCTATCGCCAAGGAGAACCCCACCGGTAGAGTCAGAGAGTCTGCAGCCCGGCTGGGCGGAGTACGCCACCGTTATCCCGACCCCAAGAGCATCGATCCAACAAGGAAGGGCAAGGTGAGGATTCGCGACCGCGGGCTGACCACCGTTGAGTTCGGCAGTGAAAACATAGAGCTGGATCAGGTGGAGCAGCTTGTTGACGTCAGCCAGACCAGGGCGGTTGGGCAGATCATCGAGTACGCCAGGAAATACCTGCCCGAATGCTCTATCCGCGAGGCGCTTCAGCGAGTAGAGGAGGACCTCGACGAGCAGGGACTTGATATAATCTCGCCCTTCAGCGGACATCCCGGAGATTTTGCACGGCCCAGAATGATGGAAGTCGCCGCGGCGTTGAATCGGCTGCGCTCTTTGCGATTGCTTCAGGGACGCTGAGCGGACAGCGACGGGGAGGAGAGTTGATGCCAAGACAGAACTGGGTGCAGGTTGCAGTGAGAAAGACCCCCAAGGCTGGAGTCTCCGCCAGCGGCGATAGCGTGGATGTGGTGGAGCGTGCGCGGGGAGGTCTTTCGGTGATTATGGCCGACGGGCAGGGCAGCGGCCCCGCTGCCAAGCGGATAAGCAACTGGGTTGTGGCCCGTGCTGCTGCCCTTATTGCTGAAGGCGCAAGGGACGGGGCGGTTGCAAGGGCAGTGCACGACAACCTGCTGGCTCTGCGGGGAGGCAAAATCGTCTGTACGCTTGCCATTCTATCCGTCGACCTCAATACAAAAAGTCTTGTCGTCTCGCGTAACGGCAATGCCGGAGCACTGCTGTCAGAACAGGGGGCTGCCCCGAGGTTTCTCAATGAGGATGTGCCCCCCATCGGGGTTCATCAGTTTACCAAGCCTGCCATCATGGAAAAGAGATTGCGGCCCGGGGACCGCGCCCTGATATTCACCGATGGACTGTGCAATTTTTCCGGCGGTAGCGGAGCATTTGAGATGCATGCTCTGCAGGAGATGGTCGCCAGCTGTGAGCTCGAACAGGCCGGTATGCCAGCAGCTATGCTGGCAGACAGAGTGTTTACCGCTGCGCTGCAGGTCGGCGCCGGACGGCCGTCGGATGATATGTCGCTGGCCACGATTACCGTAGAGGAAGAAAGCAAGGAACTAGGAGAGGCGGCGATTCGCTCAATTGACCTGCAGTTCCCGTATTGAGTGGTCGGTTCTGCCACAGAGGAGTCCAGAGGTGGGAGAGGTACGGCCCCTGATAGCTGTGGTCGGGGCCTGCGCCTCTGGAAAGACGACGCTTGTTAGTATGCTGAGGGAGCGGGGCATCAACGCCTATTCCGTGGCTCAGGAACACTCGCGTCTGCAGTACATGTACCTGTTGCGGGAGCCTGATCTTGTGGTTTACCTGGACGTGAGTTATCCAGTTGTCCGCCGCCGCAGAGATGTTTCCTGGGGGCCAAAACGTCTGCTTCAACAGAAATGCCGTCTGCGGCAGGCGCGGCGCAGGGCAGATCTGGAGGTTAACACCGATGATCTGACGCCCGAGCAGGTGTGTGCGGAGGTCATGGGTTTTTTGGCCAGTCGCCGGGCGACTGAATCGGATGACTCAGATGACGCTGCAGAGTAGGGCGGTTATGCTGCAGGTTCAGGTAGGCTGCCGTTTACTCCTCCGGTGGGCAGCTGTTATCTTTAGTAGGTGTTCGGGTTATGAATGGTATCCTGACAGAACGTGCGGGATTGCGTTCTAAATAGGGTTGTGCTACCGTAAACGCAACCATGGGTAGGCGAGGGGATATCTGGTGAAGAATCGAATGCAGTCGGGTCGGCATTCTGTGTTCAGTTTGCAGTATCACCTCATCCTCTGCACTGAGGACCGCAGACCGGTTCTTGCCGGTGAGATTGCCTCACGGGCTCGCGAAGAGATGTTGAGGATATCCGCTAACCATGGAATTGATGTGCTGAATATCGAGGTGGATGAAGATCACGTCCACCTTCTATTCCGTGGGAAGCCTACCACGGACCTGGTCAAGTACGTCAACGTGCTCAAGGGGATCTCAAGCCGGGAGCTGCGCCGGCATTTTCCCCGGTTGAAAGGGCAGGGAGATGCGTTGTGGTCTCCGTCGTATTTTCTTGCGAGTACCGGGGAAGTAACGCTGGATATGCTGAAAGGGTATGTGGACGAGCATCAAAAGTCCACCATACGTCAGGATTGATGGGCTAGCTGCCAGCAGCTTTGTCTGAGTACGGAGAAGCAACACCCCCTCGGGCAATTGTTGCGCCGTTGGGCCGGAGTGTTGTCAATGTTAGCCGGTCTGATAATCAACCCAAGAGGGTACCGGCAGGCTGATATAGGGGAAATGGCGTGCCGGCCCCGGTGAGCAAGGCCGGCAGCTGATTAGAATCCTGCTGCGGTGGAGTCCGGCAAAATCGAGGTGGGTCGTCGTATCAAGACCGATGCCTAAGACGAAAGGGGTAGACAGCTTGCAACAAAAACGACGAAATCATCTGATGAGGTTTATTGCACTGATGGTGCTCGTCGTGGCCATGGGGGTGTATTTTGGCTGGTATGCTCCAGTGTGGGATGATATAAATCAGGGTTTGGACCTGGTGGGAGGCATCCATATAGTTCTCGAAGCCCGGGATACCGAAACCACTGAGGTCACCGACCAGGGCGTAACGGCTGCAGTAGAGGTGATCCGGCGGCGGGTGGACGCCATGGGAGTTCGTGAACCGGTAATCGTGCGTGAAGGAGATCGCCGCATTGTGGTGAGCCTACCTGATGTGCACGATCCGGAAGAAGCGCTGGACATAGTGGGCCGCACAGCCCAGCTTGAGTTCCGCGACGAGGATGATAACGTACTGCTTACCGGCAGGCACCTGCAGAGCGCGCAGGCTATGTTTCAGACCACCGAAGCCGGCGTGCAGGAGCCGATCGTGAGCCTGCAGTTTGATCCAGAAGGAACGGAAATACTGGCCGAAGCCACTGAGGAGCATATGGGACGGCGCATCATAATCTATCTCGATGATGAGGTGGTACAGGCTCCCTACGTGCGTGCGGTCATCACCGACGGCAGTCCCATAATAGAGGGGTACGACTCGCTGCAAGAGGCGCAGGAGATTGCCGTAATTCTCAACTCTGGTGCCCTGCCCGTGGAACTGGAGCCACTCAGGCCGCAGTTTGTGAGCGCCCTTTTGGGAGAAGCATCTGTTCAGCAAAGCTGGCGGGCTGCGCTCATTGCCGTGGCTGCTATTGTCGCACTGATGGTGGCCTTTTACCGGGTGCCGGGTATCTGGGGAGTTTTTGCCCTGGGACTGTATATCACATTAGTGCTGCTGGTTATGGCGGGCATCAATGCCACGCTCACTCTGCCCGGTATAGCCGGGTTGATCTTGTCGATTGGTATGGCTGTTGACGCCAACGTGATAATATTCGAGCGGATAAAGGAAGAAGTGCGCGCCGGAGCCACTCCGCGGGCGGCCATCGAAAGCGGCTTTGCCAATGCATTCCGGACTGTCGTTGATGCGGATGTTACCACACTGATAGCCGGTGGAGTCCTGTACTGGCTGGCCACCGGTCCCGTTCGTGGGTTCGCCGTCACTTTGTCCATCGGGATTTTGGTTGGTATGTTTACCGCCCTCGTAGTGACCCGCCAGGCCCTGCTTGAACTGGCCGGTGCCGGGTTGATCAGAGAGGGTCCGGCGTTCTTCGGCTCGAGGGGGGAACAATAGATGTCGGCCAGGCGTAAGAGGCAAAAGGACAATCTTCCGCTCAGCGGATTCAGCTTCATAGGACGCAGGAATATAACCATGAGCATTTCGGCCGCCCTGCTGCTTATCGGAATCATCAGCCTTTTGGTTCAGGGCCTGAACCTGGGGGTGGGGTTCACCGGCGGGTCGGTGCTGGAGCTGCAGTACGATTCGCCAGTTGATACAGCGGAAATAGAAGAGATAGTCCGTGAGTATCCCGGCATGGAAACAGCAGAGGTAGTGCGCATGGGCGAACCGGATACACCTACGATGAGAGTACGGTCAAGCGTCTTTCCCGAAGGAGATGAGCGCGATCAGCTTTATGCCGATCTTGAGGAGCCGGGTACCTACCAGATAATACTGCTGGACAGGGTTTCTCCTGAAATCGGAGAGGAGCTGGCACGCGCAGCCCTGCTCGCCGTGGCCATTGCCATAGCCGGAATGGTCCTGTACATTACAGTCCGATTTGAGTTCCGCTTCGCGATGTGTGCAATAGCTGCACTCACTCACGATGCGCTGATCGCCCTGGGGCTTTTTTCGCTGTTTCAGCTCGAGATCACCACCGCTTTTATTGCCGCTATCCTGACCATAGTTGGTTACTCTGTAAACGACACCATTGTTGTCTTCGACCGGGTCAGAGAAAACCTGAAGTATCGCCAAAAGGGCGAGGAGATCAACGAGACAGTGGATTTGAGCATCAGGCAGGTCCTGATGCGCACGCTGGCAACATCAGTGACCACCTTCGCCGCAGTGGGTTCCATATACCTCTTCGGGGGTCAGACCCTGCGCAACTTCACCCTGGCTCTTTTGTTCGGCATAGTGATCGGTACGTATTCTTCAGTATTTTTCGCCAGCCCCCTGTGGGTATGGTGGCATGAAAGAAGTCCAGGCGATACCATTTCGCGGGTGTGATTGCTGATATTGCCGCGAGGATTTGAGGGGCTTTCCCTCAGGGTGTGTGCGCCCGTAGCCCGGTCCTGGTTGGGAAGGGAGAGTGAGGGCAGTGCGGACGACTGTTGCAGTTGTAGTTTTGCTTTTGATGGCGGTGGTCATGGCCATTTTTGCAGGACAGAATCCTCAGGCCGTGCAGGTGCGCTTTTTTGGATGGCAGATGGAGACTTCGCTGGTTGCGGTGATCATGGGAGCAGCGGCGGCCGGGGGGATACTTGTAGGCACAGTCAGCGTTCTGCGGTATCTCATAAGTGGGTTGCGTCAGCGAGAGATGGCTTCGGATCTTCGGAGATTGAAACAAGAGAGAGATGAGCTGCGCGATGAAAACCAAAAGCTGCTTTCGCAGGTGCGGCAGCTTGCGGAGGAGGATGCCAGCGAGCCGGTCCCAGATGCACCCACATCTGCAGATGAACCGGCTGACCGCAGCAATCAGATGCAAGGGTGATAGCAATAAAGTGGTGGAAACCGGTCAATCATGATGAATCGCAGGTACAGAGCCTCCGCGAGCAGCTGGGTCTCTCGGCGCCGGTTGCCCGGGTTCTGGCAGCTCGCGGTATTGTCGAACCCCAACAGGCACGCGATTACCTTCAGCCCCAGCTTTCTCAGATCTCTCCTCCTTCCCGTCTCAAGGATGCGCCAGCAGCTGCGGGACGAATCCGTAAAGCAATCGAAGCTGGAGAAAGGATCCGCATATGGGGAGATTACGATTGCGACGGGATCACTGCAACCGCCCTGCTTCATTCTGTTATCGAGGCCGCGGGAGGCCGGGTTGACTACCACATTCCCCGGCGAACCCCCGACGGATATGGCCTCAATGAAGGGGGCATTTGTCAGGCGGCCTGCGACGGGATCGGTGTGATCGTATCTGTGGATTGCGGCATCCGTGCTCACCAGCACATACGCCTGGCAGCAGACCGCGGGATTGATGTGGTGATACTCGATCATCATCGTCCAGGTGACGAGCTGCCCCCGGCTGCGGCCGTTGTTGATCCCAAAAGAAACGACTGCAGCTACCCCTTTGGGCAGCTGGCTGCAGTGGGGGTGGCATTTCAGGTCTGTCGGCTTCTGAACGACGAACATGCAAAAAAACATCTTGATCTCGTTGCACTGGGAACAGTTGCTGATGTTGTCCCCCTGGTGGAGGAAAACCGGGTGCTTGTTCGCGAGGGAATAAAGCAGTTGCGGCGCGGTGAGCGCCCCGGGCTGCGGTGGCTGGCCCGCAAAGCCGGCATAAGCACAGACGAGATCAACGCCGGACGAATCTCGTATCAGCTGGCGCCGAGGCTGAATGCTCCAGGCAGGTTGAATGCGGCGGAAGAGGCAGTCGATCTGCTCCTTACTGACTCCGAAGAAAGCGCTCGCAGGATCGCCGAGAAGTTTGATGAACTCAACCGCCAGCGCCGGGAAATACAGAGAGAGGTTGAAGATGCTGCCCAGGAGCAGCTGGTGCGCAACCCCAAGCTTTTGGCCGCAGGTTGTCTGTTGCTGGCCGACCCTGAGTGGCATTCTGGTGTGTTGGGGCCCAGTGCCTCACAGATGGTGCAGATGTACCGTCGCCCGGTTATCCTGCTGACTCGCGACCCGGAGGATGAGAGGATGTTTAAGGGTTCGGGCCGGAGCGTCGAAGGGTTTTCCCTAGTGCATGCCCTCAGTCGGTGTGAAGACCTCCTTGGTGCCTACGGGGGCCACCGGATGGCTGCTGGGTTGAGCGTGTCTGGAGACAACCTGCAGAAGCTTTCCGGCAGGCTGGATGAGCTGGTTCGGGAAACCCTTGTTCCCGGTGATCTGCTACCCAAGCCCCGTCCGGCACACCAGGTGCAGCTGCCTACTGTCAGCCTCGATATCGCCCGAGAATTGGAGCAGCTTCGGCCTTTTGGGGTAGGAAATCCCCGTCCGCTTTTTTGCAGCCACGGGATAGACAAAGCCCGCGTCGAGGCGGTGGGAGATGAGGCTCAGCATCTGGTGCTTCATATGGGCGGGAATTTGCGCGGTATTGGCTTTAATCTGATGAGGACTTACCAGCGATTTGGGTGTCCCGAGAGTCTGGATATTGCCTATTTTCTTGAAAGGGACAGGTGGAACAATCGCGAACGGCTGCAGCTGCGCCTCTGGGGACTTCGCCCTGCCGGTTCCGGGCGGAAGGGACTGGTTATGTCTGCGCTGAGGGGGCGGTGGCGGACGCTGTCCCGGCAATACCCCTCCGAGGATGTTTTGCGTAAGTTGTACCGTGTGTTGAACAGGCGGCTGCAGCCTGATAGGGACAGTGGGGCACCAGCCGTTCGGGAAGCGGCAGCCACAGAGGAAACAACCGAACGGGACGTCCCGGAGCGTGGCTGGTTTGACCCGCGCGGTTCGCTGGCCGACAGGATCCTGCATAAGCTCGACGGGCTCGACCGACTGGGGCTGCACACGGCGATGTTGATTTTTTCGGAGGTAGATTTGATGGCTCCCCTGGAGCATAAAGGAACCAGGGTATGGTTGCCCCTGCCGGTAGGGGAGGGGGCAGAAGTCAGCCTGAAGGATTCCCCCACCTATCGCCGCGGCCAGAAGCTGCGTGAGGCAGTCAGGAGGGCTGCGTCTAAGGAGGATTTATCAGATGCAGAGCTGGCGGCGGTACTGTACGACTACCCGCCCCGGCAGCAGGATTAAAGCAACCTGTAAGATAAGCCGCCCTGAGATAGATGGTGATATTATGACGTTTGAGGAATTAAAATCCCGTGCCTCAGAGTATCTTTGCGATGATTCTGTGGCCAAGATGGAGATGGCTTACGAGTTTGCCCGAGATGCTCACGCGGGGCAGCAGCGCGTATCCGGAGAAGAGTATATAAATCACCCCATTGCCACCGCCCGTATTCTGGCGAGTTTGGACATGGATGTGGATTCGCTGGCGGCAGCGCTGCTGCATGATGTCGTGGAGGACAGCGAGGTCACTCTAAAAGAGATACGCCAGCTTTTCGGTGATGCCATAGCAGATATGGTTGACGGTGTGACCAAGCTCACCCAGCTGGAGGCCAGGACTCGCTTTGAGGAACAGGCCGAGAACCTACGTAAGATGTTTGTGGCCATGGCCAGAGATATCCGGGTCATTCTGATAAAACTGGCCGACCGTTTGCACAACATGCGTACTCTGGAGCCGCTGCCACCTGTGCGCCGTAAGCACATTGCGCAGGAGACTCTGGAGATATTCGCGCCGCTTGCCCACCGTCTGGGCATTTCGCGCATACAGGTGGAGCTGGAGGATCTCGCCTTGAAGCACCTTTATCCGGATGAATATGAGAACCTGGCCCGTGAGGTGCCGGCTCGCAGGCGTCAGCGAGAGCAGTACACCGAAAGAGTCATACAACAGCTGAGTGACGAGCTGGACGCCGCAGACATTGAGGCCCGCATTAATGGCCGGGCAAAACACCTGTACAGTATATGGGAGAAGATGCGGAACCAGGACCGCTCGTTGGACCAGATATACGACCTGGTGGCCATCCGGGTGATTGTCGACAATGTCAAGGACTGCTACGGTGTGTTGGGGGTAGTGCACAATATGTGGCGCCCCATTCCCGGCAGGTTCAAGGATTACATTGCCATGCCCAAAAGCAACATGTATCAGTCCCTGCACACCACGGTGCTGGGGCCTGAGGGTGAGCCCTTTGAGATTCAAATTCGCACCTGGCAGATGCACCGGGTGGCGGAGTACGGGATTGCCGCCCACTGGCGTTATAAAGAGGGCGGCGAAACTGATGAAGAGTTCGACAAGAAGTTGGCCTGGTTGAGAGAGGTCCTGGAATGGCAAAACGAAGCTCCCGATCCGCACGAATTCATGGAATCTTTGAAGATTGATGTCTTTTCAGATGAAGTCTTTGTGTTTACACCCAAGGGCGATGTTATTGAACTGCCTGCCGGGTCTACCCCCATAGATTTCGCCTACCGGATTCACACCGAGGTGGGTCATCGCTGCGTGGGGGCGAAGATAAACGGCAATATTGCTCCCCTTGACACCGAGCTGGAAAATGGTGACATCGTCGAGATAGTAACCAGCAAGCAAAGCGGTGGACCCAGTTCCGACTGGTTGAAGATCGTGCAGACTTCCAGTGCCCGTTCTCGCATCCGGCAGTGGTTCCGGCGGGAGCGCAGAAAGGAAAATCTGGAGATGGGTGAGCGCCTCCTTCGGCGGGAAATCAAGGACCTGGGGCTGAAGCCCCAAGATGTAATGTGTGATGACTACATGTCGAGAGTCAGGCACCGGTTTAACTTTGAGAGCGTAGATGACCTGCTGGTAGCCGTGGGGTATGGAGGCATCACCGCCGGTCAGGTGGCTTCGCGGCTTCGAGAGATGTATCGTGAGGACCATGCCGGGGAGAAGGTAAGCATCGACGATGAACAGCTGAAGGAGAAGCTGCCGCGGTCCGATGACCGTGAACCTGGAGTAAAGGTAAAGGGAATTGACAACGTGCTCGTGCGGCTTGCCCGATGCTGCAATCCGGTGCCTGGTGATGAAATACTGGGCTACGTAACCCGGGGACGCGGCGTTTCCATTCACCGCGCGGATTGCCCCAACATCACCCGCTACCTCGATGAGGAGCAGCGGGTCATCGAGGTGTCCTGGGATTCAGTGGAAGCGGGCTACTATCCGGTAGAAATTCGGATCGTTGCCGTCGACCGCCCCGGACTTTTGTCAGATGTTGCCCAGGCAGTATCATCTTTCAGCACCAACATTCTTGATGCCAAGGCGCGTACCCGTACTGACGGCACAGCTGTCGTGCACATGGTGCTGGAGATCCACGACCTGCAGCAGCTGGGCTATTTGAAGCAAAAAGTCGAAAGGGTCCGCGACGTGCTGCGGGTGGAGCGGGTGTCGCATTGAAACGGAGGTAAAGCATGAGAGTAGTAGTTCAGCGAGTCAAGGAGGCCAGGGTTACTGTTGATGGGCGGGTGTGCGGTGAAATTAAAAAGGGTATGGTGGTGCTGCTGGGGGTGGGTGAAGGTGACGATGCCGATGATGTGAACTACCTGGCAGATCGGGTGGCCAACCTGCGGATTTTCCCCGACGAGGAAGGGAAAATGAACATTGCTCCCGCCGATGCCGAGGCTGCGGTGCTGGTGGTTCCACAGTTTACCCTGTACGGTGACTGCCACGGGGGACACCGTCCTTCCTTCATCGGGGCTGCTCCTCCCGATGAGGCCCGCCGTCTTTACCGGGATTTTACCTCGCGGTTGTCCGAGCACCTCGATGAGGTGGCCACCGGCGAGTTTGGTGCCATGATGATGGTGGATCTCACCAACTGGGGTCCAGTGACACTGCTGATGGACAGCAGTCGCGACTTTTGATGGTGCGCTCCAAAGCCCACAGTCGTCTGTGCCGAATCCGAACCCGGCATGGGGCAGTTGCTTTTGCATCCGCCTGCCGCGGATGACCTGATTTGTGTGTTGACTTGAATACTCGTTTACCAAGGCAAATACCAGCCTGCAGGGAGGACGGTTACATGAACATACGTAGACCGCGAGGAACAGAAGACATGACACCGCAAAACAGCACCGGGTGGCAGCATCTGGTGGATACGGCGCGGCGTGTGGCCGGCCGCTTCGGCTACGGGGAAATAAGGACCCCCGTACTGGAGCACCGCGAACTGTTTGTCCGCACCGTGGGAGAAAGCACCGATATAGTTGAAAAGGAGATGTACAGTTTCCAGGACCGCGGTGGTAGAGACCTCACCCTTCGGCCCGACGCCACGGCGCCGGCTGCCCGGCTGTACCTACAGGAAAACCTGTTCGCCGAGGCGCAGCCGGTAAAGCTGTACTATGTGAACTGGCCCATATTTCGCTACGAGAGGCCGCAGGCGGGCCGGCTGCGGCAGCACCACCAATTCGGGGTCGAGTGTTTTGGGAGCCCAGATCCGGCGGTTGATGCCGAAATAATCTCTTTGGCCCTTCATTACCTGCACGAGCTGGGCCTCTCCGATCTTCAAGTGTCCATAAACAGCATTGGGTGCCCTGATTGCCGTGAGGACTACCGACAGACTCTGGTGGGGCATTTCCGCGAATGCGAGGGTGAGATGTGCGAGGACTGCCGACGCAGACTGCGGAAAAACCCCCTGCGCATACTGGACTGCAAACGTGATGAATGCCAAAAGTACCTGCAGGAGGCGCCGCTTATGAGCAGCTTTTTGTGTGACGACTGCGCAGCGCACTTTTTCCAGCTGCAGCAGTACCTGCAGGTTCTGGATGTTGGATACCAGTGCGACTCCACCCTGGTGCGCGGCCTCGATTACTACACCCGGACGGTCTTTGAGATCACACACCCCGCCCTGGGAGCAAAGGATGTGGTCTGCGGTGGAGGGCGTTACGACGGCCTGGTTGAGATATTGGGAGGCGAACCCACTCCAGGTGTCGGTTTCGGCATGGGTTTGGAGCGTCTGCTGATAATTGTCGAATCGGAAGACGCTGAGCTGCCCGGTGCCGACCAGCTGGATGCCTTCGTGGTGACAATAGGCGATGCTGCCCACCGCGAAGCGGTCTCATTGCTGAAATCGCTCAGGGAGGGCAAAATAAGCTGCGACATGGACTACCTGGACCGCAGCGTTCGTGCGCAGATGCGGTACGCGGACAAATATCCGGCGAGGTTTGTGCTTATGCTGGGGGACGATGAGCTGCAGTCCGGACAGATTACAGTGCGGAATATGCAGACTGGACAGCAATGCATGGTAGACATTGATTCGGTGGCTGAGTACCTGGCGGAGAAAACGTCTTCTGCCTGCGGGTGAGCTGAGCCAACTGTGGAGGTGTATTCAAGTGAGCGACGAGGAAACGCGACCGCAACCTGATTGCCAGGGCGAAAAAGCCGCGCCAGATCTGCTGGGAGACTGGCGGAGAACAGACATGTGTGGTGAGCTTAACGCTCGGGATGCGGGGCGCAGCGTTACTCTCATGGGCTGGGTGTGGAGTCTGCGGGACCTGGGCAAACTCCTCTTTTTTGAAATGCGGGACCGTACTGGCGTTATTCAGGTTACCCTGCGGGCTGATGAGCAGCCGGAGCTTTTTGCGAGAGTCAAACAGTGGAGAGCAGAGTTTGTGGTTGCAGTGAGGGGAGCAGTTCGCGAACGTTCTGCTGACACCATCAATCCTGATATGGCCACTGGTGCAGTGGAGATCATTCCCGACGAGGTCAAGATGCTGAATTACTCCGATGTCCCGCCTATTTCCACTTCTGCAGACGAGGAGATAGATGAGAGGCTGCGGCTCCGCTACCGCTATCTGGACCTGCGCAGCCCCCGCATGCAGAAAAATCTGTGGGTACGGCACCGGCTGTGTCAATCGCTGCGGTCGTTTCTGAATGAGGAGGATTTTTGGGAGATAGAGACTCCGTACCTGACAAGGAGCACTCCGGAAGGAGCTCGCGATTACTTGGTCCCCACCAGGCTGGGTCCTGATCGATTCTACGCCCTGCCGCAGTCTCCGCAGCTTTTCAAGCAGCTGCTGATGCTTTCTGGTTACGACAAGTACTACCAGTTAGTGCGGTGTTTCAGAGACGAGGACCTGCGCGCCGACCGACAGCCGGAGTTCACCCAGCTGGACATAGAAATGTCCTTTGTCGGAGAAGAGGAAATCTACTCGCTGGTTGAGCGAATGTTTCAGCGAGTTTTCCGCGAAGTTATTGGCGTCGAAATTGAGCTTCCCTTCGAACGAATGACTTATGAGGAAGCGCTGGACTGGTACGGAACAGACAAACCCGACCTGAGGTACGCGATGCAGCTGGTCGACCTTTCGAGGCAGGTGGCGGAGTCTGAGTTCCGCATATTCTCCCGGACCGTGGATTCGGGCGGTGTGGTTAAGGGTTTTGTGGTACCCCGGGGAGCTGACGCCAGCCGTTCGGACATTGATGCATGGGAGCAGCGTGCCAGGGAATACGGCGCTGCCGGCTTGCTGTGGATCGCCTGGGACGGCAACCCGCTCTCCGGTCTGGACGCCGTACGTTCTCCCATTTCTGCCCATCTTGAACCTTCCGAGGTTCGCGAGATCGCGAGCGCCTGCGGGGCGGATGCCGGTGATCTTTTGCTCCTGGTAGCCGGCGAACGCAGGGAAGTCAACAGGGTCCTGGGTTTGATGAGAGTGGATGTCGCAGACCAGCTGAACCTGGTCTCTGGCGAGGATTCGTGGGAGTTTCTCTGGGTGGTGCAGCCGCCGCTGTTTGAGCTGGAAGAGGGCAGCTACACCTCGGTTCACCATCCCTTTACCGCCCCCTTGGCGGAGGACGAACATAAGCTTGAAAGGGACCCGCTCAGCGTACGGTCGCGGCAGTATGACCTGGTTTTAAATGGCGTTGAGTTGGCCAGCGGTAGCATCCGGAATCACCGTTCCGACATACAGCAGACCATATTCGATATACTGGATATTTCGCCCCAGGAGCAGCAGGAGAAGTTCGGCTTTCTGCTGGAGGCTTTTTCCTACGGTGCTCCGCCGCACGGCGGTATAGCTCCGGGGCTCGACAGGATAGCCATGCTGCTGGCAGGAGAAGATACCATCAGAGACGTCATAGCCTTTCCCAAGGCCTCCGCCGGGCGTGAGCTTATGACCGGAGCACCGGCTGAAGTACGTGCTGAGCAGCTAAAACAACTCGCCCTGCGGGTAGACCGGGACAACCAGTGACGTCGACGAATTGGTTGCAGCACGCTTGTTGGGTATGATATCATTGTTTCACACAAGGGGCGCGGATAGAGAGCCCCGGCAGACTTGAGGAGACTTAGCACTGTCTGCCGTGTACGTGATTCACCCGCTTGTTTGACCGAACACCAACGAAAAGGGAGCCTGAGCTGGTCAGTGGCGGGCAGGCCTCCACAGAGTGGACGTCTAAAGTTGACCATAGGGCACCCACTTAAAGAGGGCGGGTTAAAGCAGACGGGCAAAACACGGCACGGTGGGCAGTGCCCCTTTTATGCTACCGTGAGGTGAGCCGCTCTTCAGTTTTCAAAGGCACACAGGTTCGTCCTCCCTCCGAACAGGTCAGGCACATAAGCAGGCTGTCCTTTTGGTGTATGCTGTAATCCATCTGGGGCATTTCGAAGGCAAACCATGCCCTGTTGTGGCTTTTGTGCAGCGGATGGCTGTCCGGCCACGGTGGTATTTCAGCCAGCACTTGCACCGGGTCATGCTCAGCTGCGATGATTCTGCAGTCAATCTGTCCCCGCTCACCACATGCGATGGTGCCCATAACCAGCTGCCCCGGGCTGAGCCGGGCACGAATCCCGGGCCGCAGTACGGATATCGATTGCGATTTGTGCGGTATCATGCCTGCTGCCCTCAGAAGCATGCTGACTGATTCTGCCCGCGTTGCAGGCGATTCCAGCCTGAGGCTCTGGTCGGGATAGCCGCGGAGTACTCCCAGCTGGTGTGCCTCATTGACATAAACCTTCAGCCAGTCAGGATATTTCTGTCCGGGTACCCCGACCGCCATGTCCTCTGCTTTCGAGACACTGAGAACCTGTCTGGCAAGACGGGCACTGATCACCAGGACTTCTCGCCTGGTGATAGGTTCTTCGGCCTGCAGCATGAAGCGCTGCTGATGGCTGTAGTCAGATGGCCTCAAAAGCCCCTCTGCGATGACCGCCCGAATCCACCGGGCCAGCGGTGAGTTCTGCGCTACATCCGAAAAGGGATTGGGAAAAGATGAAAACGTCTGTCCAGGTTCACCAAGCGCATCCGGATTCACTGCCTTTACGCACATACGGATGAATTCCCGTCGGGTAATGTGTTCATCTGGCTTGACCGGATCCTTTGCTGTAATAAGTCCGGCCATCTCTGCTGACAGAATCTCCAGTTGAGCCCAGTGCTGATTTTTTGCGTCTTCACCCGGCCACAAGGCATCCTCGTCCGCCTCGAGCGGATCTCCCACCAAGATGTGACCACCGAGAGTATCGACGGTACTGCCGTCGATCTCGATTCGCACTTTTCTGGTGCTCAATCCAGCCGCTGCCTGGGCAGTATGGACTATCGCCTGTACCGCGATCCACTCTCCATGCGCCCCGACATTCAGATTGCGCGTATGTGGGCTGAAGTCTACGGTGATTTTGTTTTCGCTCACATCGACCGAGTTTACTTTGGCTCCGCTGGGGAATATGTTGGCGATAAATGAGTTCGGTGATTCTCCTCGTCCCCGCAGCAGAGCATCAAGTGCCTGTTGGGCAGCCTGGGTGCTGTGCGGTTCATCTTCAGGCAGGTGGTATGCTGTGGGTAAAAGGTGCAGGGTCTGCCGCCACATTATGGGGCGATACACAAACACATAATTATTGCTCTGACCATGGATCGGTGTAGGAGTCAGTACAGTTAAGGCTGCAGCCAAAAAAATCGCCACGAATATATGCCATCTAATAGCATTCATACCAAAAGACACCTCCCGGTGAGATAGCTGTTTTTTAGTATGCCCGCCCGATGATGAATTATGAGCAGTGGGTCTACGTGCAGGCGACAAGACAGGTCAGCGAGATCTTATGGAGAAGTGTGCACTTAGCAGGAAGATTCCAGATGCAGATAGAACAATCAACAAAGGCAACCTGAGCTTATGTAGGGAGGAGAATGAAACGTGACCGCAGTAGATCTTCGCAGCGATACAGTAACAAGGCCGACTGCGCGCATGCGTAGGGCCATGGCCGAGGCAGAAGTGGGAGATGACGTCTATGGGGAAGACCCGACCATCAACCGCCTGCAGGAGCTGGCAGCGGAAATGGTGGGGCATGAATCTGCTCTGTTTGTCCCCAGCGGGACCATGGGTAATCAGGCTGCGCTGATGACCCACACCGATAGGGGTCAGGAAATACTTCTGGAGGAGCAGTCACACATCTTTTTGTATGAAGCGGGGGGAGCAGCTCTTCTGTCCGGCTGTCAGACACGCACCCTTCCGGGAGATAAGGGCAGGTTGGCTCCCGAGCAGGTCAGGGAAGCGATACGTGACGAGAATATGCATTTTCCCCGGACTGGGCTGCTCTGCCTGGAGAACACGCACAACAGAGCAGGAGGCACTGTGCTTTCTGCGGATATGACCCAGAATCTGGTCGAAGTAGCCCATGATGCGGGGATAAAGGTTCACCTGGACGGGGCCAGGGTGTTTAACGCCGCATGTGCACAGGATGTTGATGTCACCAAGCTCACAGCTCCGGTCGACAGCGTGCAGTTTTGCCTTTCCAAAGGGTTAGCCGCGCCAGTGGGTTCGGTCATAGCCGGAAGTGCTGAATTCATACAGGAGTGTATGCGTGCCCGCAAGGTTTTGGGTGGCGCCATGCGCCAGGCGGGTGTCCTGGCTGCTGCGGGAGTAGTGGCTCTGCAGGAGATGACCAGGCGGCTTGAGCAGGACCATGAAAACGCCTCCAGACTGGCGCAGGCAGTGGCGGAAATGAAGCCTTTTTCAGTTGATCCGGATGACGTCTGCACCAACATAGTAGCGTTTGACGTGGATCCCGAGTGGTTCACCGCACCGGAGTTTCTCCACAGTCTTCGTCAGCGAAATGTGTTGGCCAACCCGGTTCACCAGCAGAGGATCAGGATGGTCACACATTACCAGATCAGCTCAGAAGACATCAGCGATGCAGTTGAGGCTATGCACAGGACTATAGGCGAGCTGAAGTAGCGGGGTATTAGGGAAAGGAGAGTCACCTTGCGAGACTTTCAGTCAACAGACCTTCTGAAGTTTGAGTTTTTGAGTGACCCGAGACTGTCGCCCACAGGAGATGAGGTTGTCTTTGTGCGTCACAAGGTTGATGCAGAAGACAACGGGTATCAAAGCCGCGTTTACCTGACCGGTTCCGACGGCAGCGGCCGTAGGCCACTGACAGCAGGCGCAGGCAGCGATTCTCATCCGCGCTGGTCACCTGATGGGCGATGGCTGGCCTTCCTGTCGGACCGACCGGTCTACGGTGAAAAGTGCGGCCGACAGATCTGGATACTGCCGGCAGGCGGTGGAGAGGCCTACCCATTGACCCGAATAGAAGGGGGAGTGGGTAGTTTCGTGTGGTCTCCTGATGGAGACAAACTGGCAGCAGTCTGTCGTTTTGATCCGGATGAGGGGCTGCAGCTGGCGGGAGAGGATGACCAGGCAAAAGGCGACGAGGAATCCGGGGAAGTCGACGAACTGAAAGCCCTGTACGAAAAGTACACCGAAGATGTGAAGCATATAAAAAAGATCAAGTATAAGGCGGATGGGGCAGGATTTTTAGAGGATAAACGCAGCCAGGTGGCGCTGATAGACTTTGATGCTGGTTTTCCCGAGGAACCAGAGCAGCTGCCAAAGCCCCGGGTGATTACCTCTGGTGACTACGACCACAGACAGCCTGCCTTTTGTCCCGATGGGAAGTGGCTTGCCGTGACTGCCTGTCGGGCAGAGAATCCGGATATGCAGCGTTTTTCGGATATATGGCTGTTTCCGGTCGAAAAAGCTGCAGACAGCGACCCGGTGCGGGTGACCGACAGTCTTGGACCGGCTCATTCGCCCAGCTGGTCTCCCGATGGAAGCAGTATAGCCTATCTGGGAAACTGCCGCGAGCGACGTGGTATGTATACAAATACCCGGCTTTGGCTGGCTCAACTAAGCGACCCGGATCGTCCCGGCGAATGCGAACTGGTCGATCTGACCGCCGATTATGACGTATCTTTCGGCGACCGGTCTATAACTGATATGCGGTTTTCCGGGGCTTCCCCGCGGCTTACCTGGGACGAGTCCGGCGAGACCATATACTACCTGACCAGCGAGCGGGGCACCACCCAACTGGTGTCGGTTGATGCGGCATCGGGCAAGCCGCAGCTTCTGACCACCGGCGACAGGGCAATTTTCAACGCACACATTCGGCCGGATATAGATAAAGTGGTCGCGGCGGTAGCGACAGCAGAAAACCCCAATGAGCTGTCACTGCTCAGGCTGGAAGGCGACCCGGCTATTGCTGCCGGCACGTATTCGGATGATGTGTTGGACGAAGGGCTGCAGGATATCCCAGAAGAACAGCTGGTGGGGGCAAACGAAAAACTGCTGGCACAGAGGCGGGTATACCTGCCGCAGAGGTTTACCGCCCGGGCGGAGGCAGGTTCTCCCGAGGTGGACGGGTGGATAATCCTCCCAGACGCCGACGAGGACGGCGACATTCCGGCAGTCCTGCAGATTCATGGAGGGCCCACCGCCATGTACACGGGAACCTTCTTTTTTGAGTTCCAGCTGATGGCGGCACAGGGCTGGGCGGTGGTGTTTACCAACCCAAGAGGTAGCTCGGGCTACGGAGAAGGCTTCTGTGCAGCCATTGAACCGGCCTGGGGAGACCCGGATTACGCCGACGTCATGGCGGGAATGGAAACTGCCCTGCAGCAGTATCCGCAGCTGGATGAAGATCGCCTGGGTGTGGCAGGTGGCAGCTATGGAGGTTATATGACCAACTGGGTGATCGGTCATACTGACCAATTTGCCGCAGCTGTGACCATGCGCTGCGTGTCCAACGTCCACAGCTTCTGGGGCACCAGCGACATAGGCTACATGTGGGATGAGGTGTGGGGCGGTCATCCCTGGGAGGTCCCCGAGACCTACCGTCAGCAGTCTCCGCTGAGCTATCTGCACGAGACGGAGACTCCCACGCTGGTGATACATTCGGAAGAGGACCACCGCTGCCCGGTTGAACAGGGCGAACAGGTCTACGCCACCCTGAAAAAGAGGGGCATAGACACCGAGTTTATCCGTTATCCCAATGAGAGCCACGGCCTGTCGAGGGGGGGCAGTCCCTGGCACCGCATTCACCGTCTGGACAAAATAAACGAGTGGTTCGAACGCTACATCTAAAGGGGGTGTCCGGGGGCGCACTCACTTGCTGGCGTGCGCCCCCATCGATCCATGAGCATATTTGACCGCAACCGGGAGGAGTACCTGGAAAAGGAAGCGCCGCTGGCCGACCGCATGAGGCCCCGCACTCTCGATGAGATGGTGGGCCAGGATCACATAGTAGGGGAAGGCAGGCTGCTGCGCAGGGCTATAGAGGCCGACCGCCTTACCTCGATTATCCTGTATGGGCCCCCAGGTTCAGGTAAGACTACGCTGGCGGGAATAATAGCCAGAGCGAGCGAGGCAAAATTCGAGCGGCTGAATGCGGTTATGTCTGGGGTTGCCGATATTCGCAGGGTGGCCAAAGAGGCCAAAGACCGCCTGGGTATGTACGGTCGCAGGACTATCCTTTTCATAGATGAAGTGCACCGCTTCAACAAGGCTCAGCAGGACGCCCTGCTGCCATCGGTGGAAAAGGGTGTGGTGATATTCATAGGAGCTACCACCGAGAATCCCTATTTTGAAGTAATAGCTCCGCTGGTCTCCCGGTCGCGGGTATTTGAGCTGCAGCCTCTTTCGGATGAGGATGTTCTTGCCATCGTCAGAGATGCTCTTGGCGATGAGGAGCGGGGGCTGGGCGATTACAGTGTGCAGGCGGATGATGATGCACTGCATCATATCGTCCGGACAGCGGCGGGAGACGCGCGTTCAGCTCTCAATGCCGTTGAGCTGGCTGTACTGACCACCGAACCGGACGACAGTGAGGTACGGAGGCTGACTTTGGAGGTAGCCTGCGAATCCATCCAGCAGCGTGCTCTCAACTACGACGGCGACGGTGATGCGCATTACGACACAACATCGGCATTCATAAAGAGCATCCGCGGCTCTGATCCCGACGCCACACTTTACTGGCTGGCGCGAATGATTTATGCCGGAGAAGAGCCACGGTTTATAGCCCGGCGCCTCATGGTGCATGCGGCCGAAGATGTGGGCCTTGCCGACCCCCGGGCGCTGCAGGTGGCCGTAAGCTGCGCGCAGGCGGTGGAACGCGTGGGAATGCCGGAAGGAAGAATTATCCTTGCCGAGGCCGCTTTATACCTGGCCACGGCCCCCAAGAGCAACTCAGCGCTGTCGATTGATGCGGCGCTGGATGACGTGCGAGAGGGGCAAGCAGGAGGAGTTCCGCTGCATCTGCGCGATGCCAGCTATTCTGGGGCAGAAGAACTGAAACGTGGTAGCGGCTACCGGTACCCGCATGATTGCAGCCGGAGATGGGCCGACCAGCAGTACCTGCCGGATGGTCTGGTCGATGCCGAGTATTATAAACCGACCGGACAGGGCTACGAGAAATCAATAGCCAGGCGGCTTGAGTGGTTTGTAGGGGAGGAGCAGGAGCCCGAATCCTCCCAGCAGGGTTGATCGGTGGACAAGCCGGTCCTCTGGACTGTCACTCATCCCTGATCTGCTTGACTTGGTTTACCGTGCCTGTTATTTTAATACCGACAAAGTTGACTAATTTAATCAGGAATATGGCAGGCTGAAGGTGGTTGCACACAATGAAGATATCAACCCGGGGAAGATACGGGCTGCTGGCGATGATAGTCCTGGCGAGACGGCACGGTTGCGGTCCCATATCGATAAAGAAAATTGTGCAGACCCAGGGGCTTTCACACAGCTACCTGGAGCAGATACTCAGTCCGCTGCGCCGTGCTGGGCTGGTACGCAGTGTGCGCGGGCCGGAGGGTGGATATCATCTGTCGCGCAGCCCTGCTGACATCAGCGTGGGAGACGTTTTGCGTGTGCTTGAGGGACCACTTGTGCCGGTTGATTGCGTGGACCGCGAAACGGATGAGCAGGTCTGCGAAAGACAGGATGCCTGCTCGGCCCGACCGGTCTGGGTGAGCCTTCGAGACAGCCTCACTGATGTTGTTGATTCGATATCTCTTCAGGACCTGGCGGAAAATGCTGCCGGGACGAAGGCGGGTGAATCAGGGCGATTGAGGGATAACATATAGACAGCGCAGCAGCAGATATTGTGCATGATTGGAGGGCGGGAGCGTATGAGACGCATTTATCTGGATCATTCCGCGACAACGCCGGTTCATCCTCGGGTGGCATCGGTGGTCAACCGATACATGCTGGCTGATTATGGAAATGCCTCCAGCGTTCACTCCTTCGGTGAAGCGGCCCGTAAGGCTCTGATCAGGGCTCGCGAACAGGTGGCCGGACTGATTGGAGCCGAGGATCGGGAGGAGATAATATTCACCAGCGGGGGGACCGAGTCAGATAACCTGGCCATCAAGGGCGCTGCCTGGTACAACCGCAAAAAGGGTAAACACATCGTCACCTCCGCGGGTGAGCACCACGCGGTTCTGCACGCCTGTAAGGCATTAAAAAGACATGGTTTTCGCATCACAGAAGTCGGGGTTGACTCCGAGGGCAGGGTGGACCCCGACGAAGTTGCAGATGCCATTGAAGATGACACCATCCTGGTGACAATCATGATGGCCAACAACGAGGTGGGCACCGTTCAGCCGGTGGCTGAAATTGCCGAAATCGCCCGCCGCCATGAGGTATTGTTTCACACTGATGCTGTACAGGCGGTCGGTCAGCTGGATGTGAATGTATCCGAGCTTGGAGTGGACATGCTGAGCATATCCGGGCACAAGATTTACGGTCCGAAGGGAGTAGGAGCACTGTACCTCCGTAAAGGTACGAGGATACGGTCGCAGCAGCACGGTGGGCATCACGAACGAAACATGAGAGCTGGAACCGAAAACGTTGCAGGAATCGCCGGACTGGGAGAGGCCTGTGCTTTGGCCGAAGAAGAGCTCAAGTTCCGCCGCAGCCACATGATCAGATTGCGGGATCGGCTTCTCGACGGACTCCAGGAATCGATTGAAGGTCTGCACATAAATGGAAGCAGGGACGAAAGGCTGCCCAACAACGCCAATGTCAGCATAGCCGGGGTGGAGGGTGAGGCGATGCTTTTGGGTTTGAACGCAGAGGGCATAGCTGCTTCTTCGGGTTCAGCCTGTACCTCGGAGACCCTGGAGGCGTCCCACGTGCTTTCGGCGATGGGGATGAAACCCGAGCTGGCCCACGCATCTGTTCGTCTGACTTTCGGTCGAGAAAATACAGAGGAAGATGTGGATTATGTACTGCAGGTGTTCCCGGGTATCGTCAGCCGACTTCGCAGTATGTCACCGTTGGATTATTGATGCTTATCACTTTGCTGTAAGGAGAGATCGGAATGGAATACACCGATAAGGTCATGGAGCATTTTATGAACCCGCGCAATATAGGCGAGATGGAAAACCCTGATGGAGTGGGCAAGGTTGGTAATCCGAGCTGCGGTGACATAATGGAGCTTTTCATAAGGGTGGAGGATGATCGTGTGACTGAGGCCAGCTTCCGTACTTTTGGATGCGGAGCGGCGATTGCCACCAGCAGCATAATAACTGAGATGGTAAAAGGAAAAACGCTGCAGCAAGCCCTTGAGATCACCAATATGCAGGTTGCCGAGCAGCTGGGAGGCCTGCCGGATACCAAACTGCACTGTTCAAATCTGGCCGCAGATGCCTTAAAGGAGGCCATTGAAGATTACCGGCGGAAACAAGATGACCCCAACGCCGAGTAACAAGCGGAAGAGCACACCCTCTGTTGCGGTGGCGCTGAGCGGTGGAGTGGACAGCTCTATGGCCTGTGCCCTGATGGTGGAACAGGGGTATCAGACCTTCGGTGTTACCATGCGCCTGGGGATCGAGGCCGATTCTTCTGCAATACGCAGCGCCCGCCGGGTTGCCGAACACCTGGGAATCCCACACCGCGTGGTCGATCTTTCGGATACGTTCGAGGATGCCGTAGTAGACCATTTTGTCTCCGAATACCTGCGCGGGCGTACCCCAAATCCCTGCACCGTGTGTAATCCCAGCATCAAGTTTTCCGCCCTGTGGAGGGCGGTTGGTGACTGGTCGCCTGATTACATGGCCACCGGGCACTACGCCCGCCTCCGCCGTGATGAGCAGACGTCGCGCTGGCTGCTTTACCGTGCCTCCGACAGCAGAAAGGATCAGACCTACATGCTTTACCGACTGCAGCAGTATCAGCTGCAGAGGGCTCTTTTCCCACTGGGCGAGATGACAAAAGATGAGGTGCGGTCAGCTGTGACACAAAGGGGTCTGCCTGTCGCTGGGCGACCTGAGAGTCAGGATGTTTGCTTTGTTCAGGGTGACTACAGGAACTTTTTGCGCCGCCGGTCGAGCGAATGCATCGAACCCGGCCCGATAGTGGATGCTGACGGGAGCGTCCTGGGAGAGCACCGCGGCCTGCCCTTTTACACCGTGGGCCAGCGAAGGGGGTTGGGCATATCTGCCCCAGAGCCGCTTTATGTGCTGCACATGGACCGTCCGCGAAACGCCCTGGTTGTGGGGCCGAGACAGGCCCTGCAGGCAGACGGTGCGGAAGTTCATCACGTAAACTTACTTCCCTTTGACAGCCTGCGGGAACCCATGCAGGTAGAGGTTCAGATCCGCTATAATGCCCGCCCGGCGGGGGCGAGGATCAGCCCAGCTGGGGATGCCCGGCTCAAGGTGGAGTTTTTTGAGCCTCAGTTTGCTGTCACACCGGGACAGGCGGCAGTCTTTTACTGCGATTCCATGCTGGTGGGAGGCGGCGTAATTGCCAAGTCTGTGCACCGCCTGTCGGGTGAGTATATTGAGAGCCCTGCGAGGTAACTATATGGGCAGTAGGAGGCTATCAAATGAGCAACAATCCCAACAATAGACTCCTTTGTCCGAACTGCGGAAGCCGGCAGGTGGGCGAGGTTGGCCCACAGCGGCATTACTGCCGCAGCTGTTACGTGGAGTTTGACAGCGGTGGTGAAGATAATCCGCAGGTCTACCTGATTGATGACGAGGGAAATCTGTTCTCCTTTGAGGATTCTGTTCAGGAAGCAAAGGACGACCACTGACGTACTGCAGGGAGGCGATGCACAAGTGCGAGGTTTCACAAAAGGACTGCTTCTGGGAGGTCTTTTGGGAGCTGCCTTTGCTCTGGTTATGGCGCCTGACGGAATGATGGGCAGGCGAGAGCCGTCGACCGTGGAGCGCATGGGCGAGCACATGCAGAAGCTGGGAGCCAAGATGAAGGACTGAAAGCAGCTGGGGTTGACCCCGCGGTGTGGCAATGAATGAAACGAGGGATTCTTCTGCAATTGATCCCGCCTTGCGGCGGGTTCTCTT
>PUMD01000039.1 GCA_003551215.1 Clostridia bacterium | reverse complement strand
GGAAACTGGGGTCCGGTAATGCAATCCACTCCGCTTTACGCCAAAGAACCTCGTAGACGGCGGGACAGCCAGACCCCTGTCCATCTGAAACACCTGCACGATGCCTTCTGGTGCTCACAAGCAGAACGCCATACAGGATCAGTAAGCAGATTCAGGTTCCGCAAATAGGCGGCGAAAGGAGCTGAACAGAAAGCAGCCAAACGAAGCATGAAATGCGACGGGAGGTGTTGCAGTTGAGCGGACGTTTCTCTTGGGGAGCGGATGATGAGTTCCCCCTTCCACCATGCTGGGTGTGTTACCTCAAACATGCAAACGAGGGAAGCTGTGACGCTTATCCAGATGAAATACCGGTGCAGATAATGGTAGTAGACCGCAGGTGCGCTCACCTCGAGGTCAATGACGATGCGGACAGTAAACTGGTTGAGAGAATACTCGGGCTCACTGACATGTATGACGAGCATTGAGAAGAGTAGTCACGAAATTTACACGCCAGCTGCGCCGCCCTTCGATGCGCCTTTCCCCCAATATTCCTGCTGCTCATAAGTTACGTAAAGCAGATCCGGCTGTACTCGCAGGGTGACATCCAGCGGAACACAGAGGGCCTTGCCACCCGGACCAGACTCTTCGAATCAGTCGTCGACGACCCGCAGGAGGCGCACCGAAACCCCGCTCATGCATCACTTCAGGTCTCCCCGATGAGCATCCCCTCCAACACCTCACAGCCGCGGCCGGGATCATCTTGCAGATTCAGGTGGTTATCGCAGGTGAACTCTCGCAGTAGTGCCGATAATGACAATTATCCGCACGGGGCCCTCGGGGCGCATAAATCTTGACATCATCTATACAAATAGAATATACTGTGTGAGGTTGTAATTTTTTATCTTATGAGTGCCCTTCTGGTCAAGCGCCCACCATACATCGGGTTCTTCAAGCAGAGCTGGAGAGTTTTGCAGCTGATTTTTGAAGTATAGCCGTTTTTGCGCGCCCTCGAGAGGAGGAGGGGAATGTCTAAATCTGAGCTTTGTTTTGCAGTGATCGGAGCAGGCGGCGGAGGTCAGGCGATGGCTGGCTACCTGGCAGCAATGGGGTTTCGCACAAACCTTTACAACAGAACCCCGTCAAAAATAGAGAAGATCAGCCAGGACAAGGGGCTGCATCTGCGGGGAATAGTCAGAACCTTTGCCCCGCTGAACCGGGTGACCTCAGACCTGCGGGCAGCTGTCGAAGGCGCGGACGTGATCATGGTGGCTGTGCCTGCCTGCGGGCACCGCGACATAGCCAGGCGAGCGGCTGCCCACCTGCAGCCTGGTCAGATCGTCGTGCTGAATCCGGGCAGAACGGGAGGGGCGCTGGAGTTCAGGTCAGCCCTCGACCGGTGCGGAGTACCGCCAGACATCACCGTGGCGGAAGCGCAGACCTTCATATTCGCCAGCCGCGTGACCGGCCCGGCTGAGGCGACGATATTCGGCATGAAGAAGACCGTACCGCTTGCAGCGCTTCCGGCAGCCCGCACCGGGCAGGTGCTGCGCTACCTGCGGCTGCCCTTTCCCCAGTTCAGAGCTGCCGAAAATGTCCTGGCTACCAGCATGAACAACATCGGAGCAATATTTCATCCGGCACCAACCATTCTGAATGCCGTGCGCATAGAAGAGGGGTTGGGCTTTGAATACTACCGGCAGGGAATGACCAGGACGGTAACTCGCGTTCTGGAACGAATGGACGCCGAACGGTGTCGGGTAAGTCGTGCTCTGGACTTCGAGCCGCTTTCCAGCCTGGACTTTCTGCGCAGAGCCTACGGAGTGCGGGCCGAATCACTGCACGAGGCGCTGCGGGCGAATCCTCATTATCGCGGAATCGCATCCCCCGGCACGCTGGCGCACCGTTACATCGTCGAGGATGTGCCCTTCGGATTGGTACCGATGGCTTCTCTGGGCCGCATGCTGGGAGTCCCGACTCCCACGATCGATGCGATAATCCAGCTGGCCTGCGCGCTTCACGCCAGGGACTACTGGGCCGAGGGCAGAACGGTGGAAACGCTCGGCCTGCACGGTCTTTCTGTTGAGCAGATATGGAATCTTGTCGACGGTGAACCAATTGAACAGCTGGTGGGGTGAATCATGCAAAAAACTTCTAATGAGATGCTTATTGTGGGAGCGACACTGGGAGGATGCCGCCATGTCGCCGGGCTGCTGAACTTTTTGCGGCTGGCGGAAGGCGAGGGCTACCGTACGCGGTATCTGGGAACGGGTCTGTCGCCCGATTCGCTGCTGACGGAGTCCACTCTGAGCGGTGCGGCTGTCATTGCGGTCAGCTACCGCCTGACTCCGGAGACTGCTGCGCCTCTTCTGCGCGCTCTGAAGGCCGAGGCTGACCGGCGGAGCATGACTGATGTCGATTTCGTCTTCGGGGGGACTACTCCCGTGTGCCAGGTGGCCAGGCAGGTGGGGCTGTTTCACGCTCTGTTCGATGATCATAATTCACCCGATGACGTGCTGAGTTATCTGAGGGGATCGGACAGCAGAAAGAAGCAGAAGCTGCCGCCGCAGACGCTGGTGGAGCGTATTGAGGAGTCCTATCCCCGCCCCCTGCTGCGTCATCACTACGGACGGCCGACCATGGATGAAACTGCTGAGGGAATAGCAAAAATCGCCCGGGCGGAGGTGCTGGACGTGATATCGTTGGGCCCGGACCAGAATGCCCAGCGGGCCTTTTTCCGCCCGGATGAGCAGAATCCGGAGGAGGACGGAGCAGGAGGGGTGCCCATGCGAACTGGAGAGGATTTGATCCGTCTGTACGAAGCATCGCGGCGGGGCAACTACCCGCTTATGCGCTGCTACAGCGGTACAGCTGATGTTTTCGCCATGGCGGGACTCCTCGCAACCACCATCAACAACGCGTGGTGTGCAGTGCCGCTGTTTTGGTACAACGTGATGGACGGAAGGGGACCACGGACGCTCAGGCGTTCCATATGCGAGGCGCAGAGGCTGATGCGGTGGCATGCTCAACGCAGTATCCCGGTTGAGGTAAACGAATCGCACCACTGGAGCCTCCGGGATGCACCGGATGTGATCGCTGTGGCAGCAGCTTATCTGGCAGCATACAACGCCAAGGCGGCGGGAGTCGGCGATTATGTGGCCCAGTTTATGTTCAACACTCCGGCTGGCGTCTCATTTTCTCGGGATCTGGGCAAGATGCTGGCCAAACGGCAGCTGATAGAGTCGCTGGCTAAAAGTGATTTCCGCATATGGCGCGAGGTCAGAAGCGGGCTTTTCAGCTTCCCTCCCGATCCGGAAAGGGCTCGTGGACAGCTGGCCTCATCGACCCTGCTTCAGATGGCCCTGAAACCACACATCGTCCACGTGGTAGGCTACTGTGAAGCAGACCATGCAGCAGAGGCAGACGAGATCGTCAGAAGCTGCCGCATTACCCAGCAAGTAGTAGACAACGCCCTGCGGGGCATTCCCGATATGACCAGGGATGATAAGGTCCGGCGCTGGCGGGATCACCTCCTTCGGGAAGCGCAGGTCCTGCTGCGGGCCATAGAGCAGCTGGGAGAGGGAGACGATCCATTGACCGACCCCGACGTTCTGGCACAGGCCGTTCAGAAGGGTTATCTGGATGCCCCTCACCTGGTCGGAAGCGATGTGGCGCTGGGCAGGATTCAGACAGCCATCATCGACGGAGCCTGCGTCGCAATCGATCCGGGCTCCGGAAGACCGTACTCCGAAGAAAAGCGGCTGCAGCTTCTGCAGTCCGACTGACTCGATCCACTGCTGCTGAAGTCGGCGAGGCAGACAGCTGACTGCAGGTGGCATGGGGGTCGGACAGAAAGTTCACTGGTGGGGTAGATCGGGGACCACGCTCCTGTTGACGGAGGCGATTACCACAGGTTCTGCAGGTCTATATGCAGCCCCCCGAAACCCGGTGGACATACTGTGTCATCATCCATCCCTCCCGCAGCAAAAGCATACAGTCCGTCCTGCAGCGCCAAGCACTCCAGGGTCCTCTGAACGGGATCGACGATCCAGTAGTGGGGGACTCCGGCCCGCTGATAGATCCGCAGCTTCTGCAGGCGGTCCTTCCGCGGATTCGAAGGAGAAAGGATCTCCACCACCAGCTGCGGCGCCCCATCGATGCGCCTTTCCCCCACGATATCCTGCTGGTCAGAAGCTACATAAAGCAGGTCCGGCTGCACCACCGTCTTTTCTCCCAGAGTCACATCCAGCGGGGCACAGAAGGCCTGGCCGCCCGGATCAACCCCTTGGAAGTAGTCATCAACTACCCGCAGAAGCCGCACCGAAACCCGCTGATGCATCACGTCAGGCGGTGGTTCTCTAATGAGCATCCCATCCAATACCTCGAAGCGGCGGCCGGCTTCATCGGGCAGATTCAGGTAGTCATCGTAGGTGAACTCTCGTTCGAACTCAACCTCATAGTCCTGGGGGCTGTCCCGCACACTGCGGTCACCCAGGGCAAAAAGTACTTCCTGCAGCCGGTACCGGTACTGCCTCTCTCCCAGCTTCACGTAGGGAATTTGGTCCTCCCGGGTGTACTTCCACACCGTCTCCACCGAGACGTCCAGCGCTTCCGCGAGCCTGTGTGCGCTGATCAGGCCTTTCTCATCGGACACCCCCATCACCTCCTTTGTCAGCATAGCGCATATGGCAAGTAAAAGCAACTATATTTAACTTCACAGCAGTCTCACCGGCAGATTATGAACAGAACTTGCTTGTAGTTGCATTCAGACCGAAAAACCCGCGACTGCAAACAGCAGGACGGCGCTGATGTGAAAAGAATGAGTACGCGGCTGCAGGGGTGGCGCCAGAGTCTGCATGTGGTCCCCCTTTTATCGTCATAAGTCACAGGAGATAGAGAGGATCCTACGGAAAACGGCCACATGATAAGGCCTGCAGAGGAGTTAGAGAGGGAGCTGTCCCGGGAAGGGGGACACCCCCACCCGGTGCTCCTCCGAAAGGTGCAGATCAAAGCAGAGGGGTAGGGCGCTGCAGTGAAAGCTTAAATCAAACAGGCAAGTGTTGAGCGAAGGTGAAGTACTGCAGCCCCGCATCCCCGATGCCTTTTCAGTCGGCCCTGGGGAACCCTGGAACGCGAATCTCCGGTCCTTCACTCATACAGCCGAATACGTTTCCTTCTTTCTTCCTTCAACACCTCAAAGTAGTGCTCGATCGCATCCTGTGCCATTGCTATTCCCAGACCTATGCTCACACCAACCACTGCCCCAACGTAGGGACCCGACACCAATATGAAGGCAGAAATTCCGGCTAATGCAAACAGGTTGACTATCCAGCCGCTTTTGAGCACCTCAAAAAGAACCCATACCACCGGGATGAGTCCGGCAGAAACGTACAGGTGAAAACGCAAGCGGTCAACCATGGCCATCATAAGGCTTTCACTCCTCACGCCCGAAGGGCAGATGAACTATTCTGTCTTTATATTACCGGACCTGCCCGTTGATCATTAAGGTCAATCAAACCGCAAACCGGCAGCCCGGTAGCCCGGCCATCACACATAAGGACAGCTGAAAGCAAACCAGGTCATTCTCTGGCTGCGGACCCACAGGTCAATACAGCATGTGGCTGTCTTCGGACGAAGCCCTTTGAAAAATCCCTTCGACCGACACACCTTCAAACAGTGTTCCGCTTTCGAGTTTTGCGGCCATCAGACGCTGGGAGCCGTACGATAGATGGCGAACTCCCGGTGGCCGAGGATCTCTGCCTGCACCTTACGGCCCCCGACGGTGCGGGCGATGCAGCGCAGCACCCTGTCTCCCCCTTCGGCGGTGCACATCTCTCCCCGGATCACCCCGCTTAGATCCACATCGATGTGCTCAGCCATAAACTCGGCCGTCCGCTCATTGGCCGTCACCTTGATCACCGGAGCGATCGGGCAGCCGGTTGGAGTTCCCCGCCCGGTGGTGAAAACCACTACCTGCGCTCCACCCGCCACCATCCCGGAGACTGATTCGACATCCTGCCCCGGGGTATCCATGATTACCAGGCCTGACTTCTGAGGCCGCGTGGCGTATGCTGCCACCTCCCGGATGGGGGTAGTGCCCCCTTTGAAGATGCAGCCCAGCGACTTTTCCTCGATGGTGGTGATTCCTCCGGCTATGTTCCCCGGCGCCGGCTGCGATCCGCGAATGTCCTCTCCCATGTTCAGCGCATTTTCCTCGGTCCGCCGCACGGTCGCGTCAATCTGATCCGCCACCGCCTGCGTCTCGGCTCTCTGCATCAAAAGATGCTCTGCGCCGACCATCTCCATGGTCTCCGACAGTATCACGGTGCCACCCCGCTTCACCACAGAATCCGCAGCGCTTCCCAGGCTGGGATTGGCAGCCAACCCGCTGGTGGCATCAGACCCACCACATTCGGTCCCCAGGATCAGATCCTCGCACTCGATCGGAACCCGCGTGGAATCCTTCATCTCTCCGGTGAGGCTCCGCAGCAGGGATACTCCCCGTTCGACCGTGCTGGAGACTCCACCGCAGTCCTGTATGGTGAGAACTTCCGCCTGCCTGCCCGCACCGCAAACTCCATCAGCTATGGTCCCGGGCTGAATCGCCTCGCAGCCCAGACCAACCACCAGGGTTGCCCCGACGTTGGGGTGGCTGCCGAAACCCACCAGGGTGCGGCGGGTTCGCTCCCGGTCCTCCCCCAGCTGGGCGCATCCGTGCTGATGTGTCAGGGCGATGGCGCCGGGGACCTCCGCGGCTATCCTCTCTGCCGCCCGGTTGGCACAAACCACCGACGAAAGCACCAGCAGGTGGTTGCGTATTCCCACGCGTCCGTCGCTGCGCGGATATCCGGTAAGCTTATCCATATTCATGTAACCTCCCTCATGATAGGTCTCCCCGACCGCGCTGGGCATCGGCGTTGTGTACGTGCACATGTTCTCCGGCGCAGATATGCTGCGTGGCACGCGCTATGGGCTGACCGTACTTGATGATCTCTCCTCCCGCACAGATGGGCTCGACGGCCACCTTGTGCCCAAAGGGTATCTCTTCTGTTACGCGGACCGACAGACTTTCACAGTTTTGCTTCACCTCAATTACTTCTCCCGCGTCCAGGTCAGCCAGCGCCGTGACCACGTTGTCCTGCGGGTCGATCAGGATGACCCTGCGCTGCATAAAATCCCTCCCTCCGACCGGCGGGAATGCACCGATAAGCTTGCTTTCGACGCCCGTAGAAAATTTCCTGTTTGAAAAGCAAGCTCCGGCAGTCAGAGGGATTGACTCATCCCGGGCACTGATAATCCTACCGGCGCGGCCGCATGCCGCTGCAGCAGACCTCAAGCCGCTGCGTTGCTGCACTGCTGCATCCGTTTTTTTGATCCACCCCAAAGAACAGATGAGCTCAACCGGCTGAGATCTACCTGGGCGATTTCACAAGGATAGCAGACAACATATGGCGAATAGTGCAAGGACTGGAGCTTGGGTATAGGCCGGTAGGGCCAGGAGGCTGTTTTTGCAACCAGCAATCCTGCAAAAAATCAAATGACGGGGGTAAAAGACAGTGTCAGGGCGCCGATCGTACAGCAGACGCAAACCTTCTTTGCCAGATTTCATCATGCTTTTGCTGCTGCTTTTCGCCGGCTGGTGGGTGCAAAATATCGGAAGTCTTACCTCTATGCTGATCTTTTTCGGCGTGGCAGCCGCGGGGTATCTCAGCATACGCCTGCTGCTTGCCCGGAGGGCCGAACAGAGACTGGCCGAAAGCGGCATCCACCAGGTCGACCGGATGAGCGGTGTTGAGTTCGAACAATTTGCCCGTGCCCATTTCCAACGAAAGGGTTACCGGGTAAAGCAGACGCCGAAGACTTCGGATTACGGTGCAGACCTCGTACTGCAAAAAGACGGACGAAAAGTGGTCGTGCAGGCGAAAAGATGGGACGGCATCGTCGGCATCAAATCGGTACAGGAAGTGCTCGGAGCCATGAACTACTACGACGCCCACAAGGGTATAGTGCTCACCAACAGCGACTTCACGGAAAGCGCCTACCGGCTGGCCAAAAAAAGTCCCGTCGAACTGTGGCACCGCCAGAAGCTCACCGACGAGCTGATGTCCTCGGGTGTGAAACCCGCCGCGGAAGGCGGCAAAGGCCAAAGCAAAGCCGGCAAAGACAAAAGGACCTGTCCCCGCTGCGGGGGCACCCTGGTGGTGCGAAGCGGCCGTCGGGGCCGATTCTGGGGATGCACAGGCTACCCGGCCTGCCGGTATACAGCTGACCTGTAAGCAGGTGCATCGCTGGATTGTCGACAGCTTTCAGCGAAGCCGAATTCGGTCTGCAGGTTCAACCAAGCTGTATCACATACCACCCAATGGCTCCTGCCGACGGGCATGACACAGAAAGGAGAATTTCGGTATATGACTACAACCGGGGCAGAAAACCTGCAGCTTCTCAGTCAGGACTACGCAAAGGACAACTGCATAATCACCGCCTCCACCTGCCGGAATCACTGAATCCACTGCTGTCTTCGCCACAATCCCGAGGGGGTGCGAAAGACTTACATACCGGGGGACTACATCTCGCAGAACCTGCTGCAGCAGCTTCTGTGTTTCATCGACCCACAGAGGCGAACATACATCGGAGAGTCCGGACGGTTCTGCGCTGCAGATTTTTTGAGCCATCCCCGGTGGAGGCAGAACCTGCAGCTGGTCAGAAGCCGGTTTCCGCGGGCCAGGATCGATCTCTCCATAATTGCCACCGGACTGACCGAGGAAGATGTCGACTTCATCTCCGAGCACACAGACAGCATTGACCTGTCAGTTCATTTCCTCGAGGCCGAGCATATCCGCAAATACATAACTGCCGACTACCTGAAAGACAGACGAGAACTGCCCACAGAAGATATAATCCGGTCCTTCGCCCGCAGGGATATCGATGTCTCGCTCAGCACGAATCCGATGCCCCGCCTGGCCGGATGGAGCCAGTATGATGAGATTGTCAGCATCGCTTCAGACTGCGGGGGAGTAAAGCGCCTTTCATTCAGCGTCCCGCGGTTCACCAGATCTGCTCCTCAAAAGATAATCCAGATGACAACCTGCCCCACGCGCCAGCTCAGAGACAGGTTAGCCCGGTGGAGGGCCCACCACCCGTCGCTTTTCATAACCAGCCCGGATGCTCGCGGGCCAATGAACAGTGCAGAGGTAATATATTCGGAAGCCGAGGACATCAAGGTGGGCGACATCATAGGCTCAATCGATGGAGAAATCCCGCAAACGGGCACGCAGGCAAACCAGCTGCTTGACGAAAGCGGCGCAAAGGTGGTTTGCATTGAGACGGCTGATGGACAACCCAGGACAGTGAATCTGTCAGGCGGGGAAGTGGTGAAGCTGGCAGACGACGTAGACCCGGGCGTTGCAGGGGACATCAACTGCCGGATACTCCCCCACTTCGAAGTGCTCATCCTCACTTCCATCAGGGCAAAGCATCTGATGAAGAAGCTGACGGAACAAATAGATGCCCGGCATGTGCAGACGGCGGCGGTGCAGAATCACTTCTTCGGAGGAAGCATAGACTGCGGCGGCCTGCTGACGGTAGGGGACTTTTTGCGGGCGCGCGGGCAAATAAGCGGACTGGATGACTTTGACGTCGCCTTTACCACCACAAGATTTCTGGGCCCCGACGGCAGGGATCTCCTCGGCGAACACTGGATACGCCTTGAGGAAGAGTTCGGACTGCCCTTTTACTTTCTGTGAGATACACTGACCAGGCTCTGGTGAGTACTGATCCGGCAGCGGTCAGTCGCTCAGCAGTTTGCGGGCATGCTCAAGCACCGTGTCAACTCCGAGATAATAATCCTGCAGCGTCTGCTCAACCTGCACATGCGGAATCAGGCCGCCACCTTCCATCTCGGTGCCCGCCGCGGAGTGATCGACGCCGCGGGTGGGAAACCTGAACAAAAAGCCGCCGTCGGTCACAAAGGTGCGGGGGCCTCCTCCGGAGCAGCCCCGGGTGGGACCCCCCACAAATAAAGCCCTGTCCGCATCGTAGATGTCAAAGGCCAGGCCCTCGGCGGCAGAAAAGGTATAGGGGCCGGTCAACACCACCAGATGTGCACTGTAGTTCAGGTCATGGTAAGGCTCGGCAGTGCGCTGGTAATCTGGGCTTCCCACCCAAACGCTGGTCTCGGACTGGATAAACCGCCGGAATATCTCGTCGGCGTACAGACTGTTGCCTCCACCGCAGCGCCGCAGATCGAGGATGAGGGCCTCGGTGTCGATGACCTCGCTCAACGCCCGGTCGAACTCCTCGACCACCCCGTCCGCAAGGGCTCCCAGGGCGATGTAACCGGTGTCGCCCAGCCTCTTGTGCGTTACACCGGTAAGCTGCATGTCCTGCCTGATTTCGTTGTGGGGTCGGTCCAGCCTAATATCGACTGTTGCACTGCTGCCGTCGGGATAGGCAAGATCGTAGCTCCGCACCTCATCCTCAAAGGGATAACACAGAAAAACCTCCCCCGCCGCCCCGTGCAGTCTCCAGTGGGCGTTTGCCGAAGACACGTATCTGCCCCGCTCAGAAAGCCACTGGTTCGCCGCAGTTTCATCTACGGCCACAATCTGGGCACCTGCCTCAATCTCTGGGTGCTCGGAGACAACTTCCTCCCCTGCCGCCGTGATAATCAGCCTGTCTTCAATCAGATCAACCTGCACCCGGCGACCAAAGGGGAAAACGACAAACTGAGCGTGGGGGTTTTGCAGCCGGGCAAACAGCTCAATACCCGCCTGCATGAACTCTTTGGTGCTGGTCATATCCTCCGATCTGGGGATGAACTCCGCCCGCAGGTCCTCTGCGTCGATCTGCTTCCGCTCACCCAGGGCATACCATTTCTCCACGGCCAGTATGATGCTCCTCATTTCATCCGGGTACTGCTGCCGCTCCAGCTCCTCCAGGGCGGGGATCTGCCCGCCGGTGTATTCTCTGACCCCGGAGATGACGTATTCATCACCACCTGAGGCCAGCACCCAGCCTATCGCCACCGCGGAAAGCAGCACCACCGCCAGCAGATAACGCCAGTTGTTCTTCAAAAAAGGCGCCAAACCACAATACATGCTCTGTCCTCCCGTCGAACCGGTCTTCCCGTCACCAAAATATACCCGCCATCTGAAGCCTCACCCGGCAGCAAAGCGGCATATCAACCCGCAGAAACCACAGAGAACACCACCGAGTCTCCCACAAATCCACCCCCCGGTCAATGCTCCCGGCACCAAACTCACTCGGATAGAACCATCGAGCGCATCACCCCGGGCTGACGACCAAAAGCATAGTCAGCAAACACCGGCAGGAACCCTGCCCCCTTGTGAAGAAGAAAATATACCCCGGGCCGGCAGCCAGAGTCTTTGTCCTCACGGCCCGTCAGCCTCCCCTTGCGCCTGAAACGCGGCGGGAGATGCCGGTTAAACTAACTGCCTGAGAGGTGATACAGTTGCACGAGAAAATTTCCTTCATTTTGAACCGCCGCAGTATAAGAAAATACCAGCAAAAATCTGTGGAGTCAGAGAAGGTAAGGGACCTTCTCCGGGCGGCGATGGCTGCACCGTCGGCCGGAAACCGACAGCCCTGGCACTTCGTCGTTGTTACCGAAAGAGAAACTCTCGACAGGCTGGCTGAGGACCACCCCTACGGCAAGATGCTTCACCAGGCGCCGCTGTGCATAGCAGTCTGCGGCGAGCCCGAGGCCAGCTCAGGCGGAGCGTACTGGGTGCAGGATTGCTCAGCAGCAATGCAGAACCTGCTTCTGGCCGCAGACAGCCTGGGACTGGGGGCAGTCTGGCTGGGCGTTTATTCCTCCGAAAAACGCGAACAGACGGTAAGCAATGCACTGCAGCTGCCCGAACACATACGCCCCCTCGGGCTGGCGTCAATCGGATACCCGGCAGAGCAGAAACCGCCCAGCGACCGCTACGATGAAAGCAAGGTCCACCACGAAAGTTTCAGCTGCAGCTAGCCTGCACGAACTTGACCGGATGATAAAGAGCAGGACCAGCCCCAGTCATGCTTCTGCAGCTGGTCCTGCTCTATTGGAACACATCGGTTCGTAACAACCGGCATCAGCGGTTGCACCGACCCCCGGGTGTCCTGCCTCAGGTGGCAGTTCTTTTGCACCGGGCTGCAAACAACGTCCTTCCGCTAAGAGCTGTCCGAGCCCGCCGCAGCTGGCGCGCCGGCGGACTCAATAAGCTCCGCGGTGAGGTGCTGATGGGTATCCCAGATCATCCACTGCATGATCTTTTTGGCCTGAGAGCAGATTCGTTCATCCAGCTCCCATATCGAGCCCGCATCCACCTGTGCCGCATACGGACAGCCCCCACCGCACACGGCGATGGCGAAGCAGTCGGCACACTCTTTCATGTTCAGGGGGAAACGGTGCAGCCACTCATCAAACAGCGGATGTGCATATATGTCTTCGGATGTCAGAGAATCAAGCCTGGCGTGGAGTTCTTCAACCGTGAACGGGAAATACTCATCAATCCCGAGGTAGGCCTGACACGGCCCTATCCTGCCGTCGGGAGTTATGACTATCTGCCCGCCCACCCCCATGCAGTCTTTTAGGTGAAAGCGCGAATCGACATAGGGCCGGACCCTCCGCATCATGCGCTCCTCGTAGATCCCGTATTCGCGAAGAATCTCAAAGGCCGAGATCAGCTGATCGGCGGCAAACTCGTGCCCGACAGCAACCGGGTTACCGCCGTCGATCTGCGGAAGCAGGATGTTGAACCCCATACCCCTGGGCTGAAGCTCTTCGGCGATGAATTCGGCGACCTGCTCAATGTGAACCGTATTGAACTGGCTGAGCGTACAGGAGATGCCGGGGTCGGCCCCGGCCTCTTTCAGCAGATTGTATCCCCTGACCGCCTCAGCGAATGTGCCGCGTCCGTCGATGCCGTTTCTGACCGCGTCGTTCATCACCTTCGGTCCGTCAAGCGAAATTGAGACAATAGTCTGCGTCTCGAGCACTGCATCGACTGTCCTTTTGTCTATCAGCGCCCCGTTTGTGACCATCGACATGCTGACCGGCGCTTTGAATGCCCCGCTTTGCTGCAGTTTGCGAACGTACCTCATGGAGTCATATACCACTTCCGGATTCAAAAGCGGCTCGCCGCCGTAGAAGGTTATGCTTATGCGGTCGGCATCCTCGCACAGCCTGGCGAATATGTCCATCCCCCGCCTGGCAGTCTCAAGCTCCATGAAGCAGGGAACAAAATCCCGGTCGTCGTCCTCCACGAAGCAGTAGCTGCAGCGGAAGTTGCAGTCTGTGGTAGGTATGAAGTACATGTGCTGAATATTTTTCTGCTGCATGCCGCGCTGAAAAAGCCGGTAGTAGGTTTCCAGCTCTGCTTCCCCGTCGGTGACCAGAAGTCCCTTCTCGGTCAGCTCGGATACGACCGATTCGACCTCATCCGGCGGGCAATCCGACGACAGCTCATCGATCGCCTCACCGACGGTCGCGGGGCGTGAGAATACCTCATATATCTCCTGCAGCATCTGCCCCCCGTACAGCTTCCGCAGCGTCAGGCTGTGCAGAAGGCAGCGGGCATCGCCATTGTTCAGCAGGTGAAGGAACTGCGAGTTGCTAAGCTTCTGCCTGGGCTGCATGCCTTCAGGTCTTCCGCTTCTGCATCGACTTCAGGATGTCTGTGATCTCTCCAAAGCGGGTATCCAGGTCATCGAGGCGCTGGTCAATTCTGCTCGTCTGCCCTCGCAGGTCGTCCAGTATGCCTCCTGCACCGAGGTCCACGTCCGGGGAGAGACAATCGCAGTCGCAATTGCACAGGTTGCTGCAGTCGCAGTGGCAGATGTTTGGTTCGCAGTCACAGTGGCAGATGCAGTCGCAGGCGGAGGAGGACAGATCTCCCAGGTCCACCAGGATTTTGCCTGCCACCCGCCGCAGCATCATCTTGGACGGCTCGCCCAGTACGGTAAATCGGTCAAATCTTGGCCTATCGCCCATAGTCTATTACCTCCCGGCTTCTCTTTTTGATACCGCGGAAACTGCAGCGATGGGGACAGTGACAGATGACTATCCGCGGCGCCTGCTGCGTGGGGTATTAAGATGCAAGCAGTATAACATATTTTGTGTACCTGTGCAAATCTTCCATAGCCAGCCATCTACTGCATATCATGCCATCATTTGCAGCCCTCTTACCGGGGTGCTGTGAAGATGCCGGACGGCGGGTAAAATAGTTCCTCCCCACCCGGCTCGCGAGTGTTTGCCAAGTTGCTTTCCCCTGCGCCCCCGGCGAAAACAAATCCCCCCGGGTTACTGTTGTGATACCGAGAGTATGATCATCGCGCTGTACCATCCCCGGGCGCTGCTGAAAGGGGTCTCGGTCGCAGAGTAGCTGTACTTGATGTCAACAACCCTGCAGCCGGGCCACTGCTTCGGCAGATCATCCAGACGGGATTGAACCTGCCGGGCCAGGTTCTCCGGATTCTGTTGAGCGGGCACACAGTCCACCCGTATTGATCGGGCAGGGATCTGGGTCTTTGATGTCATTTCCTCGTTACCGCTTACTTCAGCCATCGGACTCCTCCTCAAGCCGTCGCTTTTACACCGGCACAACCCACAGCGCCGGGTCAACAGGTCTCTAATCAAAAGGCCCGCCAGATTCACTCCAGTTCGATGCTCCAGTCCCCCACTGCGGTGACCGTTATCACCAGCACGTCACTTTCCACCCTGACGCGGCCCTCGTAGGGGTCGGTGGTGTTCACCAGGAGGTGGCCGCTGCGCCCGTAGCCGTGCACGGCAAAGTGCCTCGACTGCTGGTTGCCCTCAATCTCAGCAGCGGAAGGCTCTCCGTCGAGCAGAAACACGTAATCACCGGCCCCCTCGATGCTGCCCGGAACCTCTACCGTTTGAGCATCCCTCAGCGAGCGGAGTTCCACCCTCCATTCGCCGTCAGCTGAGATCTCCAGAGAACGGGTCTCCTGCAGGTCCAGGGTGATTCCCTGGTAATACTCGGTGGTATTGACGAACAGTTCAGTCCTGTTGTCATCCGCATCATACCCGACAACCGAAAAGTGACGTCCCGCCTGGTTGCCGCTGATCAGCATGATGAAGGGATCATCGGGGGGGTCGACAGCGAGGTAATCATCTCCCGAACCCTCGTAGACCTCAGGCGGCGGGACTAAGGTCAGTCGGGCAATGTCCTCGGCGGCCTCATATTCGGCCGCCTCTTCATCCCCGGCAAACTGCGGATTGAAACTGACCCAAACCTCCACATCTCCGGCCGGCCAGTCTGCCACATCCACCGTGATCTCAAATTCTTCCTCCTCGACGTAAGTTTCTCCTTCTTTGTAGAAATCGAGCTCCTGCAGATGTTCAACGTCCCACATTATCTCACTGCCCTCGGGCAGATTGGTTTCACCCATCAGCATGAGGCTGTCGTCAATCTCCTTTACATCCAGGGTCAGCTTTGTCTCTATGAGCTCTTCCTCTGGTTCGTCGACCTCCTGGGGCTCCTCATCGGACTCTTCGGTCTCGGCTGATTCAACTGCCTGCGTTGGTTCATCGGGCTCTGCGGTCTCCTCCGGCTCAACCCCGGCAGAGGACACTGCAATAAGCAGCACCCCGATTGCCAAAACGGCCGCCGCCGCTTTGCGGTCAGAAACTCTGAACCTGGGCACGCTCCCCCTGATCAGGCCCACAACGCCCAGCACAAAAGCAAAAACACCCACAAGCTGTACAAGCACCATTGTCACAGATCCTCCCTTTCTATTCACAGCCGAAAGGCTGCTTGAAGTAAATCTGCTCGCCTAAGCCTGCAGATAGTGTAAGGAGGTGGTGTGACAGCCCTATGTCACCCCTCCCAAAAGCCGGCGGCTGCGGGCATAACGTATGGTGCAAACCGACCTGGTCAAAGGGAAGCAGATGAGGCTGGGCCGCCGAACCTGCGAGTTGTTGCAGCGAGTTTGGTGCAGGGATGCTGCGCAGCTGGCCGAATATTCTACAGACAGAAGACCTCCGGTGAAGGACTGATGGGGGTCATTGTGAAAGGGAAGGTTTGGGCTGCAGGTTTCTGAACCGACATCGAACCGGTCTCAGGTCTCCTGCAGCCCAGCAATTGTCACCGCGTCCGTGCAGCTTCTGCTCAGCTTTTGTGAGCACCGTCGGTTTCCTGATAGGACAGGGCGCCGGTGGGACACTCATCGATGACCCTCTTTATCTCGCTGATTTCTGCCCCCTTAATATCGACCCAGGGCCTTTTATCCACGTCAAAGACTTCGGGCAGGCTGCGGGTGCAGTTTCCGTTGTGATTGCAAAGAGCGCTTTGCCAGATTACGGTCAGGCCCGGTCTGCTGTACCGGCGCACCGCCCCCTTTGAGGCGAATTTTTCATCCTCCTGCGGCACAAAATCGCTCCTGGGTACAGAGCAGACCGGACACAGCCAGTCGTCGGGCAGCTCCTCAAAGGCGGTATCCCGCGGTACCCCGGAATCCGGATCACCAGCTTCTGGGTCGTAGATGTAATCACAGACCGTGCATTCGAATTTCTCCAAGCGGGTTCTCCTCCTCTCGCCGTCCGCAGTGCACCGCGCAGGCCTTTGCCTCACCGAGACTGCATTCTGCCAGTCGGCCTCGCAAACATTGACTTCAGGCCAGCCGCCGGTGCCTCCGGCATGTCACACAAGACCCTCGCTTTCCGCCTGCGCGACAAACTTGTCCAGTTCCTCGGAAGGTATGCCGTAGTCGTGCTTGTCCTCGGGGAAACTTCCGTCCCGCACCTCCTGGGCGTATTCGGACAGCATCTCTCTGATATCATCAGCCAGCTCTCCGTATCGCTTGACGAAGCGGGGCTCGAAGAGCTCAAACAGGCCGAGCATATCGTAGACGATCAAAAGCTGCCCGTCGCATTCCCGTCCGGCTCCTATGCCGTAGATGGGGATCTCGCAGCGTTCGCTCAGCACCCGGGTGACCTGGTTGGGGACACCCTCCACCAGGATGGAAAAGGCCCCCGCTTCCTGCAGGGCCAGCGCATCCTTCAGGATTCCCAGCGCCGTCTCGGCGGTGCGGCCCTGCGCCCGCCAGCCGCCGAACTGACCGGCCGACTGAGGGGTCAGGCCTATGTGCCCCTGCACCAGTATGCCGGCCTCGACGATAGCCTCCACCTGCGAGGCAACCCTGCGTCCGCCCTCCAGCTTGATGGCGTCCGCACCTGCTTGTTTGATCAGGCGCCCGGCGTTTGCTACAGCGTCCCTGTCATCCGTCTGATAGGACATAAAGGGCATATCCCCGATGACGAAGGTGTCGGGCGCTCCCCGCCTGACGGCGGAGGTAAATACTATCATCTCGTCCATGGTCACCGGCAGGGTAGAATCATAACCCAAGAGAGTATTGCCCACCGAATCTCCCACCAGGATCATATCCACGCCGATCTCTTCCTGCAGCCGCGCTATCTGCGCATCATAGGCAGTGAGGTAAACCAGGTTCTCTCCCCGCGATTTCATGTTCCGAAAGTCCATTATTGTCTTTTTGCTCATCTATATCCCTCCCTGGGTCAGCCGCGTAAGCGGCAGAGGCAAAACCATCACCCTGATCCGTCCGCTTGCGCCGGACTCCCTTGCTTAGGGTAGCCCTACAGCAGACCGATGTACTGCATGACTGCCGCAAGCTCCTGTTCTCTGGTCTCGGTTACCGGCTCCATTACCACCTTGCACGTATCGGATTCTATGACGCCCATCCATTTCAGCGCCTTTTTGTAGCACTGCACGTACTGAAGTACGTTGGCGAAGGCGATGGAGTTCAGTGGAGCCAGCCTGGAGAGGAATATCTCCCGGGCGCCCTCCACCTCCCCCTCCTGGATCAGCTCGAACATCTCGCTTTGCTCTTTGGGCAGGACACAGCTGGCGGCGGACGTCATACCCGCGGCACCGTAAAGCAGCATAAGGTAATTCATCTGGTCGTGACCGGCGAAGGGTGCCACCTGCCCTCCCGTTGCCTCTTCATACTTTGCGATCTTGGGAGGATAGGGCAAAAACAGCTTGGCGCAGGCCAGGTTGGGGAAATCCCGGGCCATTCGTCCCAGCAGCTCAAAGGATATCTCTATCCCGGCTCCCCCGTCATAGACCATGATAGGAAGGTCGACGGCGTCACAGATGTGCCCGACGTGCCGGTACAGACCCTCTGCCCGGTGCGGGTGGTAGTACGGGGGACAGGTGAAGATGTAATCTGCTCCAACCTGCTGGGCGTGCCGGGCCAGCTGGGCGGCTCTATCGCTTGATGAATCGTTCACCCCCACCCCCACTGGGACCCGCCCCTGGGTCTGATCGACCACTATCTCTACGTACTCCTTCCTCTCCGCCTCCGTGAGTGCGAAGACCTCTCCGGTGCTGCCCAGAGCCAGGATGCCGTGCACATCCCGGTCGATTACGAAATCCACCAGGTTTCGCGTCGAGTCCTCATCGATGTCGCGATCTGAAGTCAGCGGAGTTACGGTCAGAACGTGGTTTCCGTAAAGCTTCTCCTTCCTCTCGCTCAGCGTATCGTCCACTTTAATCCCCTCTTTCGCAGTTGAACCTCCATGCTCTTTTCCCGGCAGGGCAATGCGCTGAAAGTCGGCCCGTACGTGATTGGCCACCGTCCATCTTTTTCTCCACATTCGGCGCCAACTCCTGCCGCAGGCGGCAGCTTCGGCGTCCCAGCCAGCCAGACTGCACCGGCGCATCCACCGCCAGCAGCCGGTCATTTTTCGCTCCGCGCCTGCGCGGGGACCTGCTGGGCAAAATTGTCATCACTGCGGCAGACTGCTGCCGCCGCGCCGTGCATGACCGCAGCAGCCTACTCAGCTATCATGTGTTTTATCTACTGAAACTCGGGGAGGAGAAGCAGGTAAGGTTATGTGAATGAGGCGTCATCAAGGACCTGAATCGCCCGGGCCGGCAGAAGGCCCGGGCTCGATCGGTCTACTGTGGAGTGTCAACTTTATCGGGTATAAGATACAACCCATGATCGGATTCTTCGGTGAAGGCAAGAATCTCCGCATCATCGACCAAAATTACCTGTCCCAACACAGCCTCATCGCCGCAGGTTTCACTAAACTGCACCTGAGAGGCCGAGAAGGCAATGAAGACATCCGGACCAGAAGCCGCCTGCCTACGCCACATAATCCAATGCCCCGGCGCCAGCTCGAAGATCCAGTGAGAAGCGGTCCTGTCGAAACGCCCGGGATAAAGACGCTGCAGCCGGTGTACTGCAGCACCCGCCCCGGACAGCTGCTCGGGCGTGCTCAGATGATCCGATGAAAGCGCGCCAAGAGAATAGCTGACGGCGTACAGACCCTCGGGGTAGTGCTGCTGGGCAAAATCGGCAAGCTGGTCGGGCCGCAGGTGATGAAACTCCCCCGTCGTCGGTTCTTCTGCCAGCTCAGCTGGGGGAATCTCCACCATCTGTGCATCCAGTCCGATAGTTACCTCCATACTCCCCTCGCCGGGCTCCTCACTTACCGCGATGAAGTGGTTGCCGCCCAGATAGATCAGTCGGTGGCCGGCGATGGCATCTTCTGCGGAGTCCGGCAGCAGCTCGTCGAGATCGGCTGTTGATCTGGCGATCTCCCCTGCTGTCATGCGGAACAGGATCACTGCCGCCTCAGCGCGGCTTGCCGTCCGGTCCGGTCGGAACTCGCCTTCGGGGTATCCGGTAATGATCCCCCATTCTGAAGCCGCCGCGATGTAATCCTGATCTTCGGCTGCCAGATGGGCGGTATCGGTGAACTCAGCCCGCCGCCCCCCTGCGTCGGCGGCGCCCCCCCTGACCGCGCGGACCGTGAATCTGGCCATCTCCATGCGGGTTATGGGCCTGTCAGGCTCAAAATTGGCTCCGTATTCCTCCGGCCTGACCACGCCCTGCTCGACGGCAGCCTGCACGTGGGGTCCCGCCCAGTGCTGCGAGGTGTCGGAAAACGCCCGACCGGATTCGCCGGGCTCGAAGCCGCAGATCTCAGACAACATTTTGATAAACTGCCCCCGGGTTACTTCCCATCCGGGCCGGAACACTTCACCGGGGAAACCGCTTATTACCCCCCTCTCGACCAGGAAGTCTATGCCCTCCTGAGCCCATTCCCACCGGGAATCCACATCATCAAACCGTGCCCCGGCAGGCCGGGCGACCAGGGCTGCAATAAGCAGCGCCAATACCAGTGAGACGGCGAGTTTCCTTCTGTTCATGACCGATCATGCCCCTTCCCGCTCAATCGCCACCGTTGCCTTCGGGCTCCTCTTCTTCATCTGACAACCACGGGGGGCCAGGTAGCTGCTCTGGGCCATTTCCCCCTCGCTGCCGGGCCCGCTGCAGAAGCTGCTCTGCCCTGTCGGCATCGCCCGGGAACTCTCCTTCAACTATGCCCTCGAGGACCGACCAGGCAAACTGACGGTTCTCCTCAATGCGGTCAATCGCGTTTCGCAGTCCGTCATCGGCTTCATCGGGCAGCTGTTCTTTCAACTCATCCAGCCTTTCCAGGGCCCGGGAGGTGGAGCCTTCTATGATGTCGGCGACTTCCGTGAGATCTGTGTTTTCCAGGTCCAGCTCTTCGCATTCGAAATCCAGTTTCTCTGCCAGTCTCTCGGCAGCCCTGATCAGACCGGGGGCGTGCTCTGATCTGCCCTTTTGCATCGACTGCCCCAGTTCCTCTGTCCGCCTGTGCATCTGGGAGGCGACCAGTGAGGCCCTCTCGGAGGGGCAATGAGTCAATCTCAGCTGCACCTGCTCCATAGCCCGCTGCAGGCCGTAGACCGGTGAATCAGGAGTGAGGGGTGGATCAGTCTCGTCCTCTTCGGCAGCGGATACGGTGGCCGCCAGCGGCAGAATAAGAAACAACGCCAGCAGTACTGCCAGCAAGGTGAAAGTCTTACGCATCTTCTTTGACCTCCTCTTTGAACACATTTTCTGGGTCTTCACTCTTTTATACGAATTGTGCGGCTATTTTTGGGGGTCTCAGGGAATCTATCTCAGGGTCCCCGCGGCGGTCTTTCCTCGGGGCTCTGCTGAGGAGCCTCCCGGTGCCCCGGCGACGGCGTCTCCGATCTGGGCCCCGCCGGAGGTCTGTGCCGCTCATCTTCTTTCTGCCCGGGGTCATCAGGACGGTGAAAACCGGGATCTGGTGGGCCGTCCTGTCTATCATCGGGCTTGCCAAACAGCACCTCCGGTGGCACTCCCGCCTCCCGCGGCAGCTCGCGCAGGGACGCCTCGCGGAGGGCGCGACCGGGGATACTGGTTCCCAGCTCCTCGGCCCGGCGGCGGAGCATTTCTCTTCCGGCGCTGGTCCCCCGTTCGGCTGCCTCGCGCGCCGCCTCCGGAGCAGCCCAAAAGGCATTCACCGCCGCCGGAAGCCCGCGTGCATCCAAAACGGACTGAACCGAGCCCAAAAGATGCTCGGTGTCGACGACCGGTCCAGGTGCGTCTTCGCCCGCAACCTCAGTGAGAAGGATCACATTCTCCTGCGTCAGGGACAAAAGTCCCATGTCTGCGGCAGCCTCTACCACCGAGGCAGCCGCTTCCGGGGCTCCCTGGCCCTCAAGGTCGGCCACCTCCAAAATCTCCTGGCCCTGGAGTTTCTCACTGCGGGTTTCTCGGACTATCCCCTCGGAGTCCAGGGCAAGATAAACGGTGGGATTCATCTCTATTTCCAGCTCAGCAGCCAGCGAAACGGTAGGAGAAAGCGCAGAGGGAATGATCACAGCCAGGATCAGCAAAGCAGCAGCCATCGCGGCGATCCACATCAGCCGGCGGCGGTGCGCGCTGCCGGCAGCGGAAAGCTGCACTATTTCTCCGCGGCAGGGGAGTTGATCAAACCTGGCCGGCGGAAGACGGCGGAATTCCCCCTCCCGGGTTACCACGTATACGCCGTCTTCATCTGCTCTTATGACCATCCCTGTGTCTCTGCGCTTCAATATTCTTCATCCTTTCCCAAAAAGGGAAGCCCCAAAAAAGCCCGCAGGTTCTCGTACTGCTGCCCGGTCATTATCACCGCCAGCGCGATGATGTACGGCCTTCCCCGCTCCAAAACCTTCTTGCTCACCCCGGTCATCCGGACCAGGTCCGACTGCGGCAGCCTGCAGGTTCGCAAAAGCCGGTCCATAAGGTCAGAATCTGCAGCCAGGCTGCGGGCCACTCCCTTCAGCCTCTCCCGCCTGCTTTGATGAGTGGGCGAGGCGTCCTGCAGCCTCTGCAGATCAATTCCCAGGCGGGACATCTCAGATTCAAACTCGGCCATCTCCCGGCTGCGCTCTCTGGCCTTCTGACCTGCTGCGAACTTCTCTGCGGCCTTCCGGGCCGCAGCCGACCGGCCCGCCGGGTCATCCAGAATCTCCACCTCGCGGCTGCCCGCCTGACTGCGCATGTTGTCCGTCAGTCGGCTGCGGATGACCTGAGCGGCGAAGGTCCGAAAGGACGCTCCGCGGTCGGAGTCGTAGCGGTCGATGGCCTCATCCAGGGCGATCAGGGCAACGCTCAGCTCATCATCTCTGCCCCAGGTAAGCGGCCGCTTGGCCCAGCCGCAGGCCACCCGCCTGGCGAACGAACGGTATTTTCGCAGCAGTTGTTCGCGCGCAGCCCTGCGACCTTGTTGGGCTTTCATCAAAAGCTGTTTGTGTTGTGGTTGCACGGTTGCATGGCTCCCGGTTCTCTGGCGCCTCCACTTGTACATACGGAAAGAGCCGGATTATTTTGGGGGTCTACTCGGAGCTTTTTCAGATATTATATCGTGGATGTCCGGCGAAGCTGCCAGCTGCCCGCACGCGAAGGCGACTGTAATGCCGGCAGTACAGAAAAATGTTGTCCGGCGGGCGTGGACCAAAAGTGGACACGACCCACCTTGCGGCACCGAGGAGAATCTCATCCCAGGGGAACACGGCGGTTTTCCTCAACCGGGATCAGAGAATCCCGGACGGTCAATGACCTGCATAAGATGCTCAGGGTGTCCGAAAATATGGACTGTTCGGTGGATGACCAGACGCCATGAGAGGTTCGATGAAGCTGCTGGCTGAATGGACAACCCCGGCGGATCAGCTCATCATGTACTGATGCGGCAATAAAGGTGTTTCTGTTTGCCTCTGCCCCTTGCCCGTTTGCTGAAAAGTGGACGATAATCTTCAGGGTGGGAGGAACATCTCGCCCCTTTTTTCGTCCAGCTGTACTGGCATAACCCAAATATCATATATGTGTGGACCCCTTCCGCGGCCCACTGAACGGACGTGACGAGATGAATTCAGATTATCACACCGCATTGAAGATGATAGTACCGCTGCTGGTGTTGAGCCTGCTTTTCAACTACCTGGCCTGGCGAGGGGTCGGGGAGTTGGGCGACCGGGTATCGCATCTTCAGGCTCAGCTGCATTCTGAAATCAACCGCGTGGGACATGAGATAGGTGGTGTCAGCCGGCGGGTATCCGATCTGCAGACTGCAATGGCCTGGCATTCCACTCCAGAAATAGAGGAGATCGTCTACGCAGATGATTGGTCTGAAGCAGAAGTCATCCTGCGGTGGGAAATTACCGAGATGGGCCGGGATGCCCGGGTCGGACTTCAGTACAGGTACGGAGATGACAGATGGGACGAGGCGGAGGTAACCAGGCTGTCGGATCTGGCCTACCGGGCCAGTTTTTCTGTACCCGTCGAGCTTTCAGCCGGCCTGTTCAATTTCGGCTACAGCGTGACGGACGGAACCGTCATGGAATCCACCACGCAAGCCGGAGGGACCGCCACCTCGGGTGACTCACCGCTGCAGTACATGATTTACGTTGAGGACGAGGGCGGTTTCCGGGCATCAGAACGGAAGTCCGTCGACCTCGGCAAGCTGGGAGGTTACTTTGAAGCAGCAATAAACAAAGACAGACAACTGGATGAGTACCGCATACAGCTTATTCACCGGGTGATGCCCGATGGAGTTGAAGTCGAGCACGTAGATTTCATCATGGTAAGTGGCGACGACAGGCTGATCACTGCAATGAAGCGGGATCCCGCCGACAGCGAGAGTCCTTCGTCTCGCTGGACGCTATCGTTGAGTCTTGAGGAAGAACGACAGTTCACTCACGCGGGATTTTTGGTCAGGTTCACAAATGAACAGGAGATTGAGGAGCTCATCAGAATCAGTTGGTAGCTTCACATGATGAGGCACAATCCTTTGCTTAATCTGCGCAGCGGTGAAGTGTTCCTTTGATCAAAGGATTGCAGGGCCCGATTGTCAACCGCTGGGCAGCAATGTGCATTTCATCTATGGCCAGCCGGCATCTCATGCCGCCTTACGGTGCGTCTTTGAATCCAGAAAATCATGAATCCATTCCGAGCCGCGGGACAGAAAGATTCCCATTATGACTGTACCCACTCCGCCGATTCTGAAGCTGACATCGGCAAGGTCAAAGACGCACAGGCTGGCGCCGAAGGCGAAGAAAATGCCCAGAACAAGAGCGATGAACCGTTCGACAGGAAAATCGTTTTCCCTGAGATCCTTGTAATACTCGATCAGGGTCTCCACCAGCACCGCCATCGAGACTATGAGCCAGGTCATAAAAACCCCCCTCTCATCGCAATCTGCCCATCCGGGAAAACACGTAGACAGGCGGTAGGCCGCGTGGTGATTGCGGTTTGATACCCACCGGTGAGGGGGAACCCAGCGGCTGCATCTTCACCCTCGCTTGCGGAGTCACCCTGCGGCGTCAGTGGGTCGAGCCTTTGTCTGTGTATCTTCTAATTTTCTCCACTGGCAGGATTAATCCTGCTGCAATAGAAAAATTTACTGGTTTTGTTTTGCTGAGTTGCCCGGCCCTTTTTTGCGCGAAGTGATCGCGGCAAAACCGATCCGATCTTTTGCCCCTGTTGGGTGGTGAAAGCAGGGGCGATGCTCTGAAAATGGCAGTAGACACCGGGTGAATTTGGAGTGTAGTATACCAATATGATGAATTTTGGGGGTGCACTGGTGAGCATACACGGCTTGATCGACAAAGCTGCAGTCGGGGTGGGCGCGCTGTTTATGCCCAAGTACTTCAGGGAAGACGCAAAAGCGCAAACCGTCGCTGAATACCTACAGGATACTTCAGCACCAATCCCGCCCATAGACGAAGAAGGGGATTACGAGGTGTCTGCTGACACCCCGGTGGGAGAGCTTGATGCGGGCTTCCGCGTGGCGCAGTGGATAGGTGACAAAAACCCTACCCTGATCTATCACCATGGCGCCGCCGAAGTCCCCTTCGATTACGGATTCAAGCGGATATTTCTGAGAGATGAAGAGATACCGGCCAACCTGGTTTTGGTAAGGGCACCTTTCCACCGCAGGATGAAAGATTTTCAGCACGGCATAAGGACCCTGTCCAACGTTGTGGCCATGCTGGCGGTATCTGTCTGCGTTATCGAGCAGCTGGTGCAGCAGGCAAAAGAAACCGAAAGCAGAAAAGTTGTCGTCGCCGGCACCAGCCTCGGCGGCTTTATCACCAACCTTCATTACATCCACCACAATACAGCCGATGCTTACGCGCCTTTGCTGGCTGGTCTGGCCATGGACCACGTCTATCTGCATTCGCTTTACAGCAGGGCGGTGGCGAAGCAGGCCAAGGACAACCCGACCGCAATTGAGTCAGTGCTTAACTTCGAGGAGGATTTCGCCGCGCAGAAAAAGGGCAACGTGTTTCCTCTCCTCGCGCTGCATGATCAGCTGGTCCATTACGGGCGGCAAAAAGACTCCTACGGGGACTGCCCGGTGGAAACTATCGCCAAAGGGCACACCACGGCTGCGCTCGCCTACAGCCAGCTGCGGCATCACGTGTGCAAGCATCTGAAATGAAACAGGGACAGGGAAATCCATCACTTTTTTGCCACCTGTGCAGAGAGCATGTACTGCGGTATTTAGGGGGCAGATGACGGCAAAGATATCTCATTTGGTGCCAAGGGGCCGTAACGCAGGTGCATTCTTTTGAGAAGGTGTCTGCGGTAGATCCGGTATCTTGAAGTCTCAATGCTGACTCGGAGTCCTGCCGACTGCAGAAGCTGGCTGCAGAAACTCCGCCGGGCGAACCGGCAGAGGGTTTCCAGCGCCGCGCACTGAAGCCGGAAACCCCCTGGTGATCATTGCTCAGCTGCGTTGCTGTCGTCAGTCAAGCACCAGACGGTCGGTAAGCTGGATATCCGGTTCTTCGGCGTCCTGCAGACAGACTGCAGCGTACAGGTCCTCATCGGTGCTCTTTACCCGGAATTCGCCTTTGACTCCATCCAGCCCGGTCAGCTCGAAACCCGCGTGGGGACCGTAGCGGTAGACACCGTCATCGATCTCCTCCAGGTCTACCCATTTTTCTTCCTCGGGGTCCCAGACCTGGGGTTTGTCTTCATACTCTCCGGAAATCTCGACCACCACGTGAGCGTAGTACTCGCCGAACTCCACTAGTCGGTGCACTTGCACCTCAGAAGCGAAATAAAACCAGCCCGGTTCGACAATGCCCGGGTCGGCCTTCAGCAGGGCAGCTGGCCTGGTCATCTCGAAGAACTCAGAGACCTCACCGCCTGCGACCGTGAAATCACCTCGATGATCCAGGTAACCGTCCGCGGAAGCGGTGAACCAGTAGTCTCCGTCGACCAGCTCCTTTTGGGCCGTTCCATCATCGCCGGTTTGCACAGGGGAGCCAACCGGCTCTGCGCATTCCTCATCTGCGCAGACCTGAATCTGCACTCCTTCAAGCCCCTGCGTTTCGTAAAAGGCAGCGGTATGCGGCGACGGTTTTACAGTCATGTGGTATTCGTCGGTCAGTACCACCTCATCGACCCGGAGGATCATATCGTCGGCATCCCCGGTGTTCGATTCGTGGGCCTCCAGCTCGATCCTCATCTGATGATCATCACCGTACCCGTAATACCTCGCATAGCGGGTCAGCCAGTCGTAGTAGGCAACCGGGTCGGAGCCGTCCGGCGCCGTGAGCGCTACTATATGCTCATCCGCACCTGTCCCGACCAAAACCGGATCTGCATAGGCGTCCCTGACGGTAACGTAAATGTCGGCCACTTCACCCGTCTGCATTTCTACACTGGCGGGTTCAAACTCGCTTTGCTCCGGGTCAGGTACCCCGGCAGGCAAAACAATGTCGAATTCCTCGGTAAGGGTCAGCTGCTGTTGCGTTTCGGTGCATGTGGTTTCGTTGACCACCCGGTACCGGCCCGGTTCGGGGTCTTCGGTGAAATCTGTCGCCGGGCAGAAGGAGGCCTCGTGGGTCTGTCCCGGTTCAAGCATTACCTCGACCCACAACACCTCGACATCGACTTGTACATCTGTCCACTTACCCTCTTCGTACCTCTGCACGGAAAAGGGGAAAGTATTGTCGCCCAGATGAAGCTCGGTCTGGCCTGTGTTTTCGACGGTTATCTGCACTTTTTCCTCAGGAAGGTATTCCTCCTCATCCAGCGTCAGGAGGGCGGCCGGCCCCTCGCTGGAGAGGACCACTTCTTCGGACCACTCATCCAGTCCGACCTGTAGACCGCCGGTGTCCGCCTGGTAACCGGATTTTTCCACCCGGTAATCATAATCTGCCGGGATCAACTCAAAGGAGACCTTGCCGTCAGGGCCGGTGACCCCCTCTTCACCGTTTACCATCACATCAGCACCTTCTATCGGCTGTCCTTCCTCATCACTTACCTCAAAGCTTCCGTAAGTCGGACCGGCCACCTCCATCTCCGCAGAAGTGGTGTAACCGGAATCGGTCCTTTCGAAGACCACCTCGTGGGGGGACATTCGCCAGGCATCTTCATCCTCGCATCCGAGGTGATGTCCGGGCGGCTTAGCGTTTCCGGGATCCACCTCGAATTGAACCAAAGTTGCATCGGGCAGTTTTTCATCAGGCTGATAGCTGATTACAGAAAGGCCAGGCGGCACAGTGGGCTCCAGGCTGATGTCTCCACCCGGTTCGACCAGTATATCATCCACATCGCCTTCGAAAATGATGCCGTGTTCGGTCGCCGCGGAAAAGTCAATCCGCAGGGCTTCATCCGCCGGCAAAGCCCCCTGCAGGGTAACGTCAAATTCGAAGCTTTCATATTTCTCGCAAAAGAAAACATCCGTGCGGGCGTCAGTCAGGGTCGCCAGTTCCTGCACCACGGTGAGGTCCATCTGCACGAGATTTATCGTGCTGCCGTCAACGGGGCATTCCGAGTACAGCTCGGCGGTTACCTGCTCGCCGTACTCGATCTCGTCCGGAACGGTGAAGTCTATCTCCAGGTATCCCCAGTCGTATGCGTGTCCGCTGGCCATACCGCTTTCCAGCTCAGCGCCCTGTTCATCAAGCAGGCGGTAGTGCACCGTTCCCTCAAAAACAAGCTCGATCGCCTCCACGGTGAACTCCCGCAGCACCTGGTCCCCGGGAGCGGGGGCAAAGACCCTTATATCCTCATCACCGGCCACCATCGGCGGCAGCCAGTCCAGACCAGATAATGTGGGCACAACCGATGTATCTCCCTCGGCTACAAACTCCACCGGCAGGTCGGTGGGCTCCACCTTCTTCAGGTCGTAGGGGTAGGTCAGGGCCTGCGTCACCGGCTCGCCCTCCTCCGGCTCGGTAAAATGCACCGTCACTTCCAGCCAGTCGGGCTGCTTTTGTACATCGGTTATCTCCACGCCATATCCACCGGTGGGCTGCTCACCGTAGGTCACCAGCAGGTATAAAGCGTCGTCATACTCCCTCGCCTGCGCGCACATGATCTCCCGCGAGTAATCAACCCACTCCTCTATAGAGGCGGGCAGTTCCTCGTCAAGGCCCCTTTCCAGCACAACCACCGTCTCCGCGCGGGTGATGGGGTCAACAGGGCCGAAAGTTCCGTCGTCGTATCCGGTTATTATCCCCGCACCGGCGGCGCGGACCACCGCTTCCTCCGCCCAGTCGGCTATTTCATCGCGGTCGAAAAAAGGTGGGGCCTCATCAACGCCGTCCAGATCCAACAGGCGGTCCACTATTACCGCCGCCTCCTGACGGGTTATGTCATCATCCGGCGCAAAGGTCTCGTCATCGCGGCCGGTTATCATCCCGGCAGCCACCGCATCGGCCACTCGCTCGTAGTACCAATCGCCCTCCCCTACATCGTCGAATCCCGGGTCAACCGTCGCCTCCGGCAGCTCATAGGCCCTGCCGACGAATACCACAAACTCCGCACGAGTGACGTCCGCATCGGGCCGGAAAGTCCCGTCCTCGTATCCGGCTATCCATCCCCTCTGCAGCCACTGCTGGATCTCTTCCTCCGCCCAGTGACCAACTGTATCCTCTGGAACCTCCGCCCACACGGCGGTCGAAAATAATCCCAACAGCATAACAGCTGCTACCAACGCAGGCAAAATCCTTCCTGCCTGCCAATGACGGCACAACATCATGAATATCCCCCCTGCGGGATTGCTGTCTCCCAAAGCACCTTTCATATTTGCTGGCTGGATTCAAGATTCGACTCATAAATCCTGTGGTCGGCTGCGGATACGCACCAAAGGCAGTTTGAACATCCCGGGCAACAGCTACACATCAAGTTGGCCAGCACCATGCTCAACCAGAGAAATACGCCATCCAGCAGGCGGCGCAACATCCGCGTTCCTACCCGTTCTGTCGGGGATTGGGTCATCCGCCTGTAAGAATCACCATTCACCTAGCTTTTTTCTAGGGGGTCTGACGCATATCCTTCCTCGGCCTACAGGCTCGCTTCCGAGCCGGCTGGGGGTATAGCAGATTTATGAGTTTTGCTGTCGGCTGATTTCTGGCCAGATAGCCGCTGCTGCCGAGTGCCGTCCCTGCGAATCCTGTACAGGGTTTCAGACCTGAGGCTCTTTTTTGAACCATGCAGAAGACCAGTTTGGGCTAAGGTGCAGGGGCGAACAGAAGACAGCTCTTTGAATCAGAGGCGGTCTTCCCTGCAACGCCCATCGCCGCTTCCCTCCGCATGCACTTATTGTACCCCATCCCGACATGACCTTTCGATTTCAAGGGCCGGCTGGTTGTCTCCGAAGGGCTGATGCTGTGCGAACTCCTTCAATAGCGGATTATTCAGCGGGGTCCGCATGTCCGATGGTGGGGAGCAAGGCGCGGGTGACCCCGCCGCCTGCCCCATCCAGTATCGATATCGTGATATCAGCCCTTCACGAGGTCTTCGGCCTCTGGCGGCATCCAGTGAGGATCCTTGCCGTCCCACTTGACATTGCAGCCCAGGGGGTTGGTCAGGGGCTTGCTGATGGGCTCGCCGCTTACGAACTCCGAAAGTGCGTTTTCCAGATCATTGGCCGTGCTCTCAGTCGGCTCGCCGGGGTTGTTCAGCGCCCGTCCGGTGTAGATCAGTTCCCTGTCCTCGTTGAACAAAAAGAAGTGGGGAGTGCGGAGTGCGCCGTAAGCGCGGGCAACATCCTGGCTCTCATCATGCAGATACACCCAGGGAAAATTGTGTTCATCCATGCGCTTGACCATGTTCTCAAAAGAGTCTTCTTCGTAGGTGTTGGCGCTGTTGCTGTTGATGCCGACGAAGGCCACACCTTCCGGCTGGAATTTCTCTACCGTAGCACGGGTGTACTCATCCGATTTGACAACGAAGGGACAGTGATTGCAGGTGAAGAAAACAACCAATCCCTTCGCATGTGAAAAGTCATCAAGGGAATAGGTTTTCCCGTCGGTGGCAGGCAGCTGAAAGTCAGGGGCCTTTTCGCCTATTGACAAAGTGAATCCCATGTGAATCTCCTCCCTCATACGATCTGCGGTTCGGAGGTTGGTACGGTTCCGAACCTGCATTCTCACTATTTCCCGACCCGGGCCTATTCTCCTGCCGCAGGGGCCAGTGGGAGAAAGCACGGGGCAGGTTCGGCCACATCATTGATGGTTGACAACCCGCTTCCGCTCACAAAGGAGGCCGGAGGTGTCCGGGCACGCCTGGATTCCTTTGGCACCTGTACAGCAAGAAAGGTACAATACAGGAAATGCACGGAGGTTTCATAGCCGCTTATCGGGGGAGTGACTGCAACCGACTGAAGGGAGCAAGCGCTCATGAAATACAAAGCTTTCGTTATTCTGGCCCTGCTGGGATTTTTGGTGCAGGGGGATAACACGGTAGTTTCCCCCATACTGCCGGACATCGCAAGTGATCTGAATGTCCTGATCCCCCAGGCTGCCCTTGTGGTTGCAGGCTATCTGATACCCTTTGGATTTTTTGCTCTGCTGCACGGGCCACTGGCAGATCGCTTCGGCCAGCGTCGCATCATCAGTATAGCTGCCTTCGGCACGGCTGTATTCTCCAGTGCTAGTGGGCTGGCCAATTCACTGCCACAGCTGATCATCTTTCGTGGGATAAACGGGTTTTTCGCGGCAGGAATCATTCCGATCACAGTTTCTCTGATAGGGGACACTATGAAGGGTGAGGAAAAACAGAACAAGATCGGAGCCTACCTGGGCTTTACTTTTCTCGGACAGGCCACCGGAACAGCCCTGGGAGGTGGCCTGACCCATTATTTCAGCTGGCGTGGGGTGTTCATTCTCTACGGGGTAATGGAGTTGCTGGCCGCCGTAGCAATTCATTACAATCTCACTATCGACCGGGATACTCCATCTGCAAAATTCCCGATCGGTTACCGCGCACTGCTGAAGAAGCGGTTGATATATTCAGTTTTGCCGCTGGTTTTTACAAACGGATTTATCGTTTATGGCTCTTTTGCCTATCTGGGCTCACATCTCAAGGATTTTTATGGCTTCAGTTATTTGTGGATCGGCTTAATCCTGTCGTCTTTTGGTCTGGCAGCTTTTGCCCTGGGTAAGAAATCAGGTCTTCTCAGAGCAAAGTTGGCTGATGGTTACTTCATCCTCTTTGGAGCCGTTGGAGGTCTTTCTCTGCTGCTGTACATCCAGACAGGAGTTTACGCACTCGCGTTATTGCTGGTCTCTCTTGTTGGATTTGGAGGGGCTTTTATTGCCTTTCAGTCGGCGTTTATTACTGTGGCTCAAGACCAGGCGCCCAGCAGCACCGGGACCGTCATGGCGCTGGTTGCCTTCTGTCTCTTTTGCGGAGGGGGTCTTGGGACTCTGGTTAACAGAAAAATATTAACCCTTTACGGGTATCCTCCCATCTACCTGACCGCCGCCATCCTTTTCATTGCTTTGGGTATAGGTTCGTACTGGGTGCTGAAAGGTTCGTGACTGCCGAAGAGACTACCATGAAACATTTGTGAGGCCGGATTTGCGAACGCCCCGTAGTACGCCCACGCTGAAGAAGCTCTGGCGGCACTGCGTAGTGGTCGGCAGGCGACAATAGGCCTGTTATCCCGCTGTTTTCCTTCTTTGAGAACTGCTAGCTTTATTTGGTCCCTAACCCGGGGCTTTTGCTCAGATTAAATGAATCGTAGTTGTGGTGAGAGGCCATCGTTGAGAACATGGGAATTAGCTGTTTCTATTTGTCTCTTTTATGCTCAAATGGAGGCGTTCAATCTCTTTGGCAGAATGAAGAATAATGCAACAACTGCTTGCTGATGACGGCCACCACCTCGGGGCACTGCCGGGTGGCCGAACAATGAAACTGGAATGACTGGTTGAACCCGTTGGAGTGCACAACTGCAGGAGATGGGCCGGCCCCGATTATGTGGTTTTTCGACAGTCTCCTAAATGCTCGGGATTCCGACCCACCATCCGTCCAATAGGGCATTGCGGGTCAAATTGACAGGAGGTTAGTCCCCGAAGCTGACATCCATAAGCCAGGCCATCACCAACTGTCCACTCGCCGGTTGCCCCAACCTCAGGGGTTGGTATCATTTTTATTATAACATCTGCAATTTCTGGCAACAAATTACACTCATTCGGCATTCGCCCGATTGGCGCGCCTTACAGCCCTTCAGCGTCGGCAAGTCTCAGTTCCGCCGTAGTGGGGAGCATCTCACCTGGTATCTGAAACACGTGAAGATCGCCATGATACCGGTTGTGATAACAGCGATTATCAGCCATGTTGCATGTCGTGTCTTGCATCTGACAGTCTTCTCGGACTCATCATCGGCAGAAAACGAATCCGGACCTTTTGTTTTAGTTCGCTGTTCTCTTCTGCTCTGATTCGGTGCCGTTGACGCAGGCTATAGTGCCAGGCGGAAAAGCTGCACGCGGACGGAAGCTCAAAGGCGTCACAGGGGTCGGCTCGCTGGCTTCTGTGCCAAGCAGCCCTCCGGTTGCTCACGCATAGGGTTTTGAAGGATCTGCACGGATGACAGAGAACATAACAAGATAGCAATACAGCTATTTTGAAGGGAGGCACATAGCATGCTCGAAGGAACCAGTATCGCCATCCTGGCAGAGGACAACTATCAGGTGCTGGAGCTTTGGTATCCGTTTTTGCGGCTGCGTGAAGCAGGAGCTGACGTGAAAGTCGTCGGATCTGGCCGCAGCGAGATCCACCGCAGCTCGAACGGCTATCCGGTTCGGGTCGACCTCAAGGCCGATGAGGCAGAGGCCGAAGACTTTGATGCCGTCATCGTCCCCGGCGGTTATGCCCCGGACCGCATGAGGCGCATAGACGGCATGCTTTCGCTGGTAAAGGGGGTTGACGACAGGGGCGGAGTCGTCGCCTCCATCTGCCACGGAGCCTGGGTGCTGGTGTCAGCTGATGTTCTGCAGGGCCGGACCGCTACATGCGTCTCCGCAATCAAGGATGACGTGGCCAACGCCGGCGCCGCATACGTCGACGAGGAAGTGGTGGTAGACGGAAACCTGATCACCTCGCGCATTCCCAGTGACCTGCCGGCATTTTGCCAGGCCATCATTGAGGCACTGTCCTGACAGACCTGTGCCCAATCGGGGGAGCAGCTTCATGCTCCCCCTCAGATCGCAGCACCAATCCGCCAGGTTGCATGACTTCAGTTGTGCTGGATCATCCTGTATGTGGCTGATACGATGCAAAAAGAGGTGATGAGCCAGTGCGAGAGATAATGCGGCCAGACGAAGGCGATTCGCACAGGCCCCGCAGGATGCCGACCATAAGAGAACTATGGCGCAGCCTCAGCAGCGACCCACGGGCTTTGATAGGGATAATAATCCTTGCAATTGTCGTACTTGTGGCCATCTTTGCGCCGCTGATAGCTCCCCACGACCCTCACAAACAGCATCAGGGCTCGCAGCAACTGTCTGAGCCCTTCTTTGCATCTATGTTGCCTAATTGCTGCCGCTGGCCTCGCCCCATGGAGGCCAGCCTGCAGATGATGCACACTGAGAGGAAACTTGGCCTTCATGTTCTGGGGAATTGATGCGACAAGGGATGGATGGGTTGCGGTAGACCTAAACTCATCTTCGGAGCCCAGTATTGAGCTGCTAAGCAGCGAACACGATCTGTTGGATGTGGTCAATCAATCCGAGCTTGCGCTGTGCGATATACCAATGGGGCTTCCCGACGGAGAGGATATTATCACCAGAGAGTGTGACCGGCTTGCCCGTCGAATACTCAAGTACCGAAGCTGTACTGTGTTTGGGGTCCCCATTCGCGCCGCGGTATATCAGGACAGCTGGAAGCACGCAAACGAGGTACAAAAAAGAAAAACCGGAAAGGGAATAAGCAGACAGGCTTGGGCCATAGTCCCTCGGATGATAGAAGTGGACAGGCTTCTTCGCGAGGAGCCGGAAATCCAGAAGGTGTTCAGGGAAAGTCATCCCGAGCTCTGTTTTGCCCGTTTGAATGATGATGAGCCGATGCGCTGGTCGAAACATAAATACCTCGGCGTCAGGGAACGACTGCAGATTGCAGCAGAATATATCCCTGAAGCTGAAAAGATTCTCGCACGGTCTCTACACAGGTTCAATCAGGTGACTGCTGACGATATGCTCGATGCTTTCATCCTGGCAATCCACGCCAGGAGCGCCTCAAAAGGCGAAGCAGTGTTCCTGCCGAAAAATCCACAGTTCGATGCTCTGGGTCTGCGAATGCAGATGGTGGCCGGATCAAACTGCTAGCCTGTGATGCTGGCGAACCGACAGAAATGATGAGGAAGTGGTGGTCTCTCCTCAGCAGCAATCATCATTTTCCCGTGCACTTAATCAGGTAAGAGACCGTGAGGTATGACCCGTGTTGATTATGTGCGTATACTCGGCGGCATTCGCATATTCTGCAAACGTGTTGATTTTCTGATATGGTCCACAGGGCCAATACTCACGAGAACGGGCACGGATCATCACGGCTGCGCAGGGCAATGCGCCCGTAGAGATTACTACCACTGCTGGAGGCAACACACCGACGCTATAAGGACCCAAGGTCTCAACTTTAATGCCCTTGCAGAAAAAGAATCTTTCTATTGCAGAAGCGAGGCATCTTTCCTACAATTATCAGCAAACAGCCTGTTCCTGCTGTTTTGCCAAACTACTCAGCGCAGTCGCTAACTACTCTCCATACACCATTGCAACCCCGTGGGCAGGTAAAGGGGAGGATAAGCGTGAAAGATATCCTGCGAGTACCTAAAACCAATATACTCCTCGGCTTCCTCACCGGAGTAGGTCTGCTTCTGGCCGACCAGCTTGATCTGTATGGACCCGCATTTATTGTAGCAATGTTTGTGATCGGGATAGGCGGCTGGCAGAACTACCGCGGTGTTTTGGAAGACGGGGAGGACGAAAATGAGCTGGCTGTCATACTCAACTTATTCATAATGGCTTTTTTGGCCATTGTGACAGTGATGCTTCCGACCCTCGCCAGCGCGGGCTTTTAGGGACACCTTTCCATGAGCAGTCAGAGTGATTTGTCTCTGTTTTTGAGATTAAGGAACTTCAAGCACCAAATCAGTGAAAGCATTTGAGGCGCCCACCCTGGCGTTATGACAGGGTCGACGCCTATGGTAGGGTCACAATATATCATGACAGTCAACTCTGAGCTAATTACGGTAATAGGCGAATGGGTCAAAAATACGGACTCCTTTGTCGCCCAATCCACAGGTGTCGGCCAGACTGCGGAATCCGCAGGATAAAAACACTCCGTGATGCCTCTCAGGCGATTGCACTTTCGAGCATTGCCTCCACCGCATCATCCCTTGCCGAGCTGCCCAGGTCGGTCGCGGCCCGCCTTGCGGCCTCATAGAATCCGACACTCCGGCCGCTGTCATCACCGGAGGCGAGGTGAACTGTGAATCGATACACCACAAAGAGCGCCAGCCACCTCGGGTTGGTGTACTTGATATCTTCGCCCTCCGGGCCGATGAGCTTCTTTACCGAAGTGTCAGTGATGGTCTTGACGTACTGATCAGCCCAGATGCGGAACGTATCTCCTGCGGGTCTGTCCCAGTTGGCGAGCATCTCTGCCAAAAACGAGGTGAACGCTTCCTGGCCCAGTCCGGCCACGGTCGCTCCATAGGGAGTCAGAAAGGTGCTGGCCAGTGCATTGGACGCCCGCTGCCCGGCCCATTCGGCCCACTGCAGACGGTAGAGCACCGAATCATACCAGGCGGAAACTTCCATCCAGTAGCGGCGCTGCATCTCGAGCTGTTCAGTGACAACCTTCCACACTTCCTGGCGGAAGGCGGTCAGTTCATTGACACCCATTCGATCCCTGCAGTGTTCGAGCTGACGGAGTTTGGCGTCCCTGAGCTCCTCCGGGAGGTATTTTTCGATGATGTGCAGGCAGTTTTCGTACTCTCTTTCCCAATCCTCTCCGCCGCCCATAAAGCTCTTCGTCCTGAAAGACAGAGGCAATCGTAGAGAATACTCGTCCCCTGCGGCAGGCTGGTGTATCTTCAGCGAGGCCTCCAGCACCCTTTCTTCCTCGGCCGGAATGACATCGTTGAAGGAAATCCGGTAGGTGGCGGTGGGCATGTTCTGGCTCCATACTCCGACGAACTCAAATTCCATGCCGATGGTATCATAGGCATTCTGCAGCAGCCTGCTGCCGGTCTGCAGATCGTCGGCCTCCAGCTCCCCAATTAGCTCGTCATCGAAAATGGCTTCCTTCTTTTCTTCATCCCACTTAACAGCTACCAGGTTTATCTCAGTGCCCCGGTCATGCTCTGCCGGTTCGAGATGAGACCTGACCGGAACCCGTCCATCCATCATCGCCCTCTTCGTTGCCCGGGTCAAAAACAGCCCCTCCTGCCAGATCAGGACGGTGACGGTGCTTGATATCTCCTGCGAGGATGATCGGGCAGAAACAACCACATCGACAGATAGGGACGAATCCTTCAGCTCATCCAGCAGTGAGGCGTTCAGGGTTTCGGTGATGTTGACGACCGCTCCACTTCCGCGGGAGGACTCATCGACTTCCACATCGAGGTCCACCTTTGTCTCATCGCTGTCAAAACGGAGGTCAGCATCATATTCCCAGCCGTCGCTGACGATGTCGAAGGTCACGTTGTTCCGAAAAACGCCGCCGTGCCCTGCAAAACGGAAGCTGACCGCTGCTTTGCCCGGCTCGTCATCCACAAAGACTCTCACTGCCTGAGTGTCGCCTGAACCTGCGAGCAGCTGAACCCTGCTTTCGCTCAGATGCATCTTTGTCGCACGATCTGACGGCTCAGGCATTACCCCCCTGACTGATGCCCCCATGTACTGTCCGTATATGGTTGCTGGTCCCACTTCAAGGCAGCTGTCGTCGGAGAATATTTCGATGTGCCGGGTGAGGTCTGGACGTGGGATTTCCTCACCTTCTTCGGTTATCTGCACCATGCGGGCATACACGAAAACCTGCTCGCCGTCGAGCCTGATGGAGTTGCCGAACTCCTTGCACAAGACCATCCTGTAGATTGCGGAAGAATCTCCCCTGTTGTGGTCACCTGTTCCTCCTGCGGCACCTCCCGCGGCAGCAGCTGCCCCGGCAAGCCCGATGACGAAAGCGGCGGGAACCGAAACCGGCGTCTCGCCGCGATCCTCTGCGGCAACGGTATCGATATGGGTCTCACCAGCCGGCTCAGCGCGGTCATCTGTGGTTAATTCCTCGTTGATGGAGAAGCTGATTTCCTCTATCAGGTTGTCACCTGCTGACATTGCTTTTTGATAATACTGCTGCCCTCCCTCTCGGGCCTCACCTTCCGGAGTCCACCCCCGATAGGTAATGCTGGCGCTGACCTGCTGGTGGATCCTTAAAACCAAGAAACCGTCTGCCGGGTCCAGATCGGCGATGCACATCTCGGTGGAATCTGGTTCCGGGCGTGCTTCACCCAGCCCCGGCCTCCATTTGACATAGTATTCAAGATCATCATCGGCTGACGCTGATGCTACCGCTGCACCACCAATGCACAGAACCACCACCAGGGCTGTGCAGACTGATATCGCGCAGCGCGCGTATTTTAGATGTAAATTTTTCAAGCCTCAATCAACTCCTCATCCGTTCGTCCTGACAAAACTCTCACTGCAGCTGCAGCAGCCGCAAGCAGCGCCCCCATAAGATAAGCAACGCCGGAAAGCGGGACGACCGAAAGGGGCAGCGAAAGCGCAAAACCCGCCCCTAACCCAGCAATCAGCCTGTTGACTGCAGCGTACTGCTCATTGCTACCACCGAACCGCCGCAAAAGGGAACTGACAAATCCGCGTATGAACCCCCCACTGCGGCAGAAGGCCTGCACCGACAGAACGAGTCCGGTCATGCCTGCCATAATGTTTTGCAGCGAGGCATCCCCTGAAAGAATGTGAATTATCAGGGCAGCTCCCGCTCCCATAATAAGATGGGAAAGGGGCCAAAGCCCTGGTACGAAAACGCCGCAGAAGGTGCTTGATGCCGTCTACTGTCGGAGCTGATCTGCCGCCGCATGAACACTCATCGATTAACGCGTAAATCAGGTAAGCGAAAACCCCCTTGCCCACCAGGCCACCGATGAGTACTGATGCTCCGCCGGTAGCCCCTCCGAGGGCAAAGGTTAGGAAACTGATGAATCTGAGAGCAGAGGAATCAACGCCCACTGCAGTAAAAAACAAAAGAATCCATCCAGATGGTGGCCAGCACCGCAGCCGGAATAATGCGTTTGGGTTTCTTCAACAGGTTCTGTGCACTGGGGACAAGGCCTTTGACTGCGGACAGCAGGTACCCAAGTGGGGCAGCGTTGTCTGACATCGGCACCCCTTTGGCGGACATCTCCTGCAGGGCCACCTCACCGCTTTCCCCGGACATGACTTCTGTGAGTCGGCAGTTACCGCACAGAAAAACCGGGCGTGTGTGTGCTGTATTGCCTGATGAAGAAAGATGATTTCAAAGATCCCTTGATATCCCTAAAGTAGAGTCGACGCGACAGATCCTTTATTGGAGCCATATGCCCCATATCTCCAGCAGCCAGTTGAGCGTCCCAATGGACCAGCTTAATTGTGACATCAAAAGGCCAAGTTTCGATCACCCCTAGGGGTGAAATCCAGTCATTTGGGATAAATTGCCCCTACTTTGGGTGTAAGGGCTTGCAGGACAGGCACGGGACACCAGGTAGAAAAAATAATCCACAAAGCGACATCCTCAGCAGTTTTAGAGCAACAAGACAGACTGAGTTTCAAAGAGCCCAATATCAATCGATGGAGGGCACTCTGGCAACCCGTTTCACAACACAAGCTCGAAGGGACGTGATTCTCAGGATTTGCGATTGAAGGAGTACCGCATGTGGATTCGCAGGCAAGCCCTTGTCACCTGACGGAAGCTTCGATTCAGCATCGCATCCTGCAGGTGACGCGGAAAATGAGATGCAAGCGGAATCAGTTCTGTTCTGCCGCTAGCAGCAGTGACCGGTCGCTCTCGCCGTTACCTCCGACTGTTCTGAGGCGGTGGCGGCGCGATGGTGATGCCAGCCTGAGTCCCGTTTTATTAGTTCCCTGAGACCATGAAGACGAAGATGAGCAGCCGGTAGCCTTCTCCCCGTTCCTCAAAAAAATCCACCGAATTTTCAGCCTGGACTCCTCAAGCACCAGCTCGCTTCTTTATACTATCAGCATTCCCGCGTACTCGGTGGCTCCGGAGGGGCAGAATTGGCGGCCACAAACTCAAAGCTTCCACCTCCAGAATCAGCACCGCCCCGTCTACGGCCGGCTGACGGCAGGCTGTCAGGATCTGTCGTTCGGCATCTTCATCACACTACACCCGGGAATTGAACATGACAATGACCGCATAGAATCTCCGGCCCTCAATGGTCCGGTGCAGTTCGCGGTCGTCTCCGAAGTGGTAATTTCGGACACTCTGTGCCTTTCAGCCAACCCCTGCGCCCTCTCTGTGCAGCCAGCTGAACTCCAGAACATTTTCTTCCAGTTGAGCGTTGTCCCCATAGCAATCTGTAACCCAATCGCCGGAGATATCTCTCCGCCGTGCCCCCCCCGAATCTGGCTTTCCGACGGGTACACCAAAAGGCCGGTTCGCAACACCGCGATCGAACTTTGTGCTCACTCAACTGTGGCATCTATGTCTATTGTCCTTTCATCTTCATCTCCGCTACGCAACTGCGGGGTGTCATTGCTTCTCAGCGCCTTATGCGCAACCGCAGCGGGTACCGCTGCCAGAACCGTCGCTCCAATCAGGACCACAGCGGCCATGGCAAGGACGAAAAGGCCCACCGTGACCGCCAGGGCAACTGCGAGTCCGAGCAGAGCACCACCTACAGCGGTCAACACAAACAAAGAGGCAGCAGCTGGCTTCTTCATGATTTTACCTCCCCCTTGACAATTTTATAAAGGTCTATCGGATAATTGTCAAGGTCGGGCTCTAATTTTATTAAGTTTATCAATAGATCGTTCACCAGGATTCAACCGGACGTCCCCTCTTGCTGCTTCGGCAGGATAAACCGGTCTCCGCATTTGTCGCCAGCACCGCAGTGAAACGTGTTGACCGCAGAAGGTCCATCAGTAGCAGCCCATACCTCACCGCATGCATATATACCTCGGATCCCAGTCCAACCCTTTTGCAAAGAAGATGAAAAAGAACTCACCGGCGGTCGCAGTTTCCAAAAGTCAGGTCAGCTGGCTGGCGAGTGTCTATCTCGAACCCTTCTTCTGCGCAGCAGGTCCACAAAAGCTTCCAGTCTGGTCAGCATTCCGGCCCGCGCCGTATGTTCATCAAAAACCAAAGTCAACACGGGTATGTCGAAATCATGGATAACCTCCGGCATTACTGACTGAGCCACTATTTCAGGCATACAGGTAAATGGCATAAGGTGAACGACGCCATCAACTTCATCCGCCAGCAGGGCAGTGGAACCAACACTGTCCTGTCCCTCCCCGCCGACGAAGTGATTCAGATACGGTTTGGCCGCCTCCTTTTTGTCTTCACCCCGGTTGTTCCACGGTAGAAAATCCAAAAGTACGTTGTCTCGGACCCAATCGGTTATCATTATGGTGCGTTGAATCTCTGCCCCCATGTGGCCAAGAGCCTCCTCAACATGCAGGTTGGCCCCCGGCTCCAGCGTCAGGTATATCTCACCCACCATGGCGATTCTGACAACGTCTCGACTTTCGCCTTTCCCGATCAGCCCTTGCATCCGTTTATGCATGCTCTGGTGGACTTCTTCCACCGCACCAAGCTCCGAGGCGGCCTCTATCTCGGATGCGGCGGTTCGCAGCAGGTGGCTGGTGGATCCGCGCCTGACTTCCCGCGGACGCACGCGGTGGGCGGCCCTGATGAGCTCATCCATCGCCACCATCTTCCGCCAGCCCAGGCGCAAGGCGGAGATGATATCAAGTAAGCTGCAGCCTTTCGCCAGCCCTTTGAGTCTCTCCAGCATCTCCCTGAAATTGCCCTGCGGAGGTTCAATAACCACCCATTCGAGGTCGTCGTAACCCAGATCAGCCAAGATATCCTGCTGCGTCCGGAAGTAGTATCCAAGACGGCAGGGTCCCGCACCGCCGACCATCAAAACGGCCTCTGTGTCGGGATGCTCCTGCAGAACCTGAAGGAAGTTGCCCAGGGTGATCTTCAGAGGAAAACAGGCTGTCTCCGGGGAGTATTTCGCTCCCAGGTTCACCGTCTCGGACGACACCCGCGGAGGCATCACCACCTCGTGACCAAGCTGCTCCAAAATTGTCTTCACTCCAACATGAGCCGTCCCCATATGCGGGAAGGTCATCTTCATAAGACTTTGTCCTCTCCCCTCCGGGATTGCCGCGGCACAGAAATGCTGCTTCATCTCCCTGTCCGCGTCGGGCCAACACATAATCTGCAGGGCAGCAATTATGTCCGCTGCGGACAGATAGCCCTGCAGCATCTTCGCATTCTGTGATAGTTTACGTCCGAAGTCAACCAACGGGTCAGCATGAAAGTATCCACCCTTTTTGCTGATATCAAGCCAGATGGATGACAGTGGCTTTCCCGGTATGCAGGCAGCAGATGGTTAACTTACAAAGGGGCGAAAAGGCTGTCCGCAGCAGCTCGGTTCGCCCAGATCACTTCTTCAGTGGCAATGAGAGGCAGTGGGATGAATTGAATATCAACGGCCAACAGATACACCCCTGATCTCCTCAAGGTGGGCGCTGGCAGCGAGTCTGCCCCGTTCGATCAGAACTTCACCGGCATCCAGGTCAGCGGGACTCACATCCTGCAGGTGAGGCCGGATAAGTACATCCGCAGATGCAGCCGCCTGT
>PUMD01000023.1 GCA_003551215.1 Clostridia bacterium | reverse complement strand
GGAATTCCGCACAGCCCCCGGGCAGACCTACCCATCCTGCGCGGGCAGATGACCTCCGCGGTATGGGAAGCTATGCGTCATCCGACAAGATCGGGTAAAGAGGATGAGGGGGAGAGCCTGCTTGTGCTGCATCACGGACCAACGGCCCGCACTTACGAAGAACATCTCGCAGCTGACGGGGTGCAGGGCACGGTAAGTGTTGAGGTGAAGACGGTAAAACCCGCATCCGATGTGAAGGTTAGGCTGCAGCTGGGGCACACAGAGCACACCGTGGTCACCGATTCGCAAGGAGCGGCCGTCCATACCTTTGATCAAGTAAAGGGGGGTCGGTACCGGGTGGCTGCTGAGGCAGACGGATTTTTGCCCGATTTATCGGAGGTCGTTATCACCGATGATGCCCCGGATGCTTCTGTGAACCTCAAGCTCACCAGGCAGCCGGAAAACGGCGACCCCCTCACCGTAGAGGAGGTTGCCCGGCGGGCGCTTCCGGCAACAGTCACCATATACTCAACAGATGCCTTGGGCAGCGGTTTTCACCTTGGAGACGGCATGGTTATTACCAACTACCACGTAATAGACGGACAGACGGGCGTGACGGTCACCACGCACGACGGTGATGAGTATTCCGCAGAGGGGGTCCTCGCCGGCGACATGGAAAGCGATGCCGCCATTTTGCACGTGCCTGACCTCGATGCGCCTTCACTTTCCTTCTCCGAGGAGAAAGTGGCGGTGGGAGAGAAAGTGGTTGCCGTGGGCAGCCCGTGGGGTCTGGAGGGCACGGTCTCAGAAGGCATCATCAGCGCGCGGCGCGATGACCCGGAGCTGTTTGTCTCCCCGCTTCTTCAGACGACAGCAGCTGTGAGTCAGGGCAGCAGCGGCGGCCCGCTTCTGAATATGTCTGCGGAAGTGGTCGGGATCAATACTCTTCAGATGACCACCGGGGAATCTCTCAATTTCGCCGTGCCCGCCGCCCAGCTGCAGGCCCTTGTGCAGGAGGCAGCCGAGCAGGAAGAATCTGTCTGCCTGTCGGAGCTGTTCGGCCGGTCATTATCGGTCGGTGAGCTGAAAACCTGGCTGGAGCAGCTCACAGAAGATACCATCTTTTACGCCTCAGACGTGTGGATTGACGACGAGGGCGAAACCGTGTACTTCTATCTGGCCGTCGATTTTGAAGATTACGGGCTTCTGCTGCAGCAGTGGCAAAAGCAGCAGGCCCGAGCTGATGCAGAGTACGTTATGTACCTTCTGGCCGAGCACATTCACACCAACGCAGACAGGCCGGTTTTTGGTGCGTTGACCTGCCTGGATTTCTGGCGCAGCTATCCCGACCACCTGAGCGACGATGAATGGGACATATATCTCAGCGACGACGACTACTGGGTGGCCCGGCGGACTCTGCTGCAGATTCTGATGTTCGGTCCGTGGGAATACGAAATAGGCTGGTTTGGACAATGAGCTGCCGCGAGAAAGTACTCCGCATTCACTGCCGGATCAAATGCGGGCGGTTGACACCAGCACAGAGGGAGGGAGCCGACCGGTGAGCCTGAGGATAATGCACACGGCGGACTACCACATCGGGATGCAGTTTTCCATCTACGGCCAGTTTGCCCAGCAGCTTATGGAGGCCAGGCTGCAGGCAGTCGAGCGGCTGGTGCAGAAGGCCAATCGAGAAAGATGCGACCTCTTTGTCGTGGGAGGCGATCTTTTTGACCGGGTATCAGTGCGGGCGCAGCAGGTGTCTGAGGTCATGGATGCCCTCAGCCTGTTTGAGGGAAGTGCGGTATTGATTTTGCCGGGGAACCACGATTACACCGAGGAACAGACGGGTCTTTGGGAACGGATAGAGGCGAATCTGCCGGGACATGGCGTGATCCTGGATGAGACGCGTCCCTATCCCCTCGAGCAGTTTGGTCTGAGTGGGGTCATCGTTTATCCGGGCCCCTGCAGCAGCAGGCACAGTTCGGACAACTCCATCAGCTGGATAGAGGATGAAGAGGTGCCATCCGATCAGATAGCAATAGGTCTCGCTCACGGCTCGCTTGAGGGGGTGTCCCCCGATTTCGACCGCAAATACTATCCGATGGCCCGCAGGCAGCTGCAGGAGGCCGGGGTAGATTTGTGGCTGTTGGGACATACGCACGTTCCTTATCCGGACCCGCAGGAGGCGCCTGGCAGCAGGGTCTTTTATCCCGGTACTCCTGAGCCTGACGGAATGGACTGCCAGCACGCCGGCGGGGCCTGGCTTTTGCAGCTTGACGACCAGGCTAATGTGTCAGCAGAGTTTGTCTGTCCGGGACAGTTCAGTTTCGAGGACCGCCAGGTGGAGGTGGGCAGCGGGGCAGATCTGCAGGAGCTGATCGACCACTACAGCGATGCAGACAGCACGGTGCTGCGTCTGGCGGTGCGCGGGTGGATTCCGCGCGACGATTACCAGCACTACATCCGGGCGGGGGAAAACCGCCTGCATCAGGCTCTTTCTGATTCAGTTGCCTATCTGGCCGGGCTTGATCTTGACGAGCTGTACCCGGAGATCGACCGGCATCTCATCGATGATGAGTTTACTGAAGGCAGCTTCCCTCATCGGCTGCTGCACGAGGTGGCCAGCGAGGGAAGCGATGAGGCCCTGCAGCTGGCCTACGAGATGGTGAAGGAGGTGCAGGCGGATGAGAGTCGATGAGATATCTTTACGCAACTTTGCCGGTTTCGATGAGGAGAGGGTGTGTTTCAGCCCGGGACTCAACCTTATCTGCGGTCCCAATGAGGCAGGGAAATCGACGCTGATGTCGGCGCTGGAGGTGTGCCTGTTTGCTCCACTGAGTTACCGCAGGGGGTCCAAAGAGCATGATGATTGGCTCTCGCGATTCTTCCCGCGCGATGGGGGAGACAATTTTCGCCTGCAGCTGGTGGGGCGGGATTCGAAAAATCGCATATGCATTACCAAACATTTCTTCCGTCAAAAGGAACGCAACAGCGGCGAGATACAGTACGGCGGTCAGCACATCGCAGGTCAGAAGCAGATGCAGAGCAAGCTGCGGGAGATTCTGGGGTTCGGTCGAGGCACATACAACTCGACGGTGCTGATAAATCAGGGGTCACTGGACAGCACAGTGCAGCAGCTGCAGAACCGGGAGGACGACAGCATCGAGCGAACTCTGCGCAGTGCCGTTTTTGAAAGCGAAGGGGTGTCAGTACAGCAGTTCGAGGAGGTTCTGACAGAGAGGCTGCAGGCGAAGGTCAACAGGTGGGACCTCGACAGCAATCAGCCGCAGCGGCCCACGCGGTACAAAAGGAACCTCGGGACCATCATTGATGCTCACTACAAGTGGCAGGACCTGGGCGAGAAACTTGGGGAGATCCGGGACAGGGAGCAAAAAGCAGGGGATTTGCGAGGGGAGATAGAGCGCAAGGAGGCTCTGCGGACCGAAAATGAAAAGGAGGCCGACCGCCTCATAGAGCTGGCCGAAAAGTGGCAGCAGCACGAGGAATATCAGCGGGTGCACACCAGCTACGCTGAAGCAAAAAAGGCGGTATACAACTGGAAATCGCACAGCGACCGAGTGCAGCATTACGAGGACAAATTGAGCGAGTACGCCGAGAAGCTGCGCAGGCGGCAGACTGCGCAAAAGCAGGTGCAGAAGGCGAGGAAGTACCAACAGCTTTGCCAGCTGCGCGACGAACTGAATGGGCTCAAAGATGAGATAAACGAGTGTGATGCCAGGCTGCAGGAGCTTCCGCAGGTTACCGAATCTGAGCTGCAGAGGCTGCAGGAACTGGACCTGAAAATCCAACGGACTTGCGGAAAGCTGGATGCCCTGCAGCTGGTGGGTAATCTCAAGCTGCACGACGACGTGGAATGCCAGGTTATCAGGGGCCTGAAAGAGGAGACAGAGACGTTTACTTCTTCTGCAGATTTCACCGCCGTCGGCCAGTTTACCCTTGAGGTGCCCGACGTACTCAGGCTGCATGTGCGGTCGGCCGACGAGGAGCTGCCCAAGCTGCAAAAGCAGCTGCGCGACTGCCGCGAGCAGCTTTCCGAGCGGCTGGATTCATTCGAATGCGATAGCATAGAAGACGCCCGTGAAGTGCTCCGGGTCAGAAAGAGCTGCGAGGAAAAAAAGACCCAGCTGACCAACAATCTGGAGTCGCGCCTGCAGGCGAGGGATCTGGATGATTTTTGCGAGCTGGCGGGCGAGATAGACCGGCTGTCCGAGGAAGAAAACCCCTACCTGCAGTGCTCAGAGCTGCCCACCGACGATGAGCTGCAGCAGCAGGCCGAGGATCTGCGCACCGAGCGGGAGGAGTTCATCCGCGAGACGGAGCCGATCAAGAGTGAATTTGAAAAATGGCAGGAGGATTTCGGCACCTTTGATGAGGCAGCTGCCCGACAGGCCCAGCTGAAACAACGACTGTCTCAGCTGGAAGATGAGCTGTCCGAGGGGTTTGACCCTGAAGTGCTGGACTGGGAATCACCTCAGAAGATGAGGGAGGAGTCACGCAGGCTGTTTACCGAGGCGCAGAAGCTCACCAGGGAAGTGCAGCAGCTGTACGGGCGTCTGCAGAGAATCGAGGAGTACCTGCAGGAGAATCCCCCCGAACAGATTGAGAGGGAAAGGCAGCGGATGTATCAGAGAACGGAGCGGGAAAAACGAGCCGCCCGCGCCCTCCTGCAGGTCAAAGGATGCTTCGAGCGGGTACGAAAAAAACTGGACGCGCAGACGTTCACCGGACTGAAGAGGGGGTTCGCCGAGCACCTCGAGCTGGTCACCGACGGGCGGTACGAGATAGGCGAAATGCGTGGACTTCAACCATCGGGACTCAGGCGTTCCGACGAGGGAGTGCAGTTTCCGCTGCATCTGCTTTCGGCAGGTACGCGGGATTGCGCCGCCCTGTCGCTGCGGCTGGCCATCGCCGCGGAGATATTCTCCGACGGGGAGAGTTTTATCCTGATGGATGAACCGGTAGTCAATTTCGATACCGAGCGCAAAAGGAAAGCAGCTGGGTTGATACAGGACTTCGCCGGGGACTTTCAGGTTCTGCTTTTCAGCTGCGATGCGGAGACTGCCGAACTGCTCGGCGAAGATGCAAATGTCATCGAATACGACCGGCGGCTTTAGATCGGCGGCAGGGTGTCTATCACGCCTGCTGGATAAACGCATAGGATAAACTGGAGGCTCAGCTTGCCTTTTTCGTCCAGACGCCAGTGTGGACAGGTTGTCCAGTCTCGGCCAGGAGGAGGGAGGCAATGAGCGATATTTTTACTTTCCTCAATCAGGTTTACGGACAAGAGCGCCGCAGGGGCCCAGCCAGGCTGGCCTGCAGCCAGCCGGTTGATATGGCAAGACTGGCCCGGATAGACGAGGCGGACAGCATCTCGGGAAGCTGCACGCTGCGAAAGGTGTGCCCTGCTGTTGATATCGTGCAGGATCACGATTACACAGTCGGCTGGGTGATGAACTGGGATTCGGCGAGGGGCAGATGCACCTGCTCGGCTTGCTCGACCGGGGGAGCTGGACGCGAAATGTTACTGGCGGCGCATTTTCGAAACCCGGGATGCGCTGCGGGTGAAGTTGGCCGACCGCATCGCTAACCTAAGGGACCTCATCGGCTGGCTCACAAGCGACAGGAAGCTGGCCGACGGCTCAAAGAAGATAGATGAGAAGTAACTGCGGGAGGCTGGTCTGGTCGATGAACTTTTTGCCAAGAACAACGGGTCTGCAGTCCAGGTGATGGAGAGTGGGGCATCCGGCAGTGCATGAAGGAGGAAATGGATGAGGAGATGGGCGGACTGAGGTGGATTATGGGCATATAGGGTCTTGCCCACCCCGCCTGATGCGCCGCTCACCGTATCAGAAACCCGGCTTCGGTCGATGGATCGTACAGTTTTCCGAGGGGTGATCGCGCACATATGGCCACAGAGCGCCTGAAAAAAGCTGCAGATGAGCTGACATCCAACGGTTTTGCCACAGTGTGGGAGTACGAAAGACAGATAGCCGCCGGTCGGGTGGTGAGAAAGCCCCTGCTGGTCGATGATGCGCAGTTTCAGCAGGACCATCCGGAGCATCCCCTGGCCCGGGATAACAGGTTTGCCCGCATAGACGCCGCCGGTGAGCTGCTTGATCTGGCAAGATCCGACCCGTCAACCTTCTCTCCTGCGGTCATGAACAAGCTGCACCTGGCTGTTTTTGACTGCTGTGCGGCAGTCCGCGAGTCGCTGGCGAAAGCACTGTTTTTCATCGGCGATCCTGCATCCTTAAAAACGCTGCAAACGCTTGTGGACCGGGAAGCTGAATCCCGGCTGGTGAGACGGGCAGCGGTCATGGCTGCAGAAAGGATACAGACTCTGAAGAATCCGCCCGCCGATGTCAAGCGGTGCGTTGTGGTCGCTTCAGACGACTTTCGCCTGCTGGATGAACTGTATGGGGCGGCCTATGAGCTGGACGGCCATGTTCTCCTTGCTTCACCGGATACGCCCGATGTGATCGTATATGGTGGCTGCGTGAAGGTGATAGACAGGGAGTTTCTCGGCCGTAAGGCATGGGAGAGTTTCTGTGCCTACCTCCGGGAGTGCAACGAGCCGGTCGGCGACGGGCCAGATGAAGAGGTGGCGGCCTGGCTGCAGGATATCGGCCCCGATGAGACGCCGCTTTTGATAATAGACAATGCCAGCGAGGATTTTTCGCAACCGGAGGCGGCCGCCGGCGAAGTCGTCTGGATGGGAAAATCCGCGGCCTGCCTGATCGCATCTGTGGCGCAGCAGACGCTGCGCGGAGAAGACATAGATCTTTGCGCGGCGGTTGATGGGGTCAACCGGCGGCACAGCTGCTGAGAGCCTGGGGGGTATGCGGCGGCTCTGAATGCTGCACCTGCTTTGAACTGCTGCCGGCTCTCCCCTATGATATGCCAGAGTCGAGAGAGGAGGATACCGGGTATGCCGTCCCGGGACAGCATGCCGGTAGGTGGGTTTCCCAACGTCAGACGCTGACGGTAGCGCTGCAGCAGAAGATGCCATAGCACAGGGCGAAGCTGGTTGCCCGCCCTCACAACCGCTGCCAGCCCTTGCACTGCGTCTGGTGGCTGGTGCCAGGCAGCGACTGGCCGGCCTATTCGCGGGCCAGGCTGATCATCATTGCCGAAGGACATACTGCCTGCATCGGTCTGAACGTGGAGAAGGGGCTTGCACCGGTGGCAGCTGAGTCACCCGGGCTGGTCAACTCCCCAATGGGCATGGTACGAGGTGCTGGCAGGACTCCGGGGGGATCTCAGCTGGTCGCCCGCCTGGCTGAGGAGGCGGGCGTTTTGCCGAAGCTGCGGCTCACTGTGTCTGTGGTCTCGGGAGATCCCTACAGCACTTCGCCTTCTGACCGGATTCAGTGGGAGTTTCACGGGGGGACAATGGAGCCTGATCCCGAGACAACCCCCGGGGTGGATCTCGGTTTGGCCGTTGATCTGCCCGAGGTTGCAGCGGCAGAAGAGCTGGTCGCGGAGATCATCGGGCTTTTTCGCTTCGGGCAGGGGGGCTGGTTCTGGTTTGGTCTGGCCGTTTTCTGCAGACTGGCGCTGGCTGCAAAGCGGCAGGATGATGCGCTTGGTGCCGGTGAGGTGGCAGATGTCCTTGCCAAACCATGGATGCGGTGGCTCAGATGATCCAGGCGCCACCGCCGGGGGATGATGCTTCGCGGACCCTCACCGGATGAGGCATCACACTGCAGCACGCCGCATTTATGTGCAGCCAATACAGGAAGATACCGGTATTACGTCGAAGAATGATACCAATGGCACGCGGCGTCTGGGCATTTGCAGGACTTACGCCACCCGGGGGGGTTACAGGATGAAAGGGAGCCAAACTCCGTCATTTGACCGCTTGCTGGTCAGCCCTCAGTTTATCGATGACCTGAACTCTCTCTCGCGGGACAATCCTGATGGGGCCAGCAAGGTGGCGCGCACCGTCTGCAACCTCTTGGTGGATATTGGGGCGGTCAACAGAAAGCGGATCAAAAACACCAAACTCAAGCTTTACAGGGTGAGGCCGCCGGGAGATTACCGCTCTGTGGACTTGCCGCAGGGTGATGGTGCCACCGCCCTGCTGCGTGTTCTGCACCGCAAGGAGGTCTACCGGTGGGTGGACAGGTACACCGGTGAGGTGCCCGATGAGCTGCTTCCGGTCCGGGCCAGCCCGCTGATGCAAAAGCAGATGCACAGGGTTGTTCAGGAGGACGAGGGCAACGGGCACCATCCCCCCGCAGATCCCGTACCCCGGCGACAAAAGGAGGATCCGGTGGGGCTTTCGGACCCCGGGGACCTGATGACCATCGCCCGTCAGGGCATGGAGAAATACCTGTCGGTGCTTTCCGATGAGCAGCGGCAGATGCTTGACCGCCTGGACAAGGGGCCGGCGGTGATCAGGGGACCGGCCGGCTCGGGCAAGACCATCATGGCTCTTCACCTTACCCAAAAGCTGTATGAGGAGAGCCTGCAGCGAAACCTCCTTGACGATGGGGGAAGGATACTGCTTTTGGACTTCGGCCGCACCCTGCGTGAGAACCTCCGCAGCATGTTGGCGTATCTGTTCGAGGGGCAGCCGCCGGAGGAGATAGAGGTGATAAACATCCACCGCTGGTGCGAAAACTACCTAACCGGCCGCACCGACCGGTGGCCCACCGGCATTTCTGCTGCCAGCCGCAGCCGCTCTTCCCGGGGGAGTATCTTCAATGCCATACGCACCGGGCAAAAGGAGGGGCTTTTGGATAACCTGCAAAAGCAGCAGGTCTACGACGAGATAACCTCCTTTATCATCCGCCGCCGTTTCCGCTGCCTCTCGGAGTACCTTGAGGCGGACCGCACGGGGCGGGGTTTTCCGCTGAGGTCGGAGGCCCGCGAGAAAATATGGAAGGTGTATCAGATCAGGCAGAAAAAGCAGCAGATTATGCGGGCCTGGGGTTACGATGATCTGATCAACATGACCCTCGACGAGCTGGAGTCGGACGATGACTTTCAGCCTTACCGCTACGTGATAGTGGATGAGGCGCAGGATTTTTCTGTGGCCATGCTGCAGCTGACCCGCAAGCTGGCCGGTGAAGACGAATCGAACCTGTTTCTGTTCGGCGACGTGGCCCAGTCGCTTTATGACCCGTCTTTCCGGTGGAAGGACGCCAAGCTGACCATCAGGGGAGGGCAGGTGCGTACGCTGAAAAGCTCCCACCGCTGCGCGCGGCGAATATTTCAGGCGGCCAGGGTCCTCATCCAGCCGCTGAGTACCGAGCAGCCGGCTGATTACGACGACCCCGACGTATTCACCCACGACGGAGAGAAGCCGCGGGTGGCGTACGTCTCCGATGAGGAAAGCCAGCTTCTTTTGCTTACCGAGGAGATCCAGTCACTTGTGCAGGGCCGCGAGGCATCCCCGCAGTCGATAGCGGTCATAGCCCGCACCAACAAGGCCCTGCAGCGGATGCGCGACAGGCTCGGGCGGATGGAAATAGCATGTGAGTATTTCCGCGACAACGTCGAGTCGCGAATAAGGTTCGACGACCCTTCGGTTAAGCTGGTGACGATACACAGCGCAAAGGGACTGGGGTTTCCGCACGTGTTCATGCCCGTCGAACCCCCCGGCGATGATGACCGGTGGGACGAAACCCACGAGAGAAAGGCTCTGTTTACCGCAATGACCAGGGCGGGGGTATCGCTGGTGATATTGACTCCATCGCAAAGGCCCCACCCCCTGATAAAAGAAATAGTTGACGCAGGACAGGCCTCCGTTGAGCATCCGGGGTGACATCTGGTTCCCTTCTGCCTTGAAGTAATCGCCGGCGGTCTGTGAGCATCCCGGTCTGGCGCAGCCTATGGTTCAGAGAGGAAGATTGTACATTGAGAATGCACGAAATTTCCACTCAAGTGCTTGGTGGCATGACAGAGCTTTTTTTCGGCAGTCAACTGGACATGGTGGTCAAATCCATCACCGCAGAAAATACCCGCGGGCGGCTTTGGACCTGCGACCCCGCCGCCCCAGCGGCGCTGTCTGTGCTGTGGGATCAGGGAAACAACAAGTTCTACTTGACCGGGCACAGTCCACCGGCCGACGCCGGTGGAACCCTGCGGAGGTTGGCAGAGGAGGAAATATGCCCGGCTGCCCTGGCAGGCAAAGCGCCCTACTTCGGGGTAAGGGCAGTTACTGCGGAGACAGAAGGGCTGGTTGAGCAGGCCTTTGCCGGCTTTCTGCGGAGACGAAGTGACAGTCTGCTGTACGGCCTCCCTGTTGACAGCAGTAAACCGCCCGCCGCCAGCGAGGTGCAGGGGGCGCGCATTGTCCCTATCGACCGGGAGTTTTTTGTGGATAATGCAGCCGACGGCACAGAGCCCGTCCTGCGCGAAATAAGGTGGATGTGGCCCTCCCTGAACCGATACCTGCAGGAGGGCTGGGGCTCAGCTGCTCTGGTGGATGATGAGGTGGTCTGCTGGTGCACCGCGGAATACGTCTCCGCCTGCTACTCGGGCATCGGCATTGAAACGGTACCGCACATGCAGAACCGGGGCCTGGCAACGGCGACGGCAGCCCGGTTTGTGGCCCAGACGCTGAGGTTAGGCCGCAGACCGCGTTGGGAATGTTCCATCGAAAATGGCGCCTCAGTCAGGGTGGCTGAGAAGCTGGGTCTGCAGGTGTTGGAGAAATTATGCTTCCGTCAGGGATACTTCAGCTCAGCTCCCCTCCAGTAAAACATGCCCGCACCGGGGTTTGTCTGCGTTTTCTTCACAGCGTGAGAGTTCGTGGCAGGGTTGACAGCAGCGAATCTGGCACAGTAAACTACTGAATGACTGCTCATTCAGGAAGGGTTTGCCCCTATTTTTTGATTTGCAGTGACTGATTGCTCACTCACCGGGAGGTTGATCTCAATGAACCTGAGCACATGGTTGCTTATCGGAGGAGCGGCAGCTGCCCTGATCTGGTCATTTGTGCGCGACCGGCAAAAGACCAAAAAGAGCATAGGTACCGCCCGGGGGATGTTTTTCAATATCGCCGGCGAGATTACCGGAATACTGGCGCTTATTGGACTGTTTTTGGCATTGGTTCCCGAGGAGGTCATCAGAAACCTGCTGGGAGGAAGCAGCTTATTTCTGAGCACCGTTTACGGTGCCGCGGTGGGTACTGTCACCATACTGCCTGCCTTTGTCGCCTTCCCCCTGGCCGGCTCGCTGGTAGAGAGGGGAGCGCATCTGACGGCAGTGGCTGCCTTCATAACCACGTTGACCATGGTGGGCTTCGCCACTCTCCCGATAGAAATAGAACACTTCGGCGCGAAATTTGCCGCCGTACGGAACCTTTTGAGTTTTGCCGCCGCGCTGCTGGTGGCCCTCGGACTGGGGGTGTTTCTGTGATGAAAAAATGGCTCAAGCAAAACAGGTTCATCGCGGTGGCCGCCGCCTGTTACCTGGTCACCTTCGCCTACAGCAGGGAGGTGTTCTGGCGGGCCGCCCACACCACCTGGGGGTACATCATTGAGATGCTGCAGGTTATGCCTGCCGTCTTTGTTGTGGCATCTCTGGTGACCGTCTGGGTACCCCGCGAGGTGATCATGCGGAACTTCGGCGGGCAGTCCGGGCTGAAAGGGAAGCTGGCATCCATACTGGTGGGGTCGATCTCGGCAGGTCCCATATACGCCGCCTTTCCCATCGCCCAGTCCCTTTTGCACAAGGGAGCCAGCCTCAGCAACGTGGTGATAATCATAAGCGCCTGGGCGGTGGTCAAGCTGCCCATGCTCATAGTCGAGAGTCGCTTTTTGGGGATCCAGTTCGCCGCCGTGCGCTACGCATTCACCGTACCGGCCCTGCTGGTCATCGGTGCGCTGACTCATGGCTTTCTCACCAGGGATGAGGTGCTGGGGGATGCTGCGGTGAAGGTCGGCGAGGACCTGTCAGAGGAGGAGCGGATTGCAGGTGTTCTGCCGGGTTACGACTGCGGGGCATGCGGATATTCCGGCTGTGAGGAGTGCGCTTTCGCCATGCTGCGGGGTGAAGCTGATGCTTCGGCCTGCACGGTCGCCTGCGAGCAGACGGATTCTGCCCTGCGTGATATGCTGGATGCGCAGCAGTGAAGGCAGGTCAAGCCCTCAGTCAGAGGCAGATGGTGCCAGCCGGCTCCCCAGCTCTTCGACGGTTACCTGCTGCATGGCATCGACAAGCTGTCCCTGTGCCCGCAGCCATACCCGGTGCAGCGGACAGTCGTCGCTGTTGGGGCACTCATCTTCCCCCAGAAGGCAGCTGCTGATGGCGATGGGCCCATCAACTGCTTCTATTACCTGGCAGACGGTGATCTCGGCCGGATCGGCCACCAGGGTGATTCCCCCTCCCGGACCGGGTTTGCCCGTCAGCCACCCCTCCTTTCGCAGGATGCCGGATATCTGTGCCATCAGGTTTTCCGGCAGCCCGCGAGCCTGCGCTATCTCCCGGATAGTTATGGGACCACCCTCCTCGGCCCCGGACAGGTGAGCCAGCATGAATATGGCGTATTCGGCCTTTTTGCTGATCTGCATGTGAATTCCCTCCCCTTCAGACTATACATTACGGGACCGGGAGATGAAACCGCCCCGCCCCCGCACGCCCGGATGCCTTTATTACTGGGTGTTACCGGCCGGCCATCATGGCTGCTACGTCTTCATCTACGTCGCCTGTGGGTTTTACATCGAACTCATCAACCAGCACCTGCAGCACGTCGTCGGATATGAAGGCCGGAAGCGTGGGACCTAGGCGAATGCCGCGTACTCCCAGGTGCAAAAGCGCCAGCAGCACGGCCACCGCTTTCTGCTCGTACCAGGCTATGTCAAAGGATATCGGCAGCTGGTTTATGTCATCCATTTCGAAGGCTTCGGCCAGCTTCTGTGCGATTACCACCAGCGAGTACGAGTCGTTGCACTGCCCGGCATCCAGGACTCGCGGAATGCCGCCTATGTCGCCCAGGTCCAGTCTGTTGTAGCGGTATTTTGCACACCCGGCGGTCAGTATGACCGCATCCTCAGGCAGGTTCTGTGCCACATCTGTGTAGTATTCTCTGCTCCGGTGGCGTCCGTCGCAGCCGGCCATGACGATGAACCGGCGGATGTGTCCGTCCTTTATGGCCTGCACCACATCATCGGCTGCCGCCAGCAGGGCATTGTGGCCGAACCCGGTGGTCACGCTGCCCTGCTGCAGCTGTTCGGGCGGGCTGCATTCGCGGGCGTGTTCTATGATCTCGGAGAAGTCCTTGCTCTCATCGCAGCAGGGCGCGGGTATATTGGTCAGGCCGGGGAAGCGCACCGGACCGGTGGTGTATACCCGGTCTCTGTAAGAATCCTTTGGGGGCACCAGGCAGTTGGTGGTCATCAGTATGGGGCCGTTGAATGTTTCGAATTCCGTCGTCTGCGCCGGCCAGGAGCCGCCGTAGTTGCCCGCGAAGTGGTCGTATTCGGCGAAGGCGGGATAGGCCTGCGCGGGCAGCATCTCGCCGTGCGTGTAGACGTCCACGCCTGCGCCCTCCGTCTGCTTCAGCAGCAGCTCGAGGTCCTTGAGGTCGTGTCCGCTGACCAGGATTCCCGGACGGTCACCGGCCTCGCAGGAGACTTCGGTCGGCTCCGGATGACCGTAGGCTCCGGTGTTGGCTTCATCCAAAAGGGCCATGGTGCTTACCGCCACCTCGCCCGCTTTCAGATTCAGACCCACCAGCTCCTCGACCCCCAGCG
>PUMD01000038.1 GCA_003551215.1 Clostridia bacterium | reverse complement strand
GCAACTATGAAGTCCAACCGGGCTGTGCATTCTTCAAACTGCCCGGAAGGGAAGGTATCATCGGGTGATATGTGTCTGGTAAAGGGCATGGTCTGCAGGCCAAAGTGTTCGCATATCTGCATGGGCTAATTCTCCTCCCGGGAAAGGTCGCGGAACTGCAGTCCGTCCAGCTGCGCCCTTTGCCTTTGGTGTACCGCTTCCCCAACCACAGCAACGCGGACAGCTGGGCGGGGGTCATCAAGACGGTGGGCTCAGGACGGCTGGAGAAAAGGGGTCAAGAATGAGCAGGGCACCTCCGGCGGCAGCCTTCCGAAGAACCTTATACCTGGCTGCCGATGTGGCCCGTAGTACTTTCCGCAGATGGCGAGTTCCTCCTCAATCTCGGAACCCTTTCAGACATTGGCAACATGCCCACCCACAAGATCCTCATCGTGAGGCTGAAGTGGACGAGTACCTCGGACTCATCAACAGAGACACCTGAATAAAGATCCGAGAGCGAGGAGTACAGATCCAGTTTGAAATATCATATAACGGTTGACGTAGTTTGACAAATATCTGAAAACTCAGCAGCAGAAGGGGCAGTCAATCACTCTGCCCCCTCTCCTCTCCCCTTCATCATCCCAACCAGGAAACTCCAGGGTCTCTTATTCGGCCTTTTATTCTGTCTATGAGGTAAACAACGGCGAATAAAACAGAAGCAATAAGTACGACAGTCGCCCCCGAAGGCCACCCGAACAAAAACGAAAGGCCCAGCCCACCCAGGGTTGCGAGCACTGAAGAAAACACAGCAACAAGGATGATACCGCGGTAATGGTCTGTGATCTGTTTGCCGGTTGCAGCCGGTATCACCAGCAGACCTGACGCCAGAACAATGCCGATCAACTGGATGGTCACCACTACAGTAAGCGCAATCGCACAAAGAAGCAGATGGTGAAGCATCCGGGTAGGCACACCCAGGACAGAAGCGACGTCTTCGTTGACGCACATGAGCATCAGGTGCTTGAAGTAATAGGCTAAGAAACCGATGACCCCCGCACCCAGCAGCGCCAGCATTACCAAATCCTGTGAAGACACAGTGAGTATGTTGCCAAACAAATAGCCGAACAGCTCTCCATAGTAGACCTCAGGCGAGATGCTTATCACCAGGACACCAAAGGCCATCGAGGCTGCAAAGGCGATACCGATAGCAGCATCTTCCTTCAACCTGGAGCGCTCAACCGTCACCCTCGCCAGACCCAAAGCCACAGCGACAGCAAATACTGTGCCGGTGATGATCGGATCCAACCCCAGTGCCACCCCGAGGGCAAGTCCACCGAAGGTACAGTGTGCAATACCCACACCTGCGAAAGCTAAATCTCGCTGCACAACAAACACTGACAGCAACGAGCACAGCAGTGCAGTCAATACTCCAGCGAAAACGGCGTTGCGGAAAAAAGCGTATCTCCATGCTTGCATCAGATGAGCAGCCATATCACAAATTCACCCCCCAGGACTCCCCGGAACCTGGTGATGGGCCTCAACCCCGTAGCACTTCAGTATCTTTTCGCTCGCCAGCACCTCTTCAGGCTCCCCAGACGCCCATACTCTCCGATTGAGTGCCACCAGCCGGTCCGCATAAGCGGCGATTGCCGCCAGATCGTGCGACACTGCCACAATACCGATTCCATCTTCCCGGAGGTCATTCAGGACCCCGTAGAGCCGATCATGGCCGGACAGATCCAGGGCTGCAGCCGGCTCATCCAAAAGCAAAAGATGGCTTTCTGAAGCCAGAAGCATAGCGAGCATCGCCATGCGCCGCTGTCCGCCCGATAGCTTATTTATGTTGCGCCCCCACGTATCTTCAGGCAACGCGACTGACTTCAGTGCTTGCCGTACCTTCTCAGCGTCGTGGCTGGCTGGCCATCTTCCCGCTCCTATATGGCGTGTTCTTCCCATCATGACGAGATCCCAGGCGGAAACCGGAAACTGAAATTTTGTGCAGTCCTGCGGCAGGTAACCGACAGCGGGTGCCGTCCGGCGGGGAGCAATGCCCCCGCTGTCCTGGCGGAGGGACCGGTCGGCTTCCTGCCAGCTGACCCTCCCCTCTGTCGGCTGTATCAGGGCGGCCAGGACCCGGAGCAAAGTGGTTTTACCCGCTCCGTTGGGTCCAACAAGGCCTACCAGCTCACCGGACAGTAAACTCAGGTTTATCCCCTCCAGCACCGGCGTCCCGTTGAATGCGACCGCAACATCTTCTGCTTTTGCGAGTGCTCGCTGACCTTCTGCAGGCCAGCGCCTATCCTTTTCTGTCAAGGCTTTCAGTCCTGCTCAGCAGAGAGAGCCCTGCGCAGTCTGGTGGCGTTGTATCGGAGCAGCCCGAAGTACCCGCGTCTGTCAGGCTCACCCGGATCGCCGATAGGGTCCATCTCGACAAGTGCTGCGTTGATGCTCTCGGCCACCCTGCGGGCCAGCTGGTCACTGTGCCCCCGTGTCGTGAGCACCACAGAAACATCTTTTTCCAAAGCGTCATCAATAATACGTGACAGGGTGGCCGGGTCAGGCTCGGATGCTGTGCAAGTCTGCAGCACATCTACCTGGGTGAGCCCATATCGTTGAGCAAAATGAGTCCAGGCTGGATGATCGGAAAGAAATTTTTCTGAAGGAAGACCAGACATTAGTCGTTTGAGTTCCTCATGCAGCCCGGTAAGCTGAGACCTGAAACGGGCGCTATGCGCCTGGTAGTGCTCTTTTCCCTCAGGATCCGCAGCGATCAGGTTCTCGGTGATGAGTGGCACGACCACATCTCTGACGATCAGGGGATCGAGCCACAGGTGCGGGTTGGACCAGTCTATAGTGGAGCTGTCAAAAGCGATGCTGTCGGGAGATCCGGGCCGAGCAGCTGGCTTTCGGCTGCGGGCAGTGTCTGTCACCGATATTCTTCTCGCCCTGTCGCGGGCCATGGCAAAAGAACGGAGCACCCAATCATCCAGACCACCGCCTATTCTCAACAAAAGATCCGCATCCGTGACTTGGGTCATCTGCTCCGGTGTGAGTTCATGCATATGGGCGTTTTCGCCCGGCGGCAGCAGCGTCTGTGTGTCCACCCGGTAAGTACCTATCTCATCGACAAGACAGGTCAACGGATATATGCTGGTGACAACCAACAGCCTGTCAGAACCCGGCTCATCGGGAGATTCAGAAGGGCCGATCTCGAAACCCAGTGGACCAAGCAATCCACCACAGGAGCTGACTGCAAATATAAGACACAGAAGCAGAAATACGGCCTTACCCTTCGATATTTCCATAACGGGAAACCTCCAATCGCAGATTTTACCCGAGGAAAGGGTTTTCTGCTATGGAAGCTCCCCGAAATCGACCGCTGTTATGCTCCGGGCTTCTGCCTATGGCATTAGCCGAACAATTGCAGCCTCCGCCGGGCAGCTAACCAACGTCAGCACAGAGTGAGCCAGCGTTAGGTATCACCATGGCTTTCGGCTTCCCCCTCTGATTCGCTTCGGCGGACGACCTGTACATCTGTTTCACCACTTCACCGGGCAGATGCAGCGTCTGGTCATCGGGCGGCAAGCTTACCTTGCGCATGTGGCAATACCCGGTCTCAGAGGGGGCAAGCTCTGATACCAGCCAGACAGGGTATCTGTCAGCCAGATCGATTAACGCAGCAGCTTTGTGTCCTCCCAGCTCAAAATGGCGGGAAATCCTCCTTCTGACTTCTCTCCCCGTCGATCTTTTGAGCCACTTTTCAAATATCTCATTGCCGTACCCTTCAGCGCACTCGGCCAGGAATACTATCGGAGCACCGTCGGCGGCAAAGGACGACGCACTGTCCAGCGCTTTCTGAGCCTGATAGAGATTGAGATCCTTGGGGTAGCCTCCGGCATCAGCCACGATGAGGTCCCCCGGCGCTGACACGTTGATACGTCGGGTACTGTCCAGAACATCCGCCGCCTGGCGGTGAGCCTCCACTGGATGGCCAGCCACCGCCGCCTCTATGTTCTTGATTTCATCGACTATGACATTGACGATGAAATCTACATCAAGCAAATCTGCCACTGAATCAATATCTTCCCGGACGGGATTGCCAGACAGCCTGCCTCGTTGCGAACCGGCCCGGAACATCATCCGATGATTTCTATGAACGGTCTCACGGCCGCAGACGCCCGGCAGCACGGCTTTAAGTCCGCCAGAATACCCGGCAAAGTAATGATACTCCACATTTCCCAGGCATATTATGCGATCTGCCTGCAGTACAGGGCGAAACACATGAACCGGAGTTCCTGCAGGCTCGGTATCTCCAACATATTCGACGTCATCAGGGTCGCTGTCCACGCAGTCATAACGGGAGAAGATGTCCTCGCCAACCAGCTGTATCTTCTCGCTTCGGCGATGGGGTCGGTGCATTCCCAGTGCAAATACGATGCTGATATCCCGCTTGCTCAATCCCAGTTTGTGCAGCCTGTCCAGCACCAGTGGGAGTACCAAACGAGTGGGCATGAGACGGGTAATGTCGCTGGTGATTATGCAGACCTTATCGCCTGGTTTTATGATAGAAGCCAGCCGCGGGCTTCCGGTCGGATCTTCCAGCGCTTTTAGCACCAGCTCCCGCTGCTGGTCAACGGTGCTGCGGGATGACTCCCGGGGTTTGACTGTGGTCACCTCGACAAGGTCATTGGGTATACGTACGCGGACTTTTCTCCTGCCGTAGTTCATATCCTGTTTCATTGACTTACTGCATGCTCCCTTCTGAGACGCCAGGCTTCAAAGGGCAAGAACCCGACGGCAAGCCCTCACCTGCTGTGATTTGGGCACCACCGGGTTCTTACTGCAGAAACGGTATTATTCCAGATGTGACTGCAAGCTCTTGACGCGCAGCCGCAATTCCTGAACATCCTTGGGAGTCAGGTTGTCGTTTTCGTCCGAATACCGTGAACTGACCCATTCAAAAAGCTCTTTCAGCTCCCGGAGCAGTGCGGTTTTCTTGACCATCTTTACCACTCTCCCTGTAAATAAACTTATCACAGCGATCAGGTTATATCAGCCAGTTACTATCATACCACATAATCCACCGATGCCCCTGAGAAAAGGTCTCCGACCGACTGTTCAAAGAAGCTGCGCACATCCGCAAGCCTCTCGGGCGGATACACATATTTGCCGTGCCCATAACGCCCCGTCCGGCGCATCCGCCTGCTTTTCTGCAACGGCAGGTCGCTGTCAGGGAATATCTGGCGAATCTTTCTCAAGGCTGCGTCTGTGAATCTGTGCGATATGATCTCGAAGGATACAGGCGTATCCCCTACGGTCTCCACTACCGACTCCAGCAGGGCTCGGTAATCTCTCCGCCAGGACGAAGTCAGCAGGACGGGAGCTATGACAAAACCCAGAGGATAATCCGCATCCGAGACCCGGGCTGCCGCCTTCAGGCGGTGTTTCACGGCCGGAGTACCCCGCTCAAAGTCTCTGCACACCTTTTCTGTGTTGATGCTGAATCGGAACAGTGTATGTCGGCTGTGCTGCAGGCTCAAAAGAGGCTCGATGTCATCAAATTTGGTGACAAACCGAAACCTGCTGTCGGACCGGTCAGAGAAATGCTCAATAGCTGACTCCAACGCTCCGCTGTACCGCTCAGTGGGTACCGGGTCGCTGGAGGCAGCCCCTTCAAACGTGGTGATATTCTGACTGCTCTGCGCTGCGTACTGTGCGGCGCGGTCCAGGATCTCGTCCACATTGGCATAAACAGTGAGATAGGGCTTGCGTCCAAATTGCGTGATGAGATAACAGTACTCGCAGGACCCCGGACAACCGGTGGTAATGGGAAGAGCATAATCAGCAGATGGCCGGCAGGTGGGAAAATCCATCCGACCAAGTACCCTGACTACAAGACTCATCTTGCCCTGCCGGTAAGCGTCACCTGGGGTTGAACCCGGTATGCTGGTAACCCTGCCTCCGGACGGCATGACTGTGATATCGGTTTCCCCCTGCTGCTTCAGCCGGCGCAGGATTTTGCGCCCGTGAGGATAATCAAGCGCTTCCTCGTCGATGAACGCTCTTTTGGGGACAAACATTATGTACTGCCTCCTGCCGCCTATGGTGACCAATATCGGCGGCAGTATGCACATACTGCCGACACAGCTGAACTGAATGTGATGCGGGGATGAGCCAGTGAAGAGGCTCTTGCAGAAATGCAGTTAGTACGGCAGGGTGCTCGGACACCCACCAAAGCCAGGGGAAATCTCACTTCAGGACAGCAGCGCAGCAACCATCAAATGGCAAAAGTTATCTATCCTTCGCCTCTGGCCTCCCTAGCCTCCAGACGGGACTCCCCGGACGCCTAGTAGCCCCTGTCCACGTCGACGACGTTCAAAAAATCCCTGCTACCGGAAGCGGCTCTCCTGATGTTCTCAATTACGTCGCTCCAGCGGGTCAAGTCATCCTTGGGCGAAGCAGCTCTGTGAGGGGACATAAGTACGTTCGGCAGCTTATGAAAAGGATAGTTAAACGGCCTCAATCCGCCGTCGGAGAATTCAGAAGGCTCTTTCTCTCTCCACCAGACATCCAGTGCTGCCGCCCCCACTTTCCCTTCCTTCAGTGCGAGGTAGAGATCCCTTTCCACCACTACTCCTGCGCGCCCCACATTGACAAGCAGCCCAGCAGGACCGAGAGCCTGCAGTTCGTCGGAGGAGACAATGCCCCGGGTGCTGTCAGTAAGCGGCAGTGTCAGTATAACCACGTCACTCTGCGCGAAAAACTCCCTCAGACTGGCTCCTTCACTTGCGTAGCAGCATCGAACGCCGGGGACCTCTGCATCAGATGCCCGCTTGCGGTTTTTGTATGCGGAGACAGTCACGTCAAATCCCGAGATGAAACGGGCGATCTTGCGCCCGATACTGCCGTAACCCGCCAGGCCTACATGACGCCTCCTGAGGGGGACAGACTCTGCATCATCATCTCCCGTCCGCCATTTCCCTCCTTTCAACCACATGTGGTGCAGATGTATCTGATTCATTGAGGCCAGCATCAGAGCGACCGCATGCTGGGCGGTCAGATAGCTGTTTCCGTGACTGTTGCACAGGGTGATATGTCTGTGCTGTCGGAAAATCTCGAGCATCCTGGTGACTCCTGCCCCTGGATTCTGCCACAGCACCACATTACCTGCGGCCTGCACAAGATCTTCGGTGACCTTCCAACCCACCACCACGTCGGCATCGCCTATCAACTTCTTCAACGTGCCGTGGCGGGAATCCGGAGGAAACACCAGCGTGCATATTTCGGGTAATTGGTCTTCAAGCAACCTGCGCAGCTCCGGACGGGGCACAAAAGTGAAGAGAACTCGCATGGTCTCTTCCAGCTCCTCGCTTCACTCACCTGTTCGCTGTATCGTCAACCGTTTTCGCCGTCTTCTTCATCGCCATCGCGCAGCGCCGAATAAGCAACCTCGGCAAGTAATCCCGCGGCAAACCCGGCCCCCAGATTGAAGACTGTTCCGAAGAGTACTGTTGCCGCCGCCGCAGGAATGTCTCTTTTCTGCAGGCCGCGGGAAAATTTACCCAATTCTATTCCTACTATGACCAGCATGCCCCCCACCAGAGCCATGGGGAAATACCGAAATATGTGCAGAAGAGTACTGCCGAAAAGGATCCCAATTAACGCCTCCAGCGTGCCTTCCATTACGTTGGCTCCTCCGGTCCGCGCCCCAAAATAATACTGGCTGGCCAATCCACCAGCACCGTGGCACATGGGGAACCCGCCCATGACTGAAGAAATCACGTTCATGACCCCCATATTGAGCATCAGCCGTCTTTCGGGGATATCCTTGTCGGGAAAGTACTCTTTGAGCAAAGCTGTGCACGCTATAACAGCATTGGTGAGTGTGAGCGGTATCTGTCCTATACCCGCCTGCAAAAATCCCTGCCAGGCCAGATGAAGCTGAGGAAACGCCGGCGCGGGAAACATAAGCTCGGTGAATTCGGGTTCAATTCCGCCCCGTACAAAGGCAATGATGACACCAATAACCACAATCACAAGGGCGCTTGGGTTTCTGCCGTTGTTCCGTCCAAGCAGCCATATGAGGGCAATCGTCGCCAGCCCGAGCCACCAGATATCTTCCAGAATCATCGATATCCCCATAAAGCCCAGACTGATGCCCAAAGAAAGCTGCACCCCCCGGATGACCGACTCCGGAGTCCTACGTATGATATCCTGGATTCCACCTGACGTCCCCATCAGCAGCCAGAAGATTCCCATTGATAAACCGGTAGCTGACAGCAGGCTGCTGGTCCACTGCTGCGAAATCGCCACTGCTGCCACCGCCTTCATAGGCTGCAGCGGCATGGGGGCCTTGTAGATCAGCCCCGTGGCGACGTTGGTTAACCCGAAGACTACCATGAAATGTGCCGGGTGCATTTCGTTGACTACCATAAAACCGATAGCCAACGGCAGCAGGGTTCCAAAATCGCCAACGGCCCCGGATAGCTCCTTGAGGCTGAACTCATACTCCCCCAGCTGAAAGGCCATGCCCCGACACCCTCTCATCTTTCATTTGTTACGTCTTCTACGTCTGAAACCACGTCTATGTTATAACGGGCAATAGCAAAAAGCGAGCCCCTACCTCACTGGAGCTCGCCACCTTATATTATAGATTGGTTGCTCAAACGTGGTTCAATCTTCCTGCTGTTCTTCGTCTTCTTCGGCAACATCGTCGAGAAACTCGTCTGCACAGACATCGGGACTCTTGGCTAAAGCCTGGTCAACCATTTCGATGGCTTCTTCCAGATCGATATCCAGAGCCAGCGAGATCTCGCTACAGAGAATCTCGCGGGTTTCGTCCAGCATTTTCCGCTCCGAAGTAGCCAGACCGCGTTCAACATCACGAACTGTCAGGTTTCGAACCACTTCAGCGACTTCAAAAATGTCGCCTGTTTTAACCTTCTCGGTGTTGGCTCGGAACCGGCGATTCCAGTTAGAGGACATCTGCGTCTGCTCTGAAGCAAGCAGATCAAGACACTCATCGACTGCCTGTTCGTCAACTACCTTCCGCAGTCCTACAGACTCAGCTTCATCGACTGGAATCATGACCTTCATATCGCTGGCTTTCAGGCCTACTTCCAGGTAGTTGCGCTCCTCGCCAAGAACAGAACGTTCCTTGATGTCAACTATAGTGCCAGACCCATGACTGGGATATACGACTCTGTCTCCGACTGAGAATTCCAAAGTGCAACCCCCATTCGTTTCGGTCCTCAGGCACTGGAAATGAGGGCCTAACTTATTATGGTCCTCTATTTACATCCACACTAGGTAAGTGTATCACAAGTCAAAGCAACAGTCCAGACAGACATCCCCAGGCGCACAGCGGGAGGTTTTCTACGCACCGGTCACCTGACCGGCACGTAGATATCCAGCTCCGATTTGGAATCATGCGGTCCCCTGAATCGAACTGGATCGTAGGCCTCGATGATAAAGTCGTGCGATTGCTGCAGTCCGCTGTCAGGGAGCCACTCGCGTTCTATGGCCGTCTGCCAGTCGCCGATTATCTCATCACCCTTTAAGGTGAACACTGCATAACGACTCCGGGGAAGAACCTTAGCTACCAGCTGCAGGGGTAGGTCACAAAGACAATCCACCTCCGCACCGACGAAGATGTGCTCGTTGCCGTCCCCTTTGTCTTTCTCCTCGTCAATCCACAGTTCGTAGCCGATCTCCGAGACGCGGTGTCTGAATTTACCCTCATTTTCCTCGCAGAAGTCGGTGAATCTGTTCCACAGCTTTCCGATGGCGTTTTCGGGCGACCAGCCGCCCGCCTTTTCGTAGGGATAGCCGTAAAAATCCATCCCCGCCAGCATGAAGCGCTTGTCCTCGATAATCCTGGGCTTCACGATCCACACTTCCTCTCAGTCGACTACTGCGACGACCTCCCCCGGTGGTTTAGGGTGATTTACCGCGGCTCACCACAAAATATGGGAAGATGGCACCCGAGAGGCCGGGCTCGCTCCTCCTTCTTCTTGGTTCAAATCCCCGCATTGACCCTACTACACTCACTCCCAATGCGGGCTCATTCTGCAAGGTTACTTTCTCTCCCGCCCGCGAGGTCTGCACACCATTTCCAGTACTTCCGTATCGAAAAATGCATGCGAGTGTGCGGGCTTCATAATTATGGCAGTATCTGCCCCGCCGCCTGTGCCCCCTATGGTCATAATCTCAGTATCGTGGGGAATCAAAGCAGCGTCCTTTGCCATTACCGCCACCTCAAAACAGACCTTGGTCCCCTGTCCGAAAGTACGCAGAGTGGCGGATACTATTCCTCCAGGATACAGTCCTCCCCATTCACGGGTTACGTTCCTTTCGATGTTGGCAAAGAGATGTGTTGTTGTGAGGACAGAAACACCACGTTGCTGCAAGGATTGCCGCTTTTCGTCGCCCATTTCATCACCGCCTGGTTCCCGGAAACCAGCCTGATGGGTCACAGCGACGATGTTGAGCTCCTGTTCGGGCCAGATCTCATCCTTTTTCTGCAGCAGTCGCTCGACCGTATAACCAGTGTTTGTCGCGGCTGCAAAATCCACAATACCCAGTTCCTTTGCCCGTTTGAGGGCAGCTTCCGCAGTTTCATCTGTGTTTTGGCGTCCTGCATAATCCCAGCGCATGTATTCATCCTCCCTCAGCTGTTGGTGACCATTGCATTTCTAATTTGATGATAATCATAAAGTTTGTTAATTCTACTATACCATGGTAATTATAGTGCCACAGCCCGCTTTGGGACAAGTCCTCCGACTCATTTGCTCAGCTGCAGGAGATGACCCTGTAACCTTGAAGTATTTAGCCGCACAGGAGGATATTCGCCACCCATAAGATACGAGGAGGGAAGGACCTATGGCACAAAATGATGCTGTAGGACAGCTGGCCGCGCTCATAATGGACAGCAGAGATACTGTAGTTTTCACTGGAGCGGGAGTCAGTACTGAATCGGGACTGCCTGACTTCCGCAGTCCTGGCGGCATATGGGAAGAATTCGATCCGCGGGAGATGACTTATCAGAAATTCATCAACAGCCGCACCCACCGCCAAAAGTACTGGCGCTTCTACCTCCAGCTGTGGGAGGAATTCGGCTCAGCTGAACCAAATTCTGCACATGAGTCCATTGCCAGGCTACAGCGGCTCGGCCACGTCAGCGTTGTAATCACCCAGAACGTGGATGGACTGCATCAACGGGCCGGTTCGCCCGGAGACCGGGTGCTGCGGATTCACGGACACATGTGGAGTGTGCATTGCATTGACTGCAGACATACATACGATCATCGATATGCCCGCGACCAGCTGAAACAATCAGGCACTGCTGTGCCTCTGTGCGGCAGCTGTGGTGGGATACTGAAGCCCTGTACGATAGCCTTCGGCGAACAGTTGCCGGAGGATGTCTTCGCGCAGGCGCAAAAGCACTGCACCACCTGCGATCTTATAATTAGCGTAGGCTCATCGCTCACGGTTTACCCGGCCGCTTTACTCCCCCAGCTGGCACAGTCCACCGGAGCCAAACATGCGATAATCAACAGGGACCCCACCGAAATGGACCCAACAGCTGACCTTGTCATCCACGGTCTGGCCGGAGAAGTGCTAAAGTGCCTGCTTCAGCAGGTCAACAGATGTGAAAGCGACAGCAACTCTCAGTAATAGGTCAGGATCGACTGCGCTCTTCCCAGCTCTGTGCCCGTTCTCTTAAGTTTGAGGCTGCCGAGATGCAATTCAGAGGCAGTTTCGGCCGACTCGCCAGCCGCCAGCACCAGCGCTTCATTGTCGTCCCACAGGATCTCAAGCAGTATCCCGATATCTGCAATGTACTTACTTTCGGATGATAGTCCGACCAGAAGGTGGCAAAAATCACCTGCCCAAGCCAGTGAGATATTCGAGACTCCGTAGGCCCCTTTGAGAAAGTCAGTACATTTACGCTCCGCTTCACTATCGGTGACGGCAAACAGCATGTCAGCAGCTCTCTCCGCGTGCAGCACCCTGGTTCCAAGCAGCTGGGAGAGGTGAAAGCGGTCTTCAGGTAAAAGCGGACATCCCGTGTGCAAATGAGTGCGCAGAAGGGCGATATCATTCAGATCCAGGCGGTGTTTTTCGGCACGGGCAAACCAGCGGGCAAACCTCTGCTGCCTGAGCCAGCGCCTCTCACTCCTGGAACGCCGCCTCACGCCGGGGAGCTGGGGAAGCCTTGTGATCCTGGTGGTCTGCCGCCTCCGGAAGGGTCTCAGCAAATGCTCCAGCTCACAGTCCCTCTGCAGGGCTATCAAGTGTTTGGGAGCCAGCAACTCCATTTTGAGGTACTTAAGACGCCTCCCCTGCCGCCCCGATACCGCCCCAGTGGTATCCACAATGATGACTTCGGCTCCCATCTCTTTTGCCTTCTCCGTCATTATGTGGGTACCTGTCGCCGCCACGGATTCCAGGCCGTAAGGAGAATTGAAGCCGACGAAGTACGATGCCTCGGCCTCAAGACTATCCAACCTGGCCACAACGCCATCAACAAAAGCCATACCGATAGTACCTGGCGGGCCAATATCAGATTGCCCGACGTCGGCATCCACTACCGCCACAGACCGCCCCTCCTGCACGCAATAGCTGGCCAAAAAGGCGGCAAGAGTAGTCTTTCCCGTGTCAGTGTCGCCCCACAGCATGCACACTCCCGGATCTTCGTACAGACGCTCAGCAGCTTGCTGCCACATAGTCAGACCTCCCTGACCCGCCCGCTCATAAGATTGGATCCGTCTGGACGCGGGCCGCTTTGGTCATCTGTTTCTACAGACGCTCCTTCACTCCCTTCTACCAGCCCCGAAGCAGATATCGGTGAGACGGTTTTCCAATCCCCCGGCGCATAAAAAAATCCCTCCTGCGAGGGATGTGTGTGGACGTGAGGGGACTCGAACCCCTGGCCTCCAGAGTGCGATTCTGGCGCTCTCCCAGCTGAGCTACACGCCCCTGTTACTTTTGCTTTGAGTTTATGGTAACTGATCTGTGCTCTAAGATCAAACCCGGCCTCATCACCCACAAGGACAAACCTCCGGAAAACCGCGAAAAAACCGCTGTCCGGACAGAACCGCCGCAGCCAGATTAGGATAAGGAGCCTCCTTATTCTGAGCGTGCTTTTTTGGAGGTGCAAGGCCATCTGCGCGCAGCGATTGACCCACATATGAATATTGCTGCACAGATCTGCGCATTGTTATAAAAGAAAGTACTATGCCATGATTACGGAAAAGGTGATACTATGACCACATTTCACACGATTCACGTACTGGCAGGTGCATGGCTAATTCTTGCACCTTACCTGAATATCCTGGACACCCGCAACCTGATGATGAACAGCGCAATAGTCGGCGCAGTGGTGCTTCTTTACAACGTGTGGTACCTCTTTGCCCGACAGAACGTCGACGCCACTCAACAGCAGCAAAGCAGATAACGAACATCTAAATTGTGTACCCGGCCCCGAAAGCCCGGTACAACATCTCGATTAACCGAGTAACTCCACGCTCTATCATGTGCAGACTGCGGCTGCCCGGCACGCACACGGCAGCCGCATCTGTTTGATGTTTTTGACCATCTAACCGGTCGATTCACCCTCATTCATCTGTTTTTGCATCTTTGTTGATTCCCACCCAAAATTGACCCGGGTTTCCCGGTGAAAATTGACCCACCTCTGCTTTTGTCATTTCTTCTCTCAGCGCTGCAGTTCCTCTTTTTTCTGTGCGTGATGGTTGTGATC
>PUMD01000210.1 GCA_003551215.1 Clostridia bacterium | reverse complement strand
GTACCCGGCCCGGTTACCTCCGAAGGGGAGACCCCCAGGAGGGCCGCCGACACTGCGGAGGCAGCCGTTGTGTTGCCGATCCCCATCTCCCCGAGGGCAACCACGTCCACGTCTTCTGCCATGTCTTCGGCCAGCTGAGCCCCCGACTGCAGGCAAAACTCAAGCTGAGTGGTGCTCATGGCCGGTCCGCGGGTCATATTTTTGGTACCCGGCCCGGCTCTTTTGTCAAGTATCGATGGCTCATCCACCGGTCTCATCAGGCCTGCGTCGATTACGGTAACCTTCGCCTGCCGCCTGCGCGCAAGAACATTTACCGCTGCGCCGCCGCGGGCGAAGTTTCTCACCATCTGCCGGGTGACCTCCTGGGGATAGGCGCTTGTACCTTCGGCGCCTACCCCGTGGTCCGCAGCTGCCACCACCACCCCCGCTCGCCGGATGTGCGGCGGACAGCACCCCGTTATTGCAGCCAGGCGAACGGAGATGTCCTCCAGCCTCCCCAGGCTCCCCGGCGGCTTCGTGCGCGTATCCCATCTCTGCTCTGCCCTTTGACCCGCTTTTTCGTCAAGCGCGGGAACCTCTGTGCAGATCAACTCCTGTGAATCACTCGACATTCTCTCACCTCATCGTAAAAAGTATGTTGTGACTGCAGTCATGAGCAAAAACAACTTGCATACCACCTCAGAAAGCCGGACTGTCTCCTCTATCCGCCGCCAGTTGAGCCTGCGCCGCGGCTCGCCGAGACGCTGACGCCGCCTGACGCGCCCGCGCTGTCGGCTCAAGCCGCCCAGCTGCACGCCCACTGCCCCGGCTGCTGCGGCTTCGGCTATGCCCGCGTTGGGACTGGAATGCTTGCCCCCGTCGCGCAGCATGATCCGAAAGGCCCCCCGGCAATCGAGTCCGCAGATGCCAGCGGCAACAGGCCAAAGCAAAGCACTCAGCCGCGCAGGCAGCCAGTTGCATACGTCATCCAGCCTCGCTGCGGCCCAGCCAAACCGGCGGTGCCGCCGGTCGGTGTAACCCAGCATGGAATCCATCGTGTTGACCGCCTTGTACAGCGCCAGCCCTACCAGCCCGCCTGCGGCGAGAAAAAACAGAGGCGCGATCATTCCGTCTGTGGTGTTTTCCGCCACCGACTCCACCGCAGCGCGAACCACTCCGTCTGAGTCCAGATCTTCGGTGTCGCGCCCCACCATGCGCCCCACCGCCTCTCTTGCTGCGGCAAGATCGGACAGCCGCAGGTGTTCCGCAACGCGCCGGCCCGCCCGGGACAACGTACGGCCGGCCAGCAGGATCCCCGCCGCACAGGACAAAACCGCCACCCGCGCAGCCGCCGGCAGCAGCAAAACAGCCTGCTCGAAGGCCAGCGCCGCCGCTGCGGAGAAGACCAGCACCACTAGTACCAAAAGACCGCCGGCCGCCCGTCCATCGCCCAGCGTGCGGACACTTCTTTGCCCCGCAGAAATGGCCTTCCCCAGCCACCCCACCGGATGATACCTCGTAGGTGGGTCACCAAAGATCCGGTCGCAGACAACGGCCCCCAGCAGTATGCCGACGCTGCAGCAGCTGTGCACGGTCAGCTGCCCCCCATAAAGCGGCAGATCCGCTCCACATCAAGGTGACGCTCAATGGCGTCGGCCAGCAGATCGATTTCCTGCTCGGCGGGCTTGTGTTCAGAGTTGTCAGACTCTCCCCCGATCAGCCGGCAAAAGGCCCTGCGCACGTCCTCGTGGTGAAAAAGACGCGCCACTGATGTGCCAAAAACAGCAGATCCAAGGGCAGCAACTCCGGCACTTTCGCCGGTGCACATATGCAGCGCAGGTCGTGAATCCCCGCCGTACTGAAAGGCCATGCGGCAGTGGCGTCCTCCCTGAAAACTGCTTTCGTCCAGCGCAGAAAGGGGATGCCCCCCGGGAAGGCAGATGCGGCCGGACACCCCTTCGCTGCGGGCATCAGGCTTCGACCACCCGGAGGCAGACAGAAGGCCCAGGCCGCGCAGGGAACCTCCCTCGTGGTGCAGACGCTTGCCAAGCAGCCCGGCTGAGCAGCCCAGGGCAAAGACCGGCAGCCCTGCACAGGCAGCTGCCCTGAGAAGATCGCCCCATCCCCGCTCCCTAAGCCAGCGCAGATCAGATGCCGGATCATCGCTGTGGGGCAGGATCAGTCCCCTGATGCCTCCGGTGAGCACCTCGCCGACCGAACTTGCAAACTGCAGGTCGATCTCATCCTGCTGACTCAGGGGGTACAGATCCCCGCCGCCGGAGCGGGAGGGCATCTGCACAGCCGCAACCCGCGGTGCACCTTCCGCCGCAGGCTGCTGCAGCGACAGCGAATCCTCAGGCTCGAGCCGCAGGTCAAGGTAGGGCAGCACCCCGAGCACCGGCCGGCCGGTTTCCTCTTCGATAAACTCGACGCCGTCGGCAAACAGGGCCGGGTCCCCGCGAAACTTGTTGATAACAAACCCGATGACCCGCTGCCGCTCGGCTCTGGTCAGAAGCTGCCATGTGCCCACTATGGAGGCCATCACCCCACCCCGGTCTATGTCGGCCACCAGAATTACTGCAGCGGAGGCCATCTCCGCGATTTTCATGTTCACCAGGTCGCGGTCCTTGAGGTTCATTTCCACCGGGCTGCCGGCCCCCTCGATCACCACAATCTGGTGCTCTGAGGCAAGTCTGCGGTAGCTTTGTTCAATGGTCCTGAGGGCGCGGCAGTAGTAGTCGCTGCGGTATTCAGAAGCCGAGGCGCATCCCAGCTGCTTTCCCCTGATCACCACCCGCGCATCCCGCTGGGAGGAGGGTTTCAACAGCACCGGGTTCATATCCGGCGTAGGCGTGACACCGCAGGCCTGCGCCTGGATCACCTGCGAGCGGGCCATTTCTCGGCCGTCGGGCAGTATATGGCTGTTTTGCGACATGTTCTGCGACTTGAAGGGAGCTGTGCTGAATCCCATGCGCCAAAAGAGCCGGCAGAGCCCGGTCGCCACGACTGATTTGCCCGCATCGGAGGAAGTTCCCTGCACCATAACCGCATCAGCCACCCGGACTCACCTCCAACCCAGCCGGCAGCGGTTCACCCTTCAGCAAAAGCGGTATTCCCAGGGCCATCAGCACTGCCCGGTCAGCCTCCGCGGCTGCCCGCTGATTCAGGACTCCCAGAAGGTCGCGGTATTGTCGGGCCAGCTTGCCCTGCGGCACAACTGACCATCCCACCTCGTTTGTCACCACTACCCCTTCTCTGCCGGCGGCGGACAGGTGGTCAAAGGCATCTGTGCATTCCCGCCACAGTTCATCCGCCAGCGCCTCCCTCCGCCGGGAATCACTGCACTGCAGAAGGCGGTTGGACACCCACATCGACAGGCAATCCACCAGGACAGCTGCGGACTCCGCCTGCCTAACCGCCCGCGCCAGACGCAGGGGTTCCTCCAGGGTAGTCCACCCGGGTGGACGCCTGCTTCTGTGCAGCTCGATCCTCCTTTTCATCTCATCATCCTTCGCCTCAGCGGTGGCAATGTAGGTAACCGGGCCGGGATGTGCCCGGGCCAGGCTCTCCGCCAGCGTACTCTTTCCGCTGCGGGCCGCCCCACTTATTACCGTCAGCATCATTTTTTACCCCCATTCAACTCATTTTCTCCCCCGATGTTTCTTCAGCACGTAGAGAAAGAACGGTCCGCCCATCAGCGCGGTGACAATTCCCACCCGCAGCTGCACGGGAGCCAGCATGGTGCGGGCAGCTGCGTCGGCCATCATGAGAAAAACTGCCCCGCACAGGGCCCCCGCCGGCAGCAGGCGGCGGTGGTCTGGCCCGACGAAGCGGCGGACCAGATGAGGAGTGATGAGGCCGACAAAACCGATCGCCCCGGATGCGGCAACCGCTGCTGCCGTCAGCAGCGAGGCTGAGGCAAGCACCACCTTTTTGAAGGTATTCACGTCTATCCCCAGGTGGTATGCTTCTTCCTCACCCAGCAAAAAGGCGTTGAGCGCATCCACCAACACCCACAGGCACAGCCCTCCTGCGCAAAAGGCGGCCGCGGCGAAATAGATTCGCTGCCAGCTGGCTCCGGACAGACCCCCCATCATCCAGAACACCGCGCTGCCGATGACACCCTCCGGGCTGAAAGTCAAAACCAGCGATATCAGCGCGGAAAACATGGCACTGGTGGCTATGCCGGCCAGCAGCATGGTGGTCACGTCGATCCCGCCCGGCACGCGGGCCAGATTGTACACCACGCCGATGCTGATGAGGGCTCCAACAAAGGCGGCGGTGGGCACCGCACCCAGCCCCATAAAGCCCGCGTGCAATCCCAGTGCCATGGCCAGAACTGCTCCAAAGGAGGCACCGGCGGAGACTCCCAGTACATACGGTCCGGCCAGGGGATTGCGGAAAAGCCCCTGAAAGGCCGCCCCGGCGATGCTCAGACTCGCACCCACCAGACCGGCCAGAATGCTGCGCGGAAGCCGCACCTGCAGCAGTATAACCCGCCTGCCCCTGTGCAGCCCGCCGCGGCCGATCAGAAGCGACAGCATCTCCGTAGGGCTGATGAACACTGATCCGGCCAGCATATTCACCACCGCCGCCACCAGCAAGAGCCCGGTGCAGATGATCATAAAACTCCGGTACGACACCGGGCCCTGTCCGCCCTCTGCCTCCTGCACCGGCACCTCATCTCCTTTCTGAATCCCACGTTGGGTCTACTGGCCTGTCCACTGCTGAAGCAGGGTTCTGTAATCCTGCATGCAATCGAGTTCTTCTGGCAGCTCGGGCCAGATAGCCCGGGCCATCTGGGCAAAGCCCAGCACCAGGCGCGGTCCCGGCCGGTGCATAAGGTCGGCGTCAATTACCTCCACCCGACCGTCGCGCACCGCCGAGATCTCATCCCAACCGGGGAGATGACCCTCGTCGATCATGTCCACCGTCTGCTGCGTCCCGGTGAGGATGATGGCTGGGTCCCTTTCGATTACTGCCTCGGAATCCACCTCTGCCCAGGCCTGCTGCAGGTCATCGAATATGTTGGATGCGCCGGCCATATCTATCATCTCGTCGGGGAAGCTGCCAGCTCCGGCAGTCCATACCGGGTCCGGTGAAATGGCGTAAAACACCGCCGGAGGATCGTCAATTTCACCTATCTTTTGCTGTACGCACTCAAAGGCGCTCTTCATCTCCGAGATGAGGCGCTCGCCCCCCTCCTGCCTCTGGGTCAGCTTTGCAATCCGGGTGATCGTCTCGTAGGTACGCTGCAGGCCCTGCGGGTCGAAACCCGCTACTGTAAGGCCCAGCTCCTCCATCTTCTCGATATCCTCCAGACCGGTCGTGCTGGCCAAAACCAGGTCCGGTTCCAATCCGGCTATCTGCTCGATGTCCGGCTCCTCCAGCGAGCCCACCTCCTGCACTTCTGCCAGCGGCTCAGCCGGCCAATCGGAGAAGCTGTCGGCTCCTACCACCAGGTCACCGGCGCCGATTCCGAACATTATTTCTGTGTTAATGGGACCTATGCACACCACTGTGTCAGGTGCTTTTTGCAGTCTGATTTCCGTGCCGCGGTCGTCAGTTGTCTCAACCGGATCTGCCCCGGCAGTTTCGTCACCGGCCTGCGGCTGCTGACAGGCAGCTGTAATAAACGCCGCCAGCAGCAGGGCCAGACCTGCAGCCATCAATTTGCTTTTTGCTTTCAGTGCTTTCAACAAAAGCCCCCCTCTGTCTGTCTACTCGTCCGGGATCAATACAGGTCTCTGCGTGCGCGGATGCTCTATCACCCTCAGTCGGTCGGTTCCGTACACTTCGGCGATGTTGTCTCGGTTGAGCACTTCCTCCGGTGGACCCGAATGATGAAGACCGGTGCTTCCCAGAAGATAAAGACGGCTGCAGTAGCGGGAAGCCAGGTTCAGGTCATGAAGCACCACCAGCACCGTGGTGGATCTCCTGCGATTCTCCCGGGTCACCAGATCCAGGATCTCCAGCTGATAGTGGATGTCCAGATGCGCGGTGGGCTCGTCCAGAAGCAGAATGTCGGGTTCCTGCGCCAGCGCCTTGGCTACCGCCGCCCTCTGGCGTTCACCTCCGCTGAGGGAGGTAATGGGGCGGTCGGCCAGGTGCCGCAGGTTACAAAGCGTAAGCGCCCTGGCGACCTTCTGCCTGTCGCGGGAGGACGGCCTCCCCAGGCGGCCCTTGTGCGGAGTGCGTCCCATGGCCACCAGCTGCCCGACGGTGAAGCCGAACCGGTCATTGCGCGTCTGCCGCACCACCGCCAGCCTGCGGGCGCGCTGCTGGTGCGAAAGCTGCCCCACCGGGGTCTCACCTAAGAGGACCCTGCCTCGCTGAGGTCTCATAAAACCGGTGATCAGGCGCAGGAGAGTGGACTTCCCCACCCCGTTGGGGCCTATCACTGCGGCGAACTCCCCGTCGGGCACCTGCAGGCTGAGATCAGAAAATACAGGTTTTGACGAATCGGGATAGGTGAAGCAAACTCCCTGCAGCAAAACCGCCGCCGGCTGTTCGCTCGAATACCTGTGTGCTTCTTTGACCGCCAAGGGTAACCTCCCGTCCTGAATTTCTCCTGCAGCAAGCAAAAATCCCAGCCATTCGGCTGGGGGAGAGCAGCTTTGCCCCGAATACACAACGGTTCCGGGGCATAAATGTACCCACCACCCTTTCTGCCGAAGGGCGTGGCCTGCGCCGCGAGGCAGGTCTCCTGGCTTCCGGCTTTGCGCTGTTCTCCTGCCTTCCCGTCTGGCTGACAGACAGTGGCGTGAATCGAGAACGCTGACCGGTTACAGTGGCGGGACCGCGCCGGATTCTCACCGGCTTCCCTATTCTCCCCCGCTGCCGGGGGCACCTCACCGCGTATCTATTGACCTGTTGACTGCATTTTATTTGTCCGCGCTGCCTCTGTCAATCGGCCCCAGCCCGTCGGTTTTCCAAACCGGGCAGAAAGGCGGAAGCCTCGGGTCGCACGCGCGGCTTATACCCCCAACCGGGAAAATGGTACAATCATCTCGCCGCCCAGCACCGAAAAAGGGAGGACGTTACCTTGCGCACAGTAGAAATCATCCGCAAAAAAAGGGACGGAAAGGAACTCACGTCAGCCGAAATCCACCGTCTGATAACCAACTACTGCGCCGGCTGCATACCCGACTACCAGATGGCCGCCTTCTGCGCGGCTGTATATTTCCGCGGCATGAACAGCTCCGAGACCCTCGAGCTCACCCGGGCGATGGCCTCCTCCGGTCACGGAGTTGATCTCCGGCTGGTAGACGGACCGGTTGCCGACAAGCACAGCACCGGGGGTGTAGGGGACACCACCACCCTGGTGGTCGCCCCGCTGGTGGCCGCCGCCGGTGTACCGGTGGCGAAGATGTCCGGCGGCGCCCTCGGCCACACCGGCGGCACCATTGACAAGCTGCGGGCGATCGACGGCCTGCAGACCAGCCTGACGGCAGAGCAGCTGGCCTCTGCGGTAAGAAAGACAGGGCTGGCCATAGCCGCGCAGACTGAGGGGCTGGTACCGGCCGATGAAAAACTGTACCGCCTGCGTCACGCCACCGCAACCGTGGAAAGCCCCGCCCTTATCGCCAGCAGCATCATGAGCAAGAAGCTGGCCGGCGGTGCGGATGTCCTGCTGCTGGATGTCAAGACGGGAGGCGGTGCCCTGCTGACAGACCACTGCCGCTCAGTCAGGCTGGCTGAACTGATGGTGGACATCGCCGCAGGAGCCGGACTGCGGGCAAAAGCGGTGATCAGTGATATGAGCCAGCCGCTGGGCCGGGCGGTGGGCAACTCGCTGGAAGTGGCGGAAGCCATCGCCACCCTCTCCGGTGAGGGACCGCCGGATCTGCAGAAGCTGTCAGTGCATCTGGCTGGATGCATGCTGTCGCTGGCCGGCGCCGCCGATGATGGCCGCGCGGGACGACGAAAGATCGACCGGCTGCTTCACGGGGGACATGGCCTGCAGAAGTTCGCCGAATTTGTCGAAAACCAGGGGGGCAACCCGGCAATCGCCGAAAACCCCTCACTGCTTTGCACCGCAGAAAAACGGATGGCCGTCAGAAGTCCGGACGGTGGATACATAGCTTCAGTAAATGCCCGCACAATAGGTGAGTCAGCCGCCGCGCTGGCGCGGCGCGGAGGCGGTCAGCTTGATCTTTCCGCCGCAATAGTGCTGTCGGCCAGGGTGGGAGACCGGATGCAGCGGGGACAGCGGCTGGCGACCCTGCACTTCAACCAACCCCTTTTGGCAGATCCGGGTGAGATCCGCCGTCGGGTAGGCAGCGCCTTCGTCATCGGTGATGAACCGGCGGATCCTCCCCCCCTCATACACAACATCCTCGGCCCCCAGGCAAACAACTGAGATGCCGATCAGTTCATCAGATCCGCCCGCCTGCTGACCGGATTCGCAGCCAGAACAGGGGTGTAAAGACACTTGACAAAACAGATGTAATATACTGATGTAAATATGAGGAGGGAAAAAATGAAAACGAGAAACCTGGTTTACGGCGCCCTGCTGACGGCTTTGGCCCTGGTCATACCGATCTCATTTGGCGGATATCTACGTATATACATTCCGCCCTTTTCCGCCACGCTGGCTTCGCACGTACCCGTATTTTTGGCCATGCTTTTGGGTCCCTTTGCCGCGTTCTTCGTGGGGCTCGGTTCGACCGTAGGGTTTCTGATCATAATGGGCCCGGTTATCGCCGCCCGGGCGGCTGTCCATATTCCAGTGGCGACTGTGGGGGCTCATCTCATGAAAACGCGCCGCTTCAGCTTCTTGATGGCCCTGCTGGTAGTCCTTCCGCTGCACGCCGTGGGTGAAGCATTGATCGTAATCCCCTTTGGGTTCTCTCTTTATGATGCCGGCGTAGTGGTAGGAGTCGGGACGGCGCTGCACCACATACTCGATGCAGCTATAGCCATAGGTGTATACCGGCTGCTTTTGAAATCAGGAGCCCTGGATTCTCTGGAGCTTTTCTCCGGCGGCGGACAGAGCATAGCCCGCTGAAGGAGAGTCCCGGCGGACGGAATGATGTCCAATCCACTACATACGGCCTCACCACCAGCCGGACAGTCCTGCGGAGATGGCTTCGCTGGTCAGGGGGGATGCGGCAGGGGGCAGTAGTCTGCGTGGCGGTCAGTCAGCCCCCGGCGCGGCCGTGCGGCTCAACGCCCGCCTTCTGGACCGCATCATATCCACAAATGCCTCCAGCCGGGTGCCTATGCCCGCGTCACCGGTCTGCTCGTCGATAAACAGGGTGAGAACGGGGATACCCATTTTGTCGCTGAGCGCCGGCATGATGCTTTTGGCCACTATTTCGGGTATGCAGGAAAAGGGCGCCAGTTGAACTACCCCGTCGTATCCCTCCTTGGCGTAGTGGATGGTCTCACCGACGCTGTCCCGGCCGTGGCCGCCAATGTTCTCCGGGATATAGGGTTCCGCCAGCTCTTCGATGCTCTCATCTTTCAGATTGAGGACGTCCTCTTTGGTAAAGTCAGTCATAAAAATGCTCCGCTTCGCCACTGCCCCCAGCTCTCCCAGCTTCTCTTCCAGATAGAAGTTGGCAGCAGGCTCCAGCTGAACGTAAATCTCTCCTATTATCCCCACCCGCAGGAGTTCATCTGGATCGACATCGCGCACCTTGACCGAACGCAACAGTTTTTCTCCACGCTGATGTGCCTCGCGGGTCTCATCAACCGTATCTGCTTCCCTTATCATATCCAGGGCTCGCTCCAGGGCCTTGCTGATACTACCGCGGTTTATCTCCTGCGGCCGCAGCCTGTGCGAAAGCTGTTCCAGCCCGTCCAGAACCTTTATCTTCTCCCAAAGCAACCGCAGCCCGCCCAATACCCTGAACCAGGAAGCATTCTCCTTCAACCGTTTGACTTTGCGCAAAAACGCCCTGGGCGTCTTGAGCGGCGGCCAGAAGAAGATCATCTCGGGGTCGTAACCCAGCTCGCCCAGAATCCTTTTGTGAAGCTCCCCGTAGTACCCGGCGCGGCACGGGCCCATGCCGCCTCCGCTTACCAGCACTTCAGCTCCCCGCTCCAGCACCTCCAGGTAGGTGCCCAGCACCATCTTGAAGGGTATGCAGGCGAACTCAGGGCTGTACTTGGTGCCGAGGGTAAGAGTATCCTGCGTGGGCGGCTCGGGAACAATAACTTCATGCCCCAGGCGGGAAAGCAGCGCCTCCACAGCGTAGGTTGCCGTACCCATGTGGGCATAACTGATCTTCATGAAGCCGAACCTCCTCTCAGCCTGCGTCGCAGCATATCAACAAAAGCCTCCGCCCGCGTGGCCACGCCCGCCTCGCCGGTATGCTCATCCACCATGACCGACAAAAACGGTACGCCGCGCTGACGAGACTCCATCTCCAGAAGCTTGCCAACCATGGCATCTGGACCGCACCCGAAGGCGGTAACATGCACCAGTCCGTCCAACCTGTCTGCGTCCATGAAATGGAGCCCGGACCACAGGGTGCGGTTGCTGTAAAACCAAAACAGATCCTTGGGGAACTGCTGTGACCGCTCCTTCATCTGGCTGTCGGTGACCAGCTCCGGCGTCCGGACGCTGACTCTCTGACGGAGCAGCTGCTCCAGCAGGCCGCCGTTTGCCAGGTGGTCGTAAATCACGTAAGGATAACCCACCACCCCCACAGTCAGGTCCGAATCAGACGGCTGGGGGAATCCCAAAGCCGGCAGGCCTTCGCGCTGAATCTCGCTCACTTTGTCCGCCAGAACCCGCCGCGCCTGTGCAAAAGCACGGGAAGCGGCCAACCTGCGGCCGGTGAGCTGCACTCCCAATTTCACCAGCTCTCTCCAGGCCCCGATACTGCGCTGCCGCACATCCAGACGGGGAGCGAGCACCTCCGGCAGGCCGCTTAGCGAGTATTTGACCATATCGGGAAGACCAAGAAACTTCGGACAGACCGTGTACCTGGTCCTTGTTCCGCCCAGACGGGGCACAAAAAGGTAGTCAGCCTTATCGCGTAAAGACTTGACGTGCCCGTGAAAGAGCTTGATTGGGATGCAGGCATCGTTGACTGTCTCGCGCACCCCCTCATCCAGGATATCCTGATTTGAAGGAGGTGAAATTGTCACTTCAAATCCCAGATGTTCGAAATATCTTTCCCAAAGCTCCCCGAAACTGAAGTAGCTCAGGTACCTGGGTATGCCGATTACTGCTGTCCGCTTCAAATTTGCACATACCTCCTTGCTTTCAACACTATTCAACATGTCCGGCACAAATCCTGCCGCCGGAAAAACCCTTTACCCATGAGGCAAAGACTCATTCACGCACCACCGTCACCGATGAAAAAACCGCGTTTATCTCAATGATAATCAGGCTGTCGGCATTGTCGGGTTTTACGCCTCTTCGAGGTGCGCCCGCGGTGGCATAGGTGTGTTCACCAAAGGAAACAGACTCACCGTCTGGAGTACGCACCGTGGCAAAAACTGAGCTGGCCTTGACCTGCACCTCAGCTTCGCGGGGAACGCGGATCTCAGTGGAAGAAAACACCGAATCAAACTTCAGAAGGTGGACCTGTCCCTCGGCTGGTTCAGCCACCCGGAAGACGGAGCTGCCAAACACCGTCGAGTGTTCTCCAGAATCGGAAACCTCAACTGCCCTGGTCTCCATGATAACGGTGCCCGGCGGGGCATCCACCCGGAAGCCGCCGCCAAACAGCAATACAACTCCGGTCCACATCAACAGGACGCCTACGGCAAGTCGAAACAGGGGTATCTGGATATCGACATAAGTCTTCAGCAGGGCGAGAAGGCCAACCACTACCAAAAAAACGCCCCAAAAATCTCTGGTGAAAAGCCCGATATGCATTGCCACTCCTCCAGTCCTCTTTCACCCTCAACTCAACCGATCACGCAGACAGCCCCCGGTCAAGCAGCCGGCTTACTCGTCCGAACCTCCTTTGCCGTCATCAACCTTCTTATGCCAGCTGATAATTCTATCTTTCAACCTGGCCAGGCCCCGCGACACATCGGAGACAAGGTCGGCGATCTCATCAGGAAAAGTCTTACCCTCGTGGCCCAGTACATCGCGGTCTACCGGATCAGCCATGCGCTCAAGCTCATCGAAGTCCGGCAATCCGGCGGGCCGCTCTCCGGCGACATGCTGCGAGAATCCTCTCGCCGGATCGACTTTTTTGACAAAGGACCTGACCATCGTGGAGGGATCCTGTTTCCGGCCCTCCTCGCCCTTGCTGCGAAGAAAACCGGGAACGGCCTGCCCCGAAAGCAGGGCCAACTGGGCCTTTTTTCTGTCTTCGGCCACAACCATGCCGTGCTCAACCCAGCCCCGCACCCGTTCATCGTCTTCGGGGTCCCAGGTATACTCGCTCCTTGCTTCATCGAAGGTCAAGATTCTTCTGTCCCAGTCCACCTCAACTGGAACAATGCTGCGAATCTCGAACTTCATGCTCACACCTCCTCGTATCTGCACTGCCGGTAACCCGGCTGAGCTTTGCAGGCGACAGGCGCGCATGAATCCGCCGACCGCATTATCCAAAATACAATGTAAGAAGGGCAGCTACCTGCCAGCAACACTGACGCTACACTATGATTGTCATACTTGTGACCGCTTACATCAAGTTCAATTTCCTCCATCTGCCGTCGAACGGCTCCCTGACAACAGGGAGTCGGCATCTGCGTCTAGAAGTTCACTATCACCGACATTCAGTAAATACCCAACAGGGGAGGTAGTCAACATGTCAGATACTCTGCAACCCGCTACTTTTTCCATAGTGGCCTACGACCCGGAGGTTGATGAATGGGGAGTGGCGGTGCAATCCAAGTTTCTGGCCGCCGCCGCAGTGGTCTCCTGGGCCAGGGCAGGTGCGGGAGCCGTTGCCACCCAGGCGCGCGCCAACATGAGCTACGGACCTGACGGACTCCGACTTATGGCAAAGGGCATAAACGCCGGTCAGGTGATAGCTAAGCTGACAGAAAACGACGAGGGCACACCGGACCGCCAGCTGGCGGTGGTCGACGCACAGGGCCAAAGTGCTGCCTTCACCGGAGAAGAATGTCTCGACTGGGCGGGGCACCGCACGGGCGAAGGCTACAGCTGCCAGGGCAACATCCTGGCTGGCCCGGAGGTAGTGCAGGACATGGCCGACGATTTTGAGAGCTCGGATGGGCGCCTGGCGGACCGGCTGGTCTCGGCCCTGCAGGCTGGACAGCGTGCCGGAGGCGACAGGCGCGGACAGCAGTCAGCGGGGCTGCTTGTCGTACGAGAGGAAGGAAGCTACGGGGGCACAACCGACCGGTACATCGACCTCCGCGTCGACGACCATAACCGCCCCATAGACGAACTGAGGCGGCTTTTGCAGCTTCATTATCTGTATTTTGAAAAACCGGATCCCGACGCCCTGCTTCCGCTGGAGGGCGAGGTGGCGCAGCAGGTGGTACAGTGCCTCTCTGCCCTGGGATACCAGGTGGATGCTCAGCAGGACCTGTTCGATGAGCAGGCCAGATCGGCACTGGACGAATGGGTGGCGCAGGAGAATTTTGAAATGCGGATGACCGAACCCGGCTGCATCGACCCCGACGTGCTGAAGTACCTAAGGCGGCAGGCAGCAGCCGACGGGAACTCCTGCTGAAGGTGCGTACAAGCCCCGGACCGCCAGCCGCCGGCTCGCGGTCCGGGCCATTACCGATCTTTAGCGAGAAAGCCTCGCCCGTGAAAACGGGCGGGGATGAATCGCTGTTGGAAGCATAAAATTGCGTAGGCAAAGTATATATGCTATAATTACAATATAAGTGAATATTTGGGTGGTTGTTGCAGTTAATC
>PUMD01000158.1 GCA_003551215.1 Clostridia bacterium | reverse complement strand
GCCCCGGCTTTTTGTGAGACTGACTGTCCTGCGGTTTCATCAAGGACCGCACCCAGCCTGCGCAGGCCCCGTTCGAGCAGGCGCACTTCTTCGGTCGAGGCCCCCTTCTGCGGGCCAAACACGCGGGCCGCTCCGCGGGGACCAGTCAGCGGATTATCCACATCGCACATGACTTTTACCTTTACGCTCCGCCAGTCAGGATGGAGCCGGGAAAGATCAGCTGAGGCTACCTCACCCAGCCCTCTACCGCAGCAGGCGACTTCCCGACCGTCGGGATCAAGAAACCTGACCCCCAGCGCTCGCGCCATACCCAGTCCGCCATCGACCGTGGCGCTGCCCCCGATTCCCACTATTACCGTCTGGGAGCGGCGCCGGGCCTGCTGCAGAAGCTGTCCTGTCCCGTAGCTGGACGCCCGCATGGGACCAAGCTCACCTCTGTCCAGCAGGGTCAGCCCGGAGGCCTGGGCCATCTCCACAAAAGCTTCCCCACTGGACAGAACCCCCATATGGGCGGTTACCGTCCTCAGCAGCGGATCCTTGACCCGCAGGCCGTACTTGCGACCCCCCACCGCCGCAAGCATAGCCTGCAGAGTGCCCTCCCCTCCGTCCCCCAGCGGAAGCTGTACAACTGACAGCGGGCGCACCGACTGTCTGAGGCCCCAGCAAACAGCAGAGGCAGCTTCCTCTGCAGTGAGCGTCCCTTTATAGCTGTCCGGCGCCACCAGCACACGCACCACCGAAACCTCCAGACTTCATCAGCTAGGTCTTGAGCAATACAGAAAGCATCACACTGAAGATACTAAACAGCAGGGCAGCAAACAGGGCTGTAGCAAATCCAGCCACCGCAAACCCGGGGACCACCCAGGCGGTCAGCTGAAGCATCAAAGCATTGATCACGAAGGTAAAAATCCCCAGTGTAAGCAGGTTAAGGGGCAGTGTGATTACCAGCAGAAGCGGACGGATAATCGCGTTGACCACGCCCAGAAAGGCTCCGGCCAGCAGGGCTGCTGCAGCCCCCTCGTAACCTACGCCTGCCATCAGGTGCCCCAGAATTACTATTATCACCGTATTGAGCAGCCATCGTCGCAACATCATTCAACCTCATCTCCCTGTGGAATAAGGACCCACGCGGCCAGATACAAAAAGAGTCCGACCGATTCGAACAAAACAAAAGCAATCCACAGAAGGCGCACTGCCCCAGCATCGACCCCGAAATATTTGGCCAATCCGCCGCAGACTCCGGCTACTCGCCTGTCATGGCGACAACGGCGCAGCGGTAAGCTCATTTTTCTCCCCCCCAATGTGAGTTCCACACAAACGCTGTTTCCTCCTGCAACGTTGACTGAACAAAAACGGCTCCCCCTGACATTTCCCTGCAGAGAGGAGCCGACGAACAGATTAGCGGTGACTTACTTGAGACGGATGCTGCCGTTGGAAGTTTTGAGGTCAGCAGTGAGCTGCACCTGGGCGTTGTCAAAACCGGGAGTATGGGCCTTTACGTGGCTCCGCCGTCTGTTTTTTCTATCGTCTATCTCGTACTCCAGCTCCTCTACGGCAGTCTTGACTTTCCCGTTTGACGTTCGGGCTTCAAACGATATCCCCAGCCCCTCGCCTTCCGGTACGCTCAGTGTAATGCTTCCGTTGGAAGTGTGGGCCGAGTAATCACAGGAAGCTTCGGGCTGCGATGGTTTGAGGCTGATGCGACCGTTGGATGTTCGGGCTCTGACGCCCCCGGTGAAACTCTCCGCCTTGACCCGACCGTTAGATGTAGTGAGGCGCATGGGCTGTTCAGAATGAACATCGCTGCAGGCCACCCTGCCGTTGGAAGTCTCTGCGGTAACTCCCCGGCAGTTGAGCTGATCGACACTCACTCTACCATTGGAGGTGTGCAAATCCAGCTCATAAAGCAGCGACTTTGGCAAATTGCACTGCAGCGAAACGCTGGTATTCGGTGGCAGGTTCTCCCGGCCATCTACCATAAGTCTGTCATCCCCGGTTTCAACCCGGCAGAAATTCTCAGCCGCATCTCGCGCCGCCTCCTTGTCGCCTCCCCGGACCTTGGTCTTGATTACCAGACGGAACCCTTCCTCGTCCCACCCGGAGACCTGTATAAGCCCGTTGCGCGCCGCCATACTGACATCGACCGGACCCTCCTTGGCAGAAAATCCTCCCGTGACCTCCCGCTCGTAGGAAACGGAACTGCCGAAACCGAAAAATCCGCTACCTTTAATTGATTGGAGAGCTCCTTTTACCACGTCCGGTATGTGTTTGAGCTCCTCACCGGCTGTCGTGGGGCCAGGGCTTGGTGAAGGTTCATCCCCGAGAGCATCCAGCAGTTTCTGTGCCTCCTCAGCAGTGATCTGCCCGTCCTCCAGCATATTCAAAATGAGCTTCTGCTCTTCATTCCTGCTCATCTGCATCCCCCTCTCTGATTAACCTGGCCGCCTCATCTGGATCAATTTCACCATCAGACAGTCTGTTGAGTATCTCGATTCTTCGCTTGCGCGCCTCCTGCTGAGATACCATATCCTGCTGAGAATCAGCTTCCACCCGGTAGCCAAGAGCTCGCAGGACATTGTCCAGGCGATTCCTCACTGTGGGATAGGAAATTCCCATCTCCCGCTCGACTTCCTTGATATTGCCCCGGGAACGGATAAAGATCTCCAGGAAATTCATCTGTTCCTGATTAAGGTGACAAAACTTGCAGGTGTCAAAACGTCCCTCTATTGAGGTACGGCATGAAGAGCAATACAGGCGAGTCACCTGCATCTCATCACCGCACACCGGGCACCTTCCTATCATCCTAGGTTGTTCCATGGCCCATCCCCTTTCTTCAACAAATTAAACCTTATAATAAACTATTATCAACCGTTCAATAAGATAATATTACCCCCAAATTCACATGTCAAGAGCAAAATGGTTTGCTGGCAGTCAGTGAGGGCTTCTACTTGTAGGATGTGAAAAATTCAGCGGAGGTAATCGGCCAAAAAATCATGCACCGAGCGCGCAGCCCTGCTGGTCATTCCGTCCAGCTCGGCCAGCTGCTTTTGTGATGCCCCGGCTATCTCCTGCAGGGAATCGAAATGACGCAGAAGTACCCTCCTGCGCTTCGGTCCGATGCCGGGAATATCATCCAGCAGTGACCGTATGCTTGTACTGCGGCGCAGACGGTGGTGGTAGTCCTGTGCAAACCGGTGAGCTTCATCCCGGACCTGCTGCAGCAGCTGCAGGGCAGGCGATCTGTCCGACAGATCCACGGGGTCGGCCTCTTCGGGCAGGTATATCAGCTCCTCCCTCTTGGCCAGCCCGCAGATGCGAATATCAAGTCCCGCGTCAGCCAAAACCTCCCGGGCCGCCCCTACCTGGCCGATTCCTCCATCAACCAGCACCAGGTCCGGGCGGGAGGAAAAGGAGCTGTCCCCTGCACGGGCATCGGCATCTTCTGTTTGCATCAGTCTCGAAAACCTTCGGTCGAGAATCTCGGTCAGCATGGCGGTATCGCTGTCTTTGGGAGAATCCTTTATTCGAAAACGCCGGTAGGCGTAGCGTGCGGGAGCGCCGTTTTCAAACACAACCATCGAACCAACGGCAGCAGTGCCCGAAAGCACCGAAATATCGTAACCCTCTATCCGGGATGGTGGAGCAGGAAGACCGAGTACCTCAGCCAGTTGTATGGCTGCCTGAGAGTCAGCCCCGAGCACCTTTTCATCCGCTCTGCTGAGCTGAAGTTCAGCGTTCCGGCAGGCCAGCCGCATGAGCCTCCGCCTGCGTCCCCGCTGAGGTCTGTGCAGGACCACCCTGCCTTCCCTCTGCTCGCACAGCCACTGCTGCAGTGCCTCGGTCCCTGAAAGAGTCACGGGAACTTCCACACGACCTGGTATCAGGGGGGCATCCGAGTAGTAGTCGCGGAGGAAAGCCTCCAGAATCTCGGCGTCATCAGTTCCCTTTGTATCCGCCATGAGAAAATGCTCCCGCCCGACCAGCTTACCCTCCCGCACAAACAAAGCAGTCACGCACGCCTCATTTCCGCCGTGAGCAATACCCAGGTAATCCTCATCTTCGGCCGACGAAGCCGAAAGCATTTTCTGCCGCTCGCTGACGTGTTCGAGGGCCCTGATCTTATCGCGCAGCTGGCCGGCTCGCTCAAATTCAAGGTTGTCGGCAGCGCCTTCCATCTCCCGTCTCAGCTGCTTTACGATATCATCGCTGTAACCGGAGAAGAACCGAACCAGACCTTCCATCATTTCACCGTACTCCTGCTCGCTCACCTCGCCGGTGCAGGGTGCCAGGCAGCGGTCGGTTTGAAAATGCAAACACGGACGGGAGGTTCTGCGCATCCGCCAGTTGCTGCAGGTGCGGTAGGGGAAGACCTTTCGCAGGTGTTCTAGAGTCTTGCGCAGCGCACGAGTCTCGGTAAAGGGACCAAAATACCGGTGCTGCGAGCTGTCAGTTCGCCTGACAATGCGCACCCGGGGAAACTCCTCACCGGTGGTCACCTGCACATAGGGGTAATGCTTGTCGTCCCGGAGGCGGACGTTGTACCTCGGGCGGTGTCTCTTGATGAGGTTTGATTCCAGTATGAGTGCCTCGACCTCATTGTCGGTAACAATGCAATCCACGTCACAGGCCGCCTCCAGCATCTTCATGGTGCGGGTGGTAAGGGCAGCGGGCGACTGAAAATACGACCGGGCCCTCTTGAGAAGCGAAGAGGCCTTCCCCACGTACAAAACTCCGCCGCCAGCATCCCGGAATAGATATACCCCCGGCTGATCGGGGAAATCGGCCACCTGGTCGGCCATCTGCTGTCGCCGATCGATACTCACCGGCATCCCTCCGATTCTATCTGCCCGCGGTAACGCGGTTGTCTTCCTCTGACGAGTAAGGGTGGTTCAGCACCTCGCGCAGATACCTGCCGGTGTAGGAGTCGGGGTCTTGGGCCACCTGCTCCGGGGTCCCGCGAGCGACAACTTCTCCCCCGTCTGCTCCTCCCTCGGGGCCAAGATCGATTATGTAGTCAACACTCTTTACCACGTCGAGGTTGTGCTCAATTATGACCACGGTAGCGCCCTCATCGACAAGCCGCTGCAGCACCTCCAAAAGCCGCTTGATGTCGGCACTGTGCAACCCGGTTGTCGGCTCATCCAGCAGGTACAACGTCTCACCATTGGATCGGCGGTTCAACTCGGAGGCCAGCTTCACGCGCTGCGCCTCTCCACCCGACAATGTGGTTGCCGGCTGACCCAGCTTGATGTACCCGAGCCCAACATCGAACAGGGTGTTCAGGTAGCGTCGTATCACCGGTATGTCAGAGAAGAAATCCCTGGCTTCCTCCACGGTCAGATCCAGCACGTCTGCGATAGTTTTTCCCTTGAACCTTATTTCGAGGGTTTCCCGGTTGTAACGCTTGCCGTCGCAAACTTCGCAGGGGACGTACACGTCGGGTAGAAAGTGCATTTCGATTTTCACTATACCCTGACCACTGCAGGCTTCACACCGCCCACCCTTGAGGTTGAAGCTGAATCGACCCTTTTTGTATCCGCGGGTCCTGGCTTCCGGCGTGCTGGCGAACATATCCCGGATGTAATCGAACACCCCGGTGTAGGTGGCAGGATTGGACCGGGGGGTTCGTCCTATGGGCGACTGATCGATCTCCACCACCTTGCGCAGGTGGTCTTTGCCCGCAATCTCGTCATGATCACCCGCCGGATGACGGGCTCCCTGCAGATCGCGTGAAAGCTGCTTGTACAGTATCTCATGCAGCAGAGTACTCTTTCCCGAACCCGATACCCCAGTTATACCCACGAACAGCTTGAGGGGAACCTCAACATCTATATCCTTGAGATTGTGTTCGCGGGCCCCCTTCACCACCAGGGATCGCTCACCGCGGGGTCGGCGCCTCCTGGGAACCGGTATCTCCCTTTCTCCCTTCAGGTATTGTCCGGTGATAGAACCTGGACAGCTGGCAATATCCTCGACAGTTCCCTCCGCCACTATTTCGCCGCCGTGCTTGCCCGCCCGTGGACCTATGTCGATTATGTGATCTGCCCTTCTGATCGTCTCCTCATCATGCTCGACGACGATAACTGTGTTGCCCAGGTCGCGCAGTTCCACCAGCGTATCCAGTAAACGACGGTTGTCTCTGTGGTGCAGGCCTATACTCGGTTCATCCAGTATGTACAGCACGCCGGCCAAACCCGATCCGATCTGGGTGGCCAGTCGGATCCGCTGCGATTCTCCCCCCGCCAGGGTTGAGGCCGTTCGGTCCAGGGTGAGGTATGACAGTCCCACGTCCACCAAAAACTTCAGTCTCCTGCGGATCTCACGCAGGATCTGGCGACCCACGATCTCCTTCTGGCCGTGCAGGTTAAGCTCACGGAAGAACTCGTGAGCGTCGCCAATGGACAGCGCGGATAGCTCAGAGAGGTTCATTCCTCCGACGAAAACCGCGCGGCTCTCCCGCCGCAAGCGAGCCCCACCGCATTCCGAGCACGGGCGGGCGGACATGAATTCCTCGATGTACTTGCGGGTGCTCTGCGACGAGCTTTCCCGGTGGCGCCGTTCGAGATTGGAGACTACCCCGGCAAACCTGCGCTTCCGCCTGCGGGTTCGCCCGTAGCGGTTGGTGTACTCGAAATCAATTTTTTCGTCCCCGCCCCCATACAGCAGAATGTCCATCTGGGCGTCGTCCAGCTGACTGACCGGGACATCAGTGGGTATGTCCCAGTGACTGCAGGCGGCCTCGAGGAGCTGTGGATAGTAGGTTCCCCTTGCCCACGGGGATACTGCTCCCTCATCTATGCTAAGAGATCCGTCAGGAACTACCAGGTCCGGGTCAACTATCAGGCGCTGCCCGAGGCCATCACATGCCGGGCAGGCACCATAGGGACTGTTGAAAGAAAACATACGGGGGGACATCTCCTCCAGACTGTAGTCGCAGTCCGGACAGGCCATGTGTTCGCTGAGGATGAACTCATCTCCGTCGATGACATCGATGACCACCAGCCCCTCACCCCAGGACAGAGCAGTTGACAGCGAATCGGCCAGCCTGCTGTGCAGATCAGACTGCATTATGAGCCTGTCAACTACTACTTCTATGCTGTGGCGGCGATTACCGTCCAGCTCTATGCTCTCTTCAAGAAGGCGGGTATCTCCATTTACCCTGACTCGAACGAAGCCTGCCCCCTTTATCTCGCTCAATACGCCCTCGTGCTGCCCTTTTCGGCCGCGTACAACGGGGGCCAGGACCTGAAAACGCGTGTCATCCGCCACCTGATCGACGATCTGATCTACCATCTGATCCACCGACTGACCCGAAATGGGTCGGCCACAGTCCGGGCAATGGGGTTCGCCGACCCGGGCGTACAGCAAGCGCAGATAGTCATGGATCTCGGTGACCGTACCGACTGTCGACCGCGGATTGTGACTGGTGGTCTTCTGGTCTATGGAGATAGCCGGCGACAGGCCCTCTATGCTTTCGACATCCGGCTTGTCCATCTGACCGAGAAACTGCCGGGCGTAAGCGGAAAGTGATTCCACGTATCGACGCTGTCCTTCGGCATAAATGGTGTCAAAGGCCAGGGAGCTCTTTCCGCTTCCCGATATTCCGGTGACCACCACCAGCTGATCGCGTGGTATGGTAACATCAATGTTCTTCAGATTGTGCTGCCGCGCGCCGCGGACTACTATCTCCTCACTAGCCAAAAGACACCCCTCCGTCTCCTGCCTTCAGCCGGATTTGCGGCTGCGTCCTTCCAGTTCAATGATCATGTCCCGCAGGACTGCCGCACGTTCAAACTCCAGCTCATCGGATGCTTGTTTCATCTCCTTACGCAGCTTCTCAGTAAGCTCGGGGATCTCCCGAACTGGAACTTCATCCAGGTCGAGTTTGTCCTCAGCTCCGGCCACCTCCTCGATCACGTGCGTGGCCTGGATTACATCGTAGACCCTTTTCTTTATAGTCTGCGGTGTAATTCCATGTTCACGGTTGAACCGCGCCTGGATACGTCTCCGCCGGTACGTTTCATCAATAGCCTGCTGCATGGCGGGAGTTACCTTATCAGCATACATTATTACCTTACCCTCAACATTACGGGCAGCTCTACCTATAGTCTGTATAAGGGCCGTTTCCGACCGAAGGAAACCGGCCTTGTCTGCATCCAGGATTGCTACCAGAGAAACCTCCGGCAGGTCGAGCCCCTCACGCAGCAGGTTTATGCCCACCAGCACATCAAATACGCCCAGCCTCAGGTCCCTTATTATTTCCATGCGTTCAATCGTGTCTATCTCCGAATGCAGGTATCTCACCCGGAGATCAACATCCTCCAGGTAATCAGTCAGCTCTTCAGCCATGCGTTTTGTGAGGGTAGTTACCAGCACCCGGTGGTTACGACTCACGCGTTCGCGGATCTCGCCTATCAGGTCGTCCACCTGGCCCCTGACAGGCCTGACCTCAACCTCGGGGTCGAGCAGACCCGTCGGTCGGACAATCTGCTCAACCACAGACGAGCTATTTTCCAGCTCGTAATCTCCCGGGGTTGCCGATACGTACAGGACCTGCTGTACGCGCTCCTCAAATTCCTCAAAAGTCAGGGGACGATTGTCAAAGGCCGACGGAAGCCTGAAGCCGTGCTCGATAAGTGATTCCTTGCGGGACCGGTCCCCGGCGTACATTCCACCTATCTGGGGGATGGTTCGGTGTGATTCATCAACTATAACCAGCATATCGTCAGGGAAGTAATCCAGCAAAGTGTAGGGCGGATCGCCCGGCTCACGGCCAGTTAAATGCCGCGAATAATTCTCAATCCCGGTGCAGTAGCCAACCTCACGCAGCATCTCAAGGTCATACCGTGTGCGCTGCTCGATCCGTTGAGCCTCCAGCAGCTTCCCCTCCTGCCTCAGCTGTTCGACCCGCTGTTTTAGTTCAGTTTCTATAGATTCTACCGCCCGCTTCATCCTCTCCTTTTCGGTAATGTAATGGGTGGCGGGATAGATCGCCACGTGGTCCCGCAGCCCGACTACCTCACCAGTCAGCGTATCTATTTCGGTGATCCTCTCAATTTCGTCACCGAACATCTCCACCCTGACCGCACTCTCGGTCGATGAGGCCGGGAAAATCTCCACCACATCTCCTCTTACCCGAAAGGTACCCCGCTGAAAGTTGACATCATTTCGTTGATAACGTATGTCCACCAGGTCCCGCAGCAGGTCGTCCCGGTCAGTCCGCATACCGGGACGCAGAGATACAACAAGGTTTTCGTAATCAACCGGAGAACCCAGTCCGTAAATGCAGGACACCGAGGCAACTATCAATACATCGCGCCGCTCCAGCAGGCTGCTGGTGGCTGAGTGCCGCAGCTTATCGATTTCATCGTTTATCAAAACATCCTTTTCGATGTACGTATCTGTCTGCGGGAGGTAGGCCTCAGGCTGATAGTAATCGTAGTAGCTGACGAAATACTCCACCGCATTGTCGGGGAAGAACTCCTTGAACTCACTGCACAGTTGAGCCGCCAGCGTTTTATTGTGGGCAATGACCAGGGTGGGACGCTGCAGTTTCTCCACTGCACAGGCCACGGTGTAAGTCTTGCCGGACCCTGTCACTCCCAGCAAAGTTACCTTCTCCTCACCGGTGCTTAATGCCTGCGATATATCTTTTATGGCCTCCGGTTGATCCCCCTTTGGGTCAAACTCAGAAACCAGGTTGAATTCGGGCAAACCAGCTCACTCCCCATGGGAAATGCACAAGGCCGCAAGGTAGCAATTCGGTCAGAGTTCTGCACAGAGTGCTGACACACAATGTACAGCATAACCGCTCCGCCACGCAATATCTGTATATGAGCCAAACAGTCCGAGACTGTTATTGACCATATCATCGAACATTCGTTCGGGCAAGGGGTCGGGTGGAGGAAAGATGATTACCCCATCAGGCGGCGAAGCAGGGCACGCGCCCAACGAACCAGCACCCCCCTGGTATTGACATCCACGTTCCTGCGGTCACCGCGCTCGGGAGCAGTGATAATCTGCATATTCTCGCCCGGACGATGGGTACTCCTTTTGAGGATCCTGCAACCACCATCCCGGCGGACGGCAACAGTCAGCTGTTCAGCGGAAGCAAGCACATCCCTCAATTCATCCCGGCAGAGCACCGGTTCTCCATTTACCGACAGTATTACGTCCCCCCTCTGCAGACCGAGTCTGTCTCCGGGTCCCCCGCTCCGAAGGTCCATGATTCGAACCCCATCGCCCGGGGGAACAAAGAGCGGCTTGCCCTGCATCTCCCTGCGGTTACCGCTGTGCACCATGGCTTCATGACCCAGAGGAGCAAACAGCGCGGCCATCCAGGCCCACGACGGGTTCTGAGCTGTCGCAAAGCTCAAAGCCAGCAGTATCAGGCTGAACCACCACAAAAAGACCGCACTCCTGCCTGCTCGTTGTGCCGGCTTTTCAGTTATGGCGATGTCTGAATAGCCCAGGGCAGCAACAACCGGTATGATAACCCGTACCCAGCCGGCCCCGGCCGGAGCTGCTATATCTATGAGGGGCCACCAGCCGGGCATATCCATAGCCTCTCCAAGGGCCTCCGGTGGCAGCTGCAGCAGGAATACCACCATAATGGGAATGGGCCAAAAGCGCTGGATGAGATACGCCCCTACCACCGGCTCTTCCGAATCACTCGGACGGTCCACATAGACAGCAGAAGCGGCCTGGTGCCCGCTGAGCCGGACCAGCAGCCCCTCCATCATGTGCAGTACAGCCACAAGAGCCATGATGCTGGCGACGTTTATGTTGGCGGGCCAGCCGAAGATCAGGTGGCTCAGGGAGACCAGCCCGCCAGCATAGGAAAAACACAGAAGGCGTGGACTAACCAGCATGAGCAAAATCGCCACAGGCCACATGTATAGAATATCCTGCTGCTGGAGGGTCACTCCGCCCAACACCAGCACAAAGCTGCCGACCACCCCTCCGGCTATACCGTAGGCGGCAGATGTGGCCGTGTGGTACCAGGGGTTGTTGCTGACAAATCCATGGATTTTCTCCTCCATCTGGGCCATGCGCCGGTACTGCAGCCATACCAGAAGCAGCACAACCCAAAACAGCACCCCAACCGGTTCAACCGGCAGCATACTGGTGGGTACCCTGAAAATGATCTCTTTAGCCAGCTGCAGCAGGGGGTGGGTAGGCACCATAGACCTCCTGTAGGCTGACCATGCTCACCTCATTCAGCCAAATAACGTACATGAACATGATCATTCGTTGGTCTTTTCCCGCAGGACTTCGAACGCCCTCCGCAGCTGCGGGTCCCGATCGATGTTGCCCTGCTCGCCATCATCCGGCCATTCAACCTCATAATCAGGAGTCAGACCACCTTCATCCTCTATACTGTACTCATCGGGAGTCAGATATTGAGCCGTGGTAATCTTCATGCCGGATGGTTTGTCGCGGTCGAGATACCACATGCGCTGCACCGCCCCTTTGCCGAAGGTCGTCTGTCCGATCAGGGGACTGCCCAGGCGGTCGCGCAGTGCCCCGGCAAGAATTTCCGCCCCGCTGGCGCTGAACTCATTTACCAAAACCACAATGGGTAGATGGTATTCTTCTCCCTGAGCCTGCACTACCTCCGACTCATCGCCGCGCCCGCGGGCGATCATCACTGGACCCTCCGGGATGAAAACGTCAGCAGCCTCGACGCAGGCGGCCAGATCCCCGCCCGGATTGAAGCGCAGATCTATTATCAGACCGGATACGCCCTTCTCTTGCAGCTTGGCCACATGCTCCTGCAGCTGCTCACCGGTGTGTCCGGTGAACTGCGAAATGGTCAGAAGGCCGACATCCCCATCCACCACATCGGAGGTGACCGTGGGAATCTCTATTTGAGCCCGCTCTATTTCGAAGGTCAGTTGGGTCTTGTCTTCATCGTTGCCCCGCTCGATTACGATGGTAACTTCTTCTCCCACCGGCCCACGTATAATCTCTGCCACATGCTCTGTAGACATTCCCACCACATCGAGCCCATCGACTTTGACAATTCGGTCTCCCGATTGGAGCCCGACCGGGTCGTCCTCATCGGCCCCTTCAAAGGGCGTGGTTGCCGCCGGGCTGCCCTGAAAGGGAACCATCACCGTCACGTAGCCATCCACATTCAAGACTGACACGCCGATGCCGGAGTATTCTCCTTCTATGGTCTGTTCCATGAAATCCTTGAGTTCAGAGGCATCAAAGTACATTGAGTATCGGTCGCCGGTGGCTTCTACCGCCCCACGCACCGCTCCTTCAATGAGTGTTTCAGCAGTTATATCCTCATCTATATGCTCCTGCAGAATTATTTTTACAGCCTGCTGCAGCTCGTGGTAATTTTCCGCCTGAGTCACCACGTCTTCAGCCGGCCTTTCGGCCACATCGGGCTGATAGGTTATAATGACTCCATAGGTCAGCAGGGCGGAGACTATGAATATTACCACGACGCCGCTTATCGCCTGACCGGTAGTCAGCTTTATGCCTCTGCTTTTTTCATCCTGCTGCAAGGTAGTAATCTCTCCCTCCGGAGATTTGTTTTACTGGGGAGGCTGTAGTTGACTGTATCCTCTGCCTTTCAGCAGACAGTCCTCCTTAGGAAAATGAGGAGCCAGTGAACAGCTTATCACACTGTCGGGCTTTCTTCGAGTGAGGGGGTATGAGGGGTCCGCGTCAAGCGATAACGCAGTTCTTTCGGGCTGCATCATCATTCTTGCGGGGGAAAGCCATCGAAGGATAGGACTCCCTTTTTTTATCTCGGGGGTAAAAATTTCTCGGGGTCCTGCGGGGTACCCTCTATCCTTACCTCGAAGTGCAGGTGAGGACCGGTGGAGAATCCGGTTGTGCCTACTCTGGCTATCAGATCACCGCGGCTGACAGTGTCGGCCGGATTTACCAGAAGCTGCGAGGCGTGCGCGTAAAGGGTGGAATAGCCGCCGGTGTGCCCCAGTATGACCGTCTGGCCGTATCCTCCCATCCAGCCTGCAGACATGACTACTCCGTCGGCTGCAGCCCGGATGCTGGTGCCGCTGGGGGCCGCCATGTCAATACCTGTATGAGTGCGCCATTCACCGAGGATTGGATGATATCGGGGACCGAAGGGAGAAGATATCCAGTAAGTACCTGCCTCCATCGGCCAGCGGAAATCGGGAACGCCTTCTCCCAGCTGCAGCTCCCTTTGCTTCTGACTTATTTCGTGAGCTATCTGCTCGGAACGGCGCTCAAGTTCGTCCAGCGCAGCCCGGTACTCCTGTTCCTGGTCTGAAAGATCATCAAGGCGGCTTTCGTAACGGGCCACCTCGGCTTCGTAGTGACTCCGGCGGGATTCAACCTCATAAGCCCACTGCTCGGCCTCTTCTTTTCTTTCCTCGCACTCCTGCCGCCGCTGGGCTACAACCTCTCGCTGCTGCTGCACCGCCTCTAAAATGGCAACATCCTGACTGACTATCTGGCGAAGGGTATGAAAACGGCGGACAAAATCATTAAAATCCGTGGCCGAAAGCAGCACTTCCAGATAACTCACCATGCCAAGCTCGTACATTGCCCGGACCCGGCGGTGCAGAAGCTCAGTCCTGTGCTGCAGCTCTTCTTCGGCCTCAGCCAGATCCAATTCAGCCTGCTGCAGTTGCTTTTCGGCCAGCTGCAGCTGAGTTTCCGCCTCGTCGAGCTCGTATTCGGCTATCCGCAGCTGCTTTTGCACTTCATCGAGTTCACTGCTGACCTGACTCTGCTGCGCCTGCAGTTCATCGAGTGTCTGCTCGAAATCCTGCATTTCGCTTTCTATGTTGGACAGACGGTCCTGCAGCTGCCGTATTTCCTCCTGCAGCGAGGATGAGGCGCTCACCTGATCAGACCCCACCACCGTCCCGGCCAGCAAGGACACGCAGAGAAAAAGTGCGCAGGCACCCAGGTACCTGCGATACGTCTTTTGTGCGTTTCTAAATGGCATAGACCGGTTCCCCCCGATTCACAGGCGCACGTAGCGCCACACGGAAAAGCAGCTGCTCAACATCCCGAGTACTCCTCCAACCGCCAGCAGAAGCTGCAGCAGGTTGTGCAGAAACGGCGTCGGCCTCACTATGGGCACAAAGGGCAAAGAAGCCTCCACTGCGGCAAACAGATCCGCATAACCCCATGCTATGACTCCACCTGCCAGCGATGCGCCCAGCAGCCCCAGCACTGTTCCCTCTATGACCAGCGGTCCCCAGATAAAAGCCGGGGTGGCGCCGACCAGTTTCATAATCTCAATCTGCTCCCGCCTGGCATAGATGGTCAGGCGTACTGTATTGCTTATGAGCAAAAAGGTAGCAACGGCCAGCAAAAACACCAGTACTACCCCGGCACTCCTAAGGGCTTCGGTCAGTGCATAGAGCCGCTGTACGACTTCCCGCTGATAGACAACATCCTCGACGCTTTCCAGCTGGCGGGCCTGCTGCACAATGTTGTCAATTTCTGCGGGATTGCTGACTGTGATTTCGACAGAATCCCGCAGGGGATTGTCCTCTTCCACCGCCTCAAGCAGTTCAGCCTGTGCCCCAAACTGCTCCCGGAGGCGGTCCAGCGCCTCCTCCTTGGTGACAAAGGTAACCGATGCTACTGCAGGAATATCAGACAGCTTGTCCATCAGCAGATCGCCCCACTGATCGCGGTCGAACTCCGGATTGCAGTAGACCACAACTTCAACCTGCTCCTCGAGAACATCAGCCACGTAGGCCAAATTGGCAGCCAGAACCAAAAACAGCGCCAATACCAGCAGCGATATGGCTACCGTTCCCATAGAAGCAAGGCTCATCAATCCGTGGGAAAAAACGCCCTTGAAGCCTTCAACGACTGACCGCCCGAGAAGACGCCACATCCTGAGAATAGCCCCCTTCTAGGTCATCACGAATCAGGCGACCGTTCTCAATTTCTATAACCCGCTTCTTCATGGCGTCGACTATTGGCCAATCATGAGTGGCCACCACCACAGTGACGCCCCTTTTATTGAGGGACTCCAGAATCTGCATGACGTGCCAGGCATTGTCTCTGTCCAGGTTGCCGGTGGGCTCATCCGCCAGAACTATTGACGGCGAATTTACTATGGCCCGGGCAAGAGCTACCCTCTGCTGTTCACCGCCTGAGAGCTTGTGCGGTCTGATGTCAGCGCGATCGCTGAGCCCGACCATATTGAGCACCTGCGGTACCCGTCTTTTTATGTAGGCGCCCGGAGCACCGGTCACCTCCAACGCAAAGCTGACGTTCTGGTAGGCGGTCCTGCCCTGCAGAAGCTTGAAGTCCTGAAAGACAACACCCACCTTACGCCTCAGGCTGGGGATCTGCTTGCGCGGCATTCGGGCGAGGTTGACCCCATCGACCATAATCGTACCCTCAGTGGGCCGTTCCTGACAGTGAAGCAGACGGATGAGGGTGGATTTTCCAGCACCGCTGGGACCGACCACGAAAGCAAAATCTCCCTTACGGATATGTACTGTGAATCGCTTAAGGGCGGTAATATCGCCATACTTTTTTGTGACATGACTCAGGACGATCAAACGGGACACTCCCCAATGCAACGTATCTTTGCGACATGCGCCGCAGAAAGGCCAGAAACTCGACTTGTTAGGTCGATTTCGACGCAAACTTACATAAAACCTTCACCTGTAACATCTTTGTAAAAATCCTGTTGACCTCCGCCGCTTGCATGCAGAACAGCTGGTGCCTGCAGTTCATCTGAGATAAGCTGAATTTGCGTTGCATGGTTGCCCAATTGTTCTCACTCACAGCAAAAGCGTCCTGTGAATGTAATCGGATAAGGTACCGTTTTTTTTAATGTCGGTAATACTGGAGCCGGCGGATAAAACTCCTCCAGCAGGCAGGAAAGGACAGGCTGATGAGGGTATTTCACCTGATAAGCGGCGGGGACACTGGCGGAGCCAAGACACACGTTCTGTCTCTGGTCGACGCTCTGTCTGACAGAATCTCGGTACAGCTTGTGTGCCTCACAGCTGGACAATTTTACCGGGAGGCGCGGGATACGGGGCTTGCAGTTTTACTGCTGAAGCAAAAGAGGCGGTGGGATCTGAGCGTCGTCTCCCAGTTGGCTGAGATGCTCACAGAGCCAAAAGCCGATATACTCCACTGCCACGGCGCCAGGGCCAACTTTCTTGCCGCACTGGTGCAGCGCCAAGTTGATATTCCAGTGGTAACTACCCTGCACAGCGACTACCTGCGCGACTTTGAGGACAACCTGTACAAACACCTTACCTACACACCCCTCAATCGCCTGAGCCTGCGCCGGCTGGATTACTTCATCGCAGTTACTGATGAATTCCGGCGCATGCTGGTTGAAAGGGGTTTCGACCCCGACCGCATATTCACCGTCTACAACGGAATCAGCTTCGGTCAGATGAAGGAGCCCCGAATGCCGCGGGAGGAGTTCCGCGAAGCATTGGGTATCCCGGCGGATTCTCCAGTGATAATCACCGTGGGAAGACTGGCCCGCATAAAGCGGCAAGATGTGCTTGTGCAGGCGGCGGCACAGATCAGCAAGACTCATCCCCAGGTTCATTTTCTGCTGGTTGGCGACGGTCCCCGCCGGGGTTACCTGCAGCAGCAGGTGCGGGAGTTCGACCTGCAAAGCAGCGTTCATTTTACCGGTTACCTCGATGACGTGGAATCTGCCCTGTGCGCCTCTGATGTCGCCGTCCTGACTTCGGAAAGTGAGAGTTTCCCCTACGCCCTTCTCGAAGCGGCCCGTCGGGGACTGCCGGTTGTAAGCACACCGGTCGGAGGAATTCCTGAGATGATTATCCATGGAGAAACAGGGCTTTTGGTCCCGGTTGGTGAACCGGCCGCCCTGGCCCGCGCCCTGCAGAAACTGGTGGACTCCTCCCGGATGCGCCAGCAGCTGGCAAAAGATTTACACCTGCGCACCCGCCGTGAATTCTCGCTGCGCAGCATGCGCGACCGCCACCTGTGCATATACGAAAAAATTCAAAAAAGCAGCCGGGGTGAGACCAGGGCATCGCGCCCGGAGCCGACTGAGGCAAAAGGCAAATCGGTGGTGATCTCTGGGTATTTTGGGTTCGGCAACACAGGGGATGAGGCTCTCCTGCAGGGCATGATCTCCAGCCTGCGGGAACGCCATCAAAACCTTGGCATCACCGTTCTGTCCGCCGACCCCCAGCAGACGGAAAAACTGCACGATGCCGAAGCTGTCGACCGGTTTTCGCCCAAAGCTCTGTTTTCGGCATTAAAGGGGGCGGATCTATTCCTCAGCGGAGGCGGGACTCTGCTGCAGGATGAAACGAGCCTGCGCTCGCTTCTTTATTACGCTTCAGTTATCGAGCTGGCGCGGTTGGCGGGGGCACGGGTAATGCTGTATGCCAACGGCCTGGGACCTCTTAACACCGCCGCGGGACGCAAAGCAGCACGACGATGCCTGTCGATTGCCGATGCTGTAACTTTGCGGGATCAGCAGTCGCTGAAGACAGCAGAAGAGCTGTTCGCAGGCAATCTCCCTTCAGGGAATTTTATCCGGGTGACAGCAGACCCGGCCTTCTGCCTCAAAGCGGCCTCCGAAACCCGCGTCGACGAATTGTTTGAAAGAGATAGCATTGCAGCGGACGAACGTTTCGCCATCATCTCGCTGCGCAGCTGGCCGGGCGCTGTCGGCAGAGTGGTCCGCGCAGCCGCTGCCGCTGACCGGCTCCTTTGCACAGAGGGCCTTTTGCCCCTGTATCTGCCCATGCAGCCCCAGTTCGATGAGGAGGTGTGTCAAAAAGCCTCCCGGCTGGCGCAGACCGACTCCCTAGTGCTAAAAACGCCGATGTATCCCGAGCTGGCCATGGCGGTTATGAGCAGGGCCGACCTGACCGTGGGCATGCGGCTGCACGCGCTGATTATGTCTGCCGCCGCGGGGGTACCGGTGGTGGGGTTGAGTTATGATCCCAAAATAGACGGCTTCCTCGAGCAGGTAGGCGGATTCTGCGCCGGAAGTGTCGAGAGCCTCACAGAGGACCGCCTGACCGGCATTCTGAAAGAAAAGCTCATACCTGACCTCGCCGGGCTGCAGCAAAAGATGCAGAAGGAGGCCTGTACAATGCGAAAAAAGGCCGGCGAAAACAGCAGCCTGGCCCTGTCGCTTCTGCTTGCGAGCAACAGGGCCAGCGATTGAAGTCTGTCTTTTATCCCTTTTTCACCAGGTCACGGGCCGCCTCGAAGATAGCATCCGCAGTGAGGCCGTAAGCATGCAGTAGATCAGCCGGGTCTCCCGACTGCCCGAAAACATCGTCTACGCCAATCCTGCGGACCGGTACCGGCTGAGTTTCGGCAATGGATTCACACACAGCGCTCCCCAGTCCTCCGATAACATTATGTTCCTCGGCAGTAACCACCGCACCGCACTCGGACGCCGCCTGCCGCAGCATATCGTCATCCAGTGGCTTGACCGTCGCCATGTTTATGACCCTGGCCGCGATGCCCTCTGCCGCCAGCCTGTCTGCCGCAAGGAGTGATTCGGCCACCATAACCCCGCAGGCAACTATAGCAACATCATCTCCATCCCGGAGTACTTCTCCCTTTCCCACCGAAAACTCTGCTCCTTTGGGCGATATTACCGGAACCTTGGCCCGTCCAAGGCGGACATACACAGGACCCGGCCAGTCAACCACTTCCCGTATCACCCGCTCCGTCTCCGGTGCATCCTTGGGAACCACAACGGTCATGCCGGCAATAACCCGCATGAGGGCGATATCCTCAAGGGCCTGATGGGAAGAACCGTCGGCACCGACGGTCAGACCAGCATGGCTGGCAACAATCCTCACCGGCAGCCTGCCGCTGGCCACGGTATTCCTGATCTGCTCCCAGGCGCGTCCAGTGGCAAAGATGGCAAAAGTGCTGGCGAAAGGGATTTTCCCGCCGACTGCCAGACCGGCCGCCATATTAATCATGTTCTGTTCCGCTATACCGGCATTGAAGAACCTCTCGGGATACTTCTCGGCAAAACGACCGGTTCGCGTCGAGCCGGAAAGATCTGCGTCAAGAACCACAACATCTGGGCGCTCTGCCCCCAGCTGCAGCAGGGCATCGCCGTAGGCGTCACGGGTTGCTAACCTATTTGGCCACTTCGTTTCGGCTCCCTCACTCATCATCAGTCACCTCCTGCACCGACTCCAGCTCCTGAAGTGCCTGCGCGACCAGCTGTCCGTCGGGAGCCTTACCGTGCCACTGCACCTGGTCCTCCATGTAGGAGACTCCCTTGCCCTTGACCGTATGAGCGATGATGACCGCCGGCTTCTCCGCCTCCTGCGCGGACCGCACAACAGTATTCATCCCGGGTATGTTATGTCCATCTGCTTCGAATACTCTCCAGCCAAAAGCCTTCCATTTTTCAGGCACCGGGGAAGGGGACATCACTTTGTCCACCGGTCCGTCGATCTGCAGGCGGTTGTAGTCGACGAAGGCAACGAGATTGTCAAGCCGGTAGTGGGCAGCTGCCATAGCCGCCTCCCATACCTGTCCCTCCTGAATCTCTCCGTCGCCCAGCAGGGCATATACGCCGTAGTCTGCCGAATCAAGCTTTCCCGCCAGGGCCATGCCCACGGCAACTGATAGTCCCTGCCCCAGCGAACCCGTGCTGGCCTCCACTCCCGGCGTCCGCGTCATATCTGGATGACCCTGCAGTATCGCTCCCAGCCTGCGCAGGTTCAAAAGCTCTTCAGCAGGGAAAAAGCCCCGTTCCGCCAGGGCAGCATAAAGCGCCGGAGCCGCATGGCCTTTAGCAAGCAGGAATCGGTCTCTTTCCTGCCAGCCGGGGTCCTGTGGTCTCATCTGCAGCACGTGAAAATACAAAAGAGCCATGATGTCAGCGCAGGACAGAGAGCCACCCGGATGCCCTGAACCGGCCTCTGCCGTCGACCTTATGATGTGGCGTCTGATCATATTGGCCTTCGTCTTGATGGTTTTGATGTCGCTTTCGGAAAGCGGTGAGCAAATGCGCATTTTTGTGGCGAGTCGATTGCTCGACCCGCACTGTCACCTCCTGCATCTTGGAATTTGCGTGTCAGCCGCCGATTATCCGCCTCTGCATCACTGCAGCAGCAAAACGGGCCAGCGACAGGTGCCTCCTCCAGCGTGAGGGTGAACTGATCAGTCGATACAGCCACTCCAGACACAGCCGGCGCAGCAGACCGGGAGCACGAGTCACTGCACGCGCCATCACATCCAGTCCGCCCCCTACGGCCAGATAGACCGCTGGCGGCAGCTCGGCGAAATTCGCCACCAAAAACCGCTGATCTTTTGGTACTCCCATCCCCGCTATCACCAGCCGGGGCTCGGACTGCTTGATGCGTCTTAACACCTGCCGGATTTCTTGGTGAGCAAAAAACCCGTGGTGATAGCCGACCACGCGCAGGTCGCTGTACCGCTTCTGCGCCCTCCGTGCCGCAAGTTCAACGTTCTCCTCTGTCGTCCCCAGGAGAAAAACACCACAACCTCCACGGGCACACTCGGCAAGCAGATGCTGCATAAGATCGACTCCGGGAACTGTGCCCGGGAGGGGGTCTCCGTACAGGCGGGAGGCCCATAACAAGCCCACCCCGTCGGCAACCCGCAGGTGAGCATCAAGCAAAAGCCGCCGGAAGCTGCTCTCCCGCCGACTCCTGTCGATCATCTCCGGATTCGGGGTGAAAACTAGATACTTATCACCGGAGCGTATCCGGTCCGAAAGCAGATTCACCGCTTCTGTCATGCTCACCGCGGCAATTGGCACCCCAAGAATATCGATTTCGCGTAACCGGCCCGAATTATCCACTAGCTGTTGGATGCGCTCCTCCCCTGGTTGTCTTCATTTACTGCCTGTTCAAGATACGCCCTGATGAAGTCATCCAGCTGTCCGTCCATGACCGCCTCTACATTTCCCGTCTCCATGTCAGTGCGATGATCCTTGACCATATTGTAAGGGTGGAACACGTATGACCTGATCTGATTACCCCAGGCTATGTCTTCCTGCTCCCCCCGCAGGCTCTGCAGCTGTTCCTCTCTCTCCTGCTGCCTTCTCTGCAGCAGCCGGGCCCGAAGGATTTTCATGGCAGTTGCCCTGTTTTTGTGCTGAGACCTTTCATTTTGGCAGGTCGCGACTATACCGGTGGGCTCGTGAGTGATGCGCACCGCCGAATCAGCCGTATTTACGTGCTGCCCTCCGGCTCCGCTGGCCCGGAAAGTATCGATGCGCAGGTCCTCTTGCTGAATCTCTACTTCGGGGGCATCTGGAAGATCGGGCATGACGTCAACGGCAGCAAAGGAGGTATGACGTCTGCCGGAGGAATCAAAGGGAGATACCCGAACCAGCCTGTGAATACCCTGTTCGGCTTTCAGCAGACCGTAGGCGTTTTCTCCCCGCACCGAAAAAGTCGCACTCTTCAGACCGGCCTCCTCGCCGGGCAGAAGGTCCAGAGTCTCTGTGCTGAAGCCGCTGCGTTCAGCCCAGCGGTCGTACATTCTCAAAAGCATCTGCACCCAGTCCTGAGCGTCCAGACCACCGGCTCCCGGGTGCAGCTGAACTATTGCGTCCTCCGAATCGTACTTGCCTGGCAAAAGCAATGCGGTCTGCAGCTGAGCTACCCGCTCCCGCAGCCCGGCAAGCTCGTCGCGAATATCATCAACTACTGACCGGTCGTCATCTTCTTCGGCCAGCTGCAGCATTATCTCCATATCCTCCAGCTGCTCTAGGTATTCCTCGTAGGCCTCCAGAGGCTCAGCAGCTGATTTTCTCTGACGTATAATCTTTTGAGCGCGTTCTGGATTGTCCCAAAACCCAGACCGGCTCATCTTCTCTTCCAGCTTTTCTAACTCTTGACGACGTTTGTCGGGGTCAAAGAGACCCCCTTGCGCGCTTGAGTTCCGACTTCAGTTCGCCTATATCTCTTTTCAGTTCCTCGAACATATCAAAATATCACCTCTCAACCACCGCAGCAGTATTTATACTTCTTACCGCTGCCGCATGGACAGGGATCGTTTCGTCCTATTTTTGGTTTCTTCCGCCGGTAGGGCTGTCGCTGTCTGGGTCCGGCCTTCCCCGACGATTGCTTGCTTTTGTCTTGCTGTTTTTGCTCCGCAGAAGCCATTGTCCTGGGAGTTGGCTGTTGAAAACTAAGCTTCGGCTGCCCCTGCAACAAAGCAGCGGTGGTCTGCTGTGTTGAATCTTCTGCAGAAAGCTGCATCTTGAACAGGTGACGGATGACATCCTCCCGGATAGAAGAGACCATGTCGCCAAACATGCGGTGGGTTTCCTTCTTGTACTCTACCAGCGGGTCCTGCTGACCGTATGAGCGGAGGCTGATTCCCCGGCGGAGGTCATCAACTGCGGCAAGGTAGCTGACCCACTTTTTGTCGACGACATGCAGCAAGACTCGTCGTTCGAGCTTGCCCATGTCATCGCGCCCAAGCCGGTCTTCCCGGGTCCGGTAAACGGCACGTCCGACTTCCTGCACGTGGTCGGTCAGACCCTGCTTCCCCTCCTCCTCGGCAATCTCCAAAAGCTGCTCGGGGCTGATGCGCCCGGACGGAAGAAGATTCAGCTGCAGGTCCATCAGCAGCCCCTCCAGATCCCAGGACTCCGGGTAGCGCCCCTCGCTGCAGTATCCTTCCACCCTCTCCTGGATAAGATCCTCCATCATCTGGATGATTTCTCTGCGCTGGTCTTTTCCATGCAGTACCCGACGGCGCTGCTGGTAGATCACCTTGCGCTGCTCATTGAGGACGTCATCGTACTCCAAAAGCCTCTTGCGTGCCGAGAAGTTTCGCGACTCCACCTTGCGCTGGGCGTTTTCGATGGCCCGGCTGAGAAGGTCGTGCTCCAGACGCTCCTCATCCTCAACTCCCAGACGTTCAAACATAGAATCCAGTGAATCGCCACCAAACAGCCTGAGAAGATCATCCTCCAGGCTGACGAAAAACTGAGATGAGCCCGGGTCACCCTGGCGTCCAGACCGGCCGCGGAGCTGATTGTCTATTCTGCGGCTTTCATGTCTCTCAGTCCCGAGCACGTGCAGTCCGCCCAGTTCAACGACTCCCTGGCCGAGTTTGATATCGGTACCCCGGCCTGCCATGTTAGTGGCTATGGTCACTCTGTTCTTTTTCCCAGCATGCTGAACGATCTCAGCCTCGCGTTCATGGTGCTTGGCATTGAGGACTTCATGAGGTATTCCCCTATCATCCAGGCGACGACTCAGCTCTTCTGACTTTTCGATTGAAGAGGTGCCCACCAAAACCGGCTGGCCCTTTTCGTGCCTGTTTTCGATGTCATCCGCCACAGCCCGCAGTTTCGCCTCCCGGGTGCGGTAGACGGCATCGGGCAGGTCGTCACGAATCATGGGATCGTTGGTGGGTATAACTACCACATCAGAATCGTAAATCTCGTGAAACTCGTCGGCCTCGGTTGCTGCGGTACCCGTCATGCCGGACAGCCTGTCATACATGCGAAAGTAGTTTTGATAGGATATCGTGGCCAGCGTCTGCGTCTCCTCGCGAATCGAAACGCCTTCTTTGGCTTCCAGCGCCTGGTGCAGCCCGTCGCCAAATCGCCGGCCCGGCATCATCCGTCCGGTGAACTGGTCCACTATAACTACTTCCCCGTCCCGTACCACGTAATCCTCGTTGCGCCTCTTCAGCTCCTTGGCCTTGAGCGCCCGAACGAAGAAATAATTTAGGTCAATGTTGGAGGGCGAAAACAGATTGTCTATGCCCAGCCTCTTTTCCACCTCTGCAATTCCCTCTTCAGTGGGAGCCACCGTTTCGGATTTCTCTTCCACAGTGTAGTGTTCTTCGCGGCGCAGGGTTTTGACCACATCGGCAAACTGATAGTATTTGTCAGCCACCTTGGTGGGCGAACCTGATATGATCAGCGGAGTTCTTGCTTCATCTATCAGAACGCTGTCCACCTCGTCAACTATGGCAAAATGAAGCTCCCTTTGCACCAGGGAGTCCGGAGAGACGGACATATTGTCGCGCAGGTAATCGAACCCGAATTCGTTGTTAGTACCGTAGGTGATATCGCAATTGTAGGATTTTTTCCGCTCCTGCGGGGACATACCGGAAGTTATCAGCCCCACATCAAGTCCCAGAAACTCGTATATTTTTCCCATCCACTCAGCATCACGGCTGGCCAGATAATCATTGACAGTAACCACATGCACCCCTCGTCGGGTCAGCGCGTTCAGGTAGGCGGGCATGGTGGCGGCGAGCGTCTTACCTTCTCCTGTCTTCATCTCACATATCCGCCCCTGATGCAGAACGATCCCCCCCATGACCTGCACATCGTAGGGTCGTTCTCCCAGCGTCCGGCGGGCCGCCTCCCGCACGGTGGCAAAGGCAGGAACAAGCAGGTCGTCGAGCTGGGCTCCCTGCTGCAGCTCATCACGAAACCTGTCAGTCTGCCGTCGGAGCTGCTCATCGCTCAGCTGACGCATTTTGTCTTCCATGTCGCCCACGGCACTGACTGTGGGTCTGAGCTTTTTCAGCTGTCTTTCGTTGTGATCAAAGATCTTCTTCAGAAGACCGAGCATATTTCCCACCTTAAAAAAGCGATTAGTGTGGCTGATTTCACTTAAATTGTAACACTGATGCGAAACATAGACTACACCACCGACGGAAGCGCTGCCCCTTTAACATAAGGCACAGCGCTTCCGGATGTTTTTTACCTGCTTTATCACTTATCTTCGAAAATCAGACTACCATCGAAGCTCAAGGGGCTGCGCAAATCCACGTGTCCCAGGCTCTCTGTCTCCTCGCCGTCCACCTTGATCTGTACCCTGTCGATATCTTCGAAATTTTCAACAACTGAGTTCACCACGCTGTACAGAGCCAGCTGCTCTCCCAGGCTGCCGCTGACCCCGTGGATCTCAGGGGTGAAATCGACTATCGCCAGTCCTTCCTCTTCGTCGTCCAGCTCTATAGACAGCGCCGTGTCTTCGGGCAAAAGGGGCTGGTATCCTTCCTCCGGCAGAGGTCCGCTCATCAACTCCCCGGCAAGAATGTCCGGCGTCAGCTCGTCAGCCTGAACCTGCCGATAAGTTCGGGTCATCTGGCCATCATCTGTGCCGAAAAACAGCACAACCGGGTGAGTCTTGTCCTGCAGCTTGGCCACCTCAGAATCATCTATGTCGAATCTAAAATCCATCTCAGCGAGGTCAACCTGCGGTAGGTCCTCCAGGGCGAAATTGGCCACTGCCACCGGATAGACCACAACCTGCGGGTACACTTCATCCGGGTCGGGGACCGTGTACGTGGCCGATACATCAATCCGCAGACCTTCATCCGGACAATGCCAGTATGAGATTTCGTCAATTTCAACCCCATGTCCCGGATTAGGAGACTCACCCCGGGCAACCGCCACGTAAATCTCGTCGTTGTAGCGCATCCAGTCGGTCATCTCATTGCTGGCTTCCTCAATCTCCTCTATCCAGGTATCTACTTCCTGGGGCACCTGCTCTGGTGAGGTGAATTCCACCGTACCTTCGCCTTCGGCCGGATCGGCCGTATCGGGGCCTGATCTACAACCAAAAGCACCGACTGCCAAAACCATCAGCAGAAAAACAACTGCCCATCTGATCTGTAGCCGCATCTAACCACACCCCTCGTATCTAAACACCTCTCATTTATGCCAGATCTCTTTTGACCGCTCACCATAAAGCAGACGCATCGCAAGAGTAATTTGTTCCACCATATTGACGAATAAAGTGATGCAGCGTGGAGGGCTCAAACAGCGAGTGAGACGGTAAGCCGACTTCTGTCGTGGACTATCATTTGTCTGGGATGCCAGTTGCCTGACACCTCAAGCGGCTAACCCGAGAGGTCGGCGGGCCGCGTCATCCCTCTCCTATTTAGCCTTGCTCCGGGCGGGGTTTACCAGGCCGGTCGGTCACCCGACCGCCGGTGGTCTCTTACACCACCGTTTCACCCTTACCTTCACTGCGGAAGGCGGTCTGTTCTCTGTGGCACTTTCCTGAAGGTCACCCTCACCGGACGTTATCCGGCGCCCTGCCCTGCAGAGGTCGGACTTTCCTCACTGCCTGCGGCGGGCACAATTAACCAAAAAATTCTCAGCTGCATAACGACCAGAAAATTTCCCCCTTCGCCGCAGGTTCAGTGCGATAGCCTGACTCACTCGCTGCTGAAATCAAGTATAGCAAAACATCAGATTTCTGTCTAATCTCGACGTGCGCCCATTTTAGTCCACATTTCAGAAGGTAGATGCACAAAGGAGACATCGACGCTGCATTGCTCGTCCAGATGGTCCGAAAGCCGCCGCATGGCGGGCTGCTCGGTAGCGCGATGTCCCGCGTCAATGGCTATAAGTTCCCGCTGCAGCATTTCACATAAGTTGTGGTGAGTTATGTCACCGGTGACAAAAATATCTGCGCCCTCAGCCAGGGCGGCAGTATACAGATCCCCTCCTGAACCGCCGCATACTGCCAGCCTCCTGACCTTTCTGTGCGGTGGTCCCGCCATACGAACTTCCCGCCGACCACAGACCTCAGCTACCCACCCAGCAACCCTGGCAGCTGAAACGCCCTCTGGCAGACTTCCCACTCTTCCCATGCCAGATTCGGCCGCCTCGTTAGAAAGCGGATACACATCGATAGCCGGCTCCTCATAGGGATGATTCTGCCGGACTGCATCAATTACCTCGCCGATCCTGTGTCCCGGACAGAGCGCCTCCAGCCTGGCTTCCCGAACTCGCGTGATGCTGCCGACCTCGCCCACCGCCGGCTTAGCGCCCGGATTCGGCAAGAATGTCCCCTCACCGCTGGTCTTAAAAGAACAGTGACTGTAATTCCCCTGCATACCCGCCCCCGCATCTGCTAACACCCTACGTAGCTGGGGCAGATCATCCTCCGGAACAAAAACAGCAAGTTTGTACATGTCTCCGGCGGGAACCAGCGGCGATACATCCCGCAGCTTGAGCATCCGGGCAAGTGTACCACTTGGCCCCATGTCAACGCTGTCGAGATTGGTGTGAGCAGCGTACACCGCGACCTCGTTTTTCATCAGCCTGCTCAACAGACGACCCTGGGGACGGTCTTCACGCAGACTCTCGGCTGCCTCAAACAACACAGGATGATGAACAACTATCATATCCGCTCCCTGACGCAAGGCCTCGGAAAGCGACGCGCAAGTAAGCTCCAACGTAACCGCAATATGGTTCACTGAAGATTCGGGGTCCCCCACCTGCAGCCCCACATTGTCCCAGTCGGCCGCCAGCTCCTCTGAAGCAATCTCATTCATCAACTCAACAACATCAGAAACGCGCATCCGTCGGCTGCCCACCTCCTCTAACTATCGACACAACGCTCACGGGCAGAGCATTATCTACAAGCAATGGCCAGAGCCACCAGCAGCGAGGCCAGGCGAGCCGCCGGAGAATCTACCCGTGAGTTCAGCACAACTGGAGCCCGGGCTCCAACTACCAATCCGGCCATCGGTGCACCGGCAAGATAAGTCATTGCCTTACCCATGAGGTTACCGGCCTGTATATCCGGCACCACAACTATGTCAGCCTTCCCCTCCACCGGGGTATCTATGCCCTTTTGCTCTGCCGCCTCCGGAACCAGGGCATTGTCCAGTCCCAAAGGACCGTCGACGACAGCCTCTCCGAACTCGCCACGCTGCGCCATCTTACTTATCGCCGCCCATTGAAGCGTCACCGGCATGTTCTGCTGCACGTTTTCAACGGCAGCCACCAGGGCAATCCGGGGCGGGCGCTGCCACACCGACCTGCCCAGCTCAGCCGCGTTACGAACGATCTCAACGCGGGTTTCGAAATCTGGATCGATGTTGATGCCTCCATCGGTCATCCCTATCATCCGGGAATAAAGCGGCAGATCAAAAAGCCCCATGTGACTCAAGATACGTCCTGAACGCAGTCCAGTTTCTTCGTTGAGCACCGCCCGCAGAAACTCTCCGGTTGAGACAAATCCTTTCATCAGGATGTCGGCTTCTCCGCTGCCGCATGAACGGGCCGCCTGCCGGGCGGCCCCGGCCCGAGTATCGCAATGGAGGATCTGGTATTGATCATCGGGGGCATCCATTCCTTCAAGGCCCATTCGTATTCGGTCTGAATCCCCAAAGAGCATAACCTGGGCCACTCCTTCGCGCATTGCTACACAGACGGTCTGAAGAATTTTCTCATCGGCCCCACCTGCCACGGCAACACGGGCAGGCTCAGCCTGCCGCGCCCGGCTTATATAAGGCTCAAGGTGATGAAAATCAAAATCGCTCAGCTGCATGTTGCACTCCTTTCTCTTGTCTGACACTCAATATGTTGAGATTCTCCGATGAATAGCGCAATCCTCCACCGATGTAGCAATGGCATGTACTGCGGTTACCACAAGCGGCCTCTACGGCACATATTACCACAAGGAACACCTGCTGAGACAAAGAAGACCTACTATTATGTTATTACTTTGTGGTAAGTCCTATTTTAAGCCAGACATGGGAGGGATTGCATGAACCAGTTTCAGCGGTCGCCCGCGCGCGGGGTTGTCCTGATAGCAGTTTTGTCTTTTTTGTTGCTGGGTGCTGTCTGGGTCAGTCCAGCCGCCGCCGGCTTCACGTCGGGCCAGGCGACCATAACATACCGTGTTCGAACAGATGATACTTTATGGACAATCAGCCAGCGCCTGGCTGTTTCACCCAGCAGGCTGGCAGAGGAAAACGGACACCCTTCAGTCCTGCAAGTCGGCCAAAGGCTGTATGTGACTGCATCTGTTTCGGACAACACCTTTCCTTACCGGGTTCAGCCGGGAGATTCACTGTATCTAATATCACGAAGACTCGGTAGAAGCGTCGATTCAATCGCAAAAGCCAGTCACCTTACAAGCCACGAAATCCACCCGGGTCAGATGCTCCGGATACCGCTGGCGGAATCAGACGAGACACTCCATAGGGTTCAACGGGGAGAATCACTGTTTGGCCTGTCGCGTCAATATCAGGTGCCGGCAGAGGCCGTCGTAAAGCTCAACTGGCTGTCTACCGATGAGATTCGCATAGGGCAGGCCCTGAGAATCCCCCGAGCGGAGAATCAGGCACCTCCGGGAGTTACCCTTTATCGGGTCAGACCTGGCGATACCCTGAATCATCTATCTGCGCAGTACGCAACTACCGTCTGGGCCATAAAGGAGACAAATGGACTGGTAAGCAGCCGGCTGATGCCCGGGCAACCCCTGTATATTCCCGCCGGCAGCAGCTTACCGGCTGAGGTCTCGCCGCCGCAGGGTGAGCAGGTGGACGGATACGGTCGGCTTCTGGAGTGGGAATGGGCGCGGTGGTATTACCCCCCAGGAACACAGGCTACCGTCACCGACTTCTACACCGGCCGCAGCTTCGAAGTGGTGCGGTTGGGGGGCTCCAACCACGCCGATTCCGAACCCGCCACCGCCCGCGATACCGAAGTCATGCGCGCAGTGTTCGGCGGTCGGTGGAGCTGGCATCCGCGGCCGATCTTTCTGACCGTACGGGGGCAGAAATTCGCCGCCTCGATGAACAGCATGCCCCACGATGTACAGACGATCTATCATAACAATTTCGCAGGTCATTTCTGCCTGTACTTTTACCAAAGCAGGACCCACAGGACCAACTCTCTGCATGCCGACCATCAGTTCAATGTCCTACGCGCTGCGGGACACCGTTAGCCACACAACGGGCGGGGCCGCAAGACCCCGCCCAACAACACGGGCATTTTCCGCTCGCTGCAACTCAGTCAGTCGCTGATCATCTCACGCGATTTTCTTTCAATATGACCCCTGAGCTCATGCAGGTCAATGTACTGATCTACTGCGTTGGCCAGCTCGTAGGAAATCATATCCTGAGTGGAGCAGGCAATAATCCTTTTTCCTTTGGATCTGAGCAGCTCGGCGGCCCTGCCGAAATCTCCATCACCGGTAAAGATGACCGCCACATCGTAAAGGGAAGCAGTGTTGAACATATCCACTACCATTTCTATATCCAAATTGCATTTGTAGCTGACCTCGTCGCTGGACGGATCTGACCACGACTTCACCGGCTTTGTCCTGACGGTGTAACCCGTCCAGGTCAGAAATCCGTAAAACCTCTTCTCATCTTCATCCTGCGGGTCACGCGCGTAATAAAAAGCATTTACCAGATTTTTGCCCTGAGTAAAGTATTCAACAGTTTTTTTGAAATCAATTTGCCATCCCAGCTTCTTCTGCGCGTAGGTCATATTGGCACCATCGATAAAAATGCTCATTCGTTCCGAGCTGGAACGCATAGTTTCTCCTCCATTTCGAACTGTGGCAAATTGCTCTGCTTCCCCTTTCACCTGTCCCGGTTAACACCCCCCGTGTATTGAAACCACTGACGCTTGCGGGGGATTCCTCGCGGAATCCCCCGCCGCCGTGCGTTCATTAGTCAACTATCGGATACTGATTCTCTGACCATCTCCTCCAGTACGAGTTGTTCCTCAGAATCGAGATTTCTCTGCAAGACTTTCTCCGTCATCATCCGAGCCAGCTGGGCGGCTTCCCCTTCAAACTCCTGCAGGGCCTGCCTTTTTTCCTCCTGAATCTTCTCCTTCGCCTCAGCCAGAGTCTGCTCACTTTGTTTCCGGGCCTGCGCAACGATCTCGCGGTAGCGTTCCTCCGCTTTGGCTTCTTCCTGCGCGAGCATCTGTGCGGTCTTCTCCCGGGCCTGACGCAGCTCGGATTCGCAGCGGTTCTGCAGTTCTACGGCTTCCTCTCGAAATTCCTCGGCTTCCTCCAAAAGAGCAACGACTTCTTCCTCGCGCCGTTGCAGAACCTCCAGCAGCGGTTGAAAGAAAACCTTGCGAAACAGGAGGAAAAACAGCAAAAAGCTTATTATGTGTATGACCAAAGACCACGTTATCTCAGTCAATCTGCAACCGCTCCCTCACGCTGGCTTTCTGCCGGTGATCAGATGAAACCCTGCGCTATTCCGATCAAAAGCAGAGCAATTACCAGACCGTAAATCCCGGTCGTCTCGGCAACCGCCTGTCCCAACAGCATGGTCATCATGATCTGCGGCTGCGCTTCGGGCTGCCGGCCTATCGCTTCAACTGCCTTGCCTGCCACGAATCCCTGTCCGATTCCCGGACCTATAGCGGCCAGCCCCACGGCAAACCCAGCAGCTCCTATGGCGACTACTCCTATCAACATCGGCGACATATACTGGTCACTCCCTTCCTGTTGCGGACAAAGTCATTCTGCAGCCAGACGAACGAAAACCATGGTCAGCATCAGAAATATAAATGTCTGCAGGGCACCGACAAAAACGTCGAAGTATACGTGGAAGGGTATCGGAATTATCGCGGGAAAGGTATCGTAGATCATGGCCATGATAATGCTGCCGCCCAGTATGTTACCGAATAAACGCATGCCCAGAGATAAAGGCCTGGCCAGCTCTCCCACGATGTTCATCGGAAACATCAGTACAAAAGGTTCCCCGAACGTCTTTATGTAGCCTCCGATGCCGTGCGCCCTCGCCCCGTAATACTGGCTCATAAGAAATGTCAATAGAGCCAGACCCATAGTTATGTTGAGGTCCGCTGTCGGTGGACGCACCCCGAGCAACCCGGTTAGATTGGCCAGCAAAATATACAGGGTGAGCGCCCCCATGTAGCTGAGAAATCCCAGCCGGTTTGGGCCCATTGTGAGAGATATCAATGACTTGAACCCTTCAACAAACATCTCCAGTGCCGTCTGCAGGCCCCGGGGCCTCAACTGAAGTCCGCGTGTGACGACATAACCTGTCACCAGCAAAAACCCCATTATTGCCCAGCTGATTACCACGGTTTCCGTGACATAAATGTCCCAAAATCGAAAAACCACCAGCGGAGCTTCCAAGAATCTCTCCATTTACATCCCTCGCGATCGATTGCCTTTGTCCTTGCCTTACTTTGTTGCGGAAACATCCGCCCCCTCAGCTGTACTCCGCGTCCTCGACTCGCTGAAGCTGGTGACAAAAAGCACCGGATAACTGAGGACGAAACCTGCAACCGCGGGAACGACGGCCAATCCTACCTGCAGCTGTATCAGACAGAGCACCAGGACCACCACAGCAAAACGTCCCGTAAACATCAGGGCGGCTTTCCAGGACCCAGCTCCTTTGGCCTCCGATTCCCGGTGTTCGCCGGATGCTGAAGCGACCTTCCGCACTGCAATCTGGATAGACCGAGCGTGGGCGCGGAAGTTGAACAGGCCAAGCAGCACCCCGACGACATACCAGGGTATCAAACTAAACCAGCCAGCCAGCAGAAAAACCGGCAGGCCGATCACGGCCCCCAGCACCGTCTTAAGCGTTACTGTCCTCACAAACCTGCTGTACTCATCCATCTCATCTAACCCCGTCCACCGCTGAGACAATTTCGAAAACACATTCACTCTTCTGTGTCCCGCATGGCCCGCAAAACTAACCGATAGATAGCCACAAAGCCCGTTGCAGTGCCAAGCAGCGAACCGACTGCTGTGAAAAGCATCTTGGTTCCAAAGTAGCCATCCGCTCCGACTCCCAGCCGGAAGCCCAGATAGATACACACCACCATGGTAAGGCCCAGTTGACTGATCAGGGCCAGATAAGCGAGCAACTGGCGCAGGTCCGGCACACCTTCATCCTCCAGCCTATTTTATCTCACGAATTCACAAGCAGGCAAGTCATCGACGGCGGGGAGAGGTGAAAGGCCTAAGCGATCAACTCAGCGATATCCGCTCGCAGGAACCCACGGCCATGTCTATCAACAACATGTCGCCATCCGGTCTGGATATCTCCGCCAGCACTTTGACTGCTTGCTGCACCTGGAAAGCAGAGACCGCCGCTGCAGTCGCACCCAGATTGCCAAGACTCAACTCAACCCCATGCTCGGGAGCCTGCTGGGCAGAGCCATAAAGAGCCCCAAGACCCTCCTGCCCCGGGTAGATGACCATAACCTGGCCCATCATGCCGGCTATCGCTCCGTGAACCATTGGAACTCCCAGCTGCGCACAGGCATCCTGCAGCTGAAACCGCGCGTCAAGACTGTCCAGACAGTCGACCACCAGGTCGCAACCCGTCAGCAGCCGTTGGGCATTGGTATCATCCAGACGCTCATTGTGCACCTCGCACGCAACCGACGGGTTGATTTGGCCGACGCGCTCTGCGCTGGCTTCCGTCTTGTGTCTTCCGATTATCCCGCTACCGCTGTGCAGCTGGCGATTGAGATTTGACTCATCGTAGACATCATCATCGATCAAAGTGAGTTTTCCCACACCCACCCGTGCTAAAAGCTCGCAGGTAAAGCCCCCCAATCCACCCAGCCCGACAACGCCCACCCTCGACTGCAGCAGTCTCAGCTGACCATCAGCACCCAGGGTGCCCAGGTTGCGTTCGTATTTCAGGGGAACTACCCCGATCCGCAGCGCCTCTATTTCGACGCGGCGGGGCGAGGTCTCAGAATCAGAGGCGATTTGTGCGACACTTCCCAGGTCTATCACCGAGATTTCCTCCCCGTCGGGGCGGAGGTAACCACGGGCTCGTTTCTCTATCTGTTTTTCGAGCAAGTTCGCATACCCCTTTCCACTAGGGACACCTTATAATCCCCTGAGCCCACAGACAATCCCCACACGACACTTCATCTCCCCAGCAGTTCTGATTAAAAGCGGCAAAATCGCAGCTGTCGCACAGCTCGCAGTCGACGCAGGCAGGAAAATCAAACAGCTCGACCCGGGTGCGGAACTTCACAAACTCCTCCGAAGTCCAGATTGAATCAAGTGGGTCCTGAAGGACGTTGCCAAAGGACAGCCGCTCGACTCTCTTGTGGCGGCCAAAGATGTACTCACTGTGCGTATACATCAGCGCGTAACACGGGCTCACTTCGCCCTCTGCCGAAATGGCTGCCCACTTCCCCCCGACAAAGGGGCAGCTGCGGTCAGTGCGCCACCGGTCACGTGGAAGGTCCACTATACCCCATCCCAACCAGTCCCCGCCCTCGTCAGGCCACCCGCTGCCGCCAAACAGCGAAGCAGAAGAAAACTGACACCCGGTGTGCCTTGGTCCAGTGTAAAGAATCTGGTCCTTCATGTCGCAAGTATAAGGCAGCATGTGACTGACCAGCAGTGAAGAAGCTCCAACCCGGCGCGCTGCTTGCACCAGCGCACCCTTTGCTGACGCATTGGCCCGGGAAAGAACCGTCTGTATTCCGAGGCGCGGTCGGCCTGCCCGTTGGGCGCGCTTGGCGTCCCTGATGCGAAAAAGCCCCTGCAGAACCCGGGGTAGTTTTCCAGTCTGACCGCGAATCTGGGAAAACTCCTCGGGCTTGGCGCTGTCCACAGAGACTACGACGCGCAGCACTCCCAGCTTCACCAGGGCGCGAGCCGTTGGCTCATCTATCTGGGTGCCATTGGTACTGAGACTCACCTCAACCCCCTTGCAGCGGAGGCGGTCGATGAAATCAAGAGCGCGAGGATGCAAAAGGGGTTCGCCGAACCCTCCGAGATGAACCTCCTGCAAAGAAGGGAGCCGGTCGATACTGCCGGCGACGGCAGAAAACACTTCCTCGGACATGTGCCCCCGGTCCACCGGGGGCAGCCAGTGACTGCGTATGCACATGGCGCAGTTGAGGTTGCAGGCGGTTGACAGCTCCAGGCATATACGGCGGATGTCCGGCCGTGCCCTGACAGTAACCACACCATCGCGCACAAGATCAGAAATGGTCATCTGACGGGAGTGCATCAGCCAAGGCCCCCGGCTATGGGAGGAAAGATGCTGACCCGGGCCCCATCGTCCAGCTGAACATCAAGCCCGGCCCGCCGGTTGTCCACGAACACCTGCTTGACCTCATCGGAAGGAATACCTATGCGCTGCAGAACGTCAGCAACCGTGCTGCCCTCCGCCAGCTCCATATGAAGCACACCCCGGTCGTGCTGGTCAAGGTATTGACGCAGGGTGGCATAAACTCGCACTTCCGCTTCTATCACGTTTCATCATCTCCAGTACTGAAAAAGGGGCCGGCGGCTATAACGCCGACCCCTGGGTGTCGGCCGGTTTTGCCTTATTCACCGTGGACTCGGTCCAGCTCCTCATCGGTCACGTCGTAGACCTGATTGTGCGGCGGCAGCTTCTCCAGCTTCATGAATTCAGGCAGGCGATCATCTGCCCTGGTGAAGCCAGCCTGCCGGTTGAATTCGCGCTCCCAGTCCAGCACATCCTCACCCAGGCTGGTGGCGTCATCTGCAGTCCAGTCTGTGCCCAGCACGCCGGCTACCGATTCAACCATACCCTCGAACCCGCTGTCTATGTCCAGGATGGCGAAGGCGGTAAACAGGCAGTATCCCGTTGAGTCCAGGAAGGCCGTGGCCACCTGAAGATCGCGGGATATTTCGGCCTTGCCTTCGGGACTTAACGGATCCTCTTCTCCGCCTACCGCCAGGATTTCCGGCCCTATGGTGTAGCCTGCGGTATGGTCAGCTCCCATGGGCGTGGTGGCGTAGGTGATCCCGATGCCCTTGACCGCACGCGGCTCGTAGGCCGGCATACCCTGTCCCTTCACAGTGGGCACCCGGGTTACACCGAACACGCGGCCGGTTACCTCTGCCCCCTGACCCAGGATGCGGCCAAGCGGCGTGCCTTCCCCTATTTCCTTGATCAGTTCAATGGCGCGGTCAGCATCGCCGAATTCGGCCACGCCAGCTTCCATTGCAACTCCCAGTGTCACTCCGGTCTCGATGGTATCGACTCCAATATCGTTGCACAGGCGGATCATCTCAGCTATGGCGTCGAGGTCGCTTATGCCCAGGTTGGCACCCAGCGCCCAATCAGATTCGTACTCGATCACCGAGACGTGTTCGCTGCCGTCTTCTTTGGGCCACACGTTCGAGCACTGGATGATGCAGCCGGGGTGACAGGAGTGTCCTGTCATCCCTTCACCGCCGCGCTCTTCTATCATCCGGGCGATGGTCTCACCGGATATATCATCAGCTTCTTCGTAGGTGCCTCCGGAGAAGTTGCACACCGGCAGTCCTCCCGCCTCGCTGAGCACGTTGATCAGGGCAGCAGTTCCGTATGAGTTGAGCGTGCCACCGGGCCTGGTTACCTCATGCTCTCTCAAAGCATCGCTGAGCTTACGGGTCCCCTGCCTGAACATCTCCTGGTCTTTGATTTCAACTCCCGGGGCGTCTGTATCATCTATCACCAGCGCCTTGACGCCCTTCGCTCCCAGCACGGCGCCCAGCCCGCCCCGCCCGGAATATCGGCTGGCGCGGTTTTCGTTGTCGTTAAAGCAGATTCCGGCCATGGACATCTTCATCTCGCCTGCGGGTCCTATCCCCATCACACCAGCGTGCTCTCCGAAACGTTCGGTAAGGGTATCGACGACATCAGACATTCCCATCCCCGCAAGATCATCGGCCTGCTGTAGCCTCAGTCCGCTTTCGTCCAGGACCAAAAGCCAAAAACCTTCCTCAGCCTGCCCCTCTATTATCAATGCCTTGATCTGCATCCGCCCCATCTGCTGACTGAAGGGTGTACCCGCGTTTGATTCCTTGATGCCGCCGGTCAGAGGCGACTTGGCTCCCACCGATATACGACCGGAGCTGGGAGCATGCGTGCCTGTAACCAGTCCGGGGGCCAGTACAACCTTGTTGCTTGGGCCCAGCGGATGACAGGTGGGTGCAACCTCATCGGCAACAATTCGCGATGTCAGCGCCCTTCCACCGAGGTGCTTGTACTGCTCACAGGGAGATTCCTGTGTCACCGTTCCGTCGCTCATGTTAACACGTAGGAACTTGGCCACCAATAATCACTCCTTTCTGAAGTTGTTTCAGATGAACGCAATCTGACCTGATGATCTACCCAATGACCTGATGATCTACGCAATGAACAGAAGCTGTTCAGCCTCAGTCATTGAGTCTCCAGCGGCATGAGCTCACGTTGAATCTTCCCTACATAAACTCATATTAGCGACTCAACAGAGAAATCCTCCCCTATCTGCCGATCGGTCAGGTGGTGATCTCAGTCCACCAGCATCCCGCCGGACAAGCCAGGCCATTCCCGCAGCGTACCTCATACGAAGCACAACCACCAAAAACTGCCAACAAAAGCAGCGTATCAAAGCCTCACCGCCCAACGAACGACTGCACCGATTCAAGCAGCCTGTCAACATCACCTGTGCCGTTGAAAAAATGGATTCCCACCCGCAGTCCCTCGCCTCGCCTGGCCAGATAGATATCGCGGCTGCGAAGCCACGGCAAGAGGCGCTCATCATTTCCCGTTGAGAATGAGACAATGCAGGAGCGGTGTTTGGGTCTGCGGCAGCTGAGCACCTGTACACTCAGCTGATCGAGGCCGTCTATCAAACGCTCTGTCAGGTCCATTACGCGCTGCAGGATTGCATCATGTCCGCATTCGTCGAGCAAGTCCAGAGACGAGTTGAAGGCAGTCAGGCCGGGTAAATTCCACGCCCCTGTGTGAAACCTGCGAGCATCGGGGAAAAACACCAGATCAGATCCCGATACTCTCTGCACTCCGTGACGCCCCACCAGACTGGGCCGCATATCCTGCGCCACATCTCTTGCGACAAAGAGACACCCGTTGCCCCTGCCTGACATGAGCCACTTGTAGCCTCCAGCGGCCAGTACCGATATCCCCTGCTGGTGGACATCCACCGGCATGACACCCAGAGCCTGAATTGCATCAACAACCAGATATATGCCGCGGCTCCGACAGAAGGCTCCTATCTCCGAAACATCGTGCCGGAAACCCCTCAGCCAGTCCACATGACTGAGGGCGATAACCCGGGTGCGCTCACTCACTCTCTGCAGAATATCTTCAGGAGTCATCAAATTACCCCTCCACGGCACTCTCCTGACCCTTATCCCCTTTGCTTTAAGATTGAGCCAGGGATAAAGCAGGGAGGGGTGTTCGTCCTGGGGTACAAGCACTTCATCCCCTCGCTCAAGCGGCAGCGCCGCCGCTGCCGCGCTGATGCCGACGGAAGTATTGGGCACAAAGGCGATCTCGCATGGGTCGGCATTCATCAATGAAGCCAAGCGGCGCTTTGCACCCTCGACCGCACCCTCTACATCGGGGACCATGTGGGGACGGCCCAAAGCCGCCGTTACCTCATCTATGGCCCGCAGGGTACGCAGAGGGACTGGTGTCTGAGCTGCGTTGTTGAGGTAGGTTATCTCGCGCAGCACCGGAAACTGTCGGTAAACTTCACGGCGTGTAAGCATGTCAGACCTCCCAATTTATGTCGCATCGAAACTACACTTCGTTGTCATCCAACCTGCCGGCCAGCAGATGATATGGCGGCAGATGTCCCTGGCGGCTGGAGGCTATCTACAGATTGTTGATACAATGATCCTACCTAAAGTAGCCAGTATCACGGAAACGGGGTATACCATGAGACGCAGCGAAAAAGCGATGACCCGCCAGCAAGCCCGGGAGTTTTTGGCCGCGCAGAAAGTAGGCAGGCTCGGACTCTGCGATGGAGATCACCCCTACATAGTGCCGCTTCATTACGTGGCCGACAACGGATGCATATACATGCACAGCGCCCAGGAGGGCAGAAAAATCGATCTGCTGAACTCCAACCCTGAGGTCTGCTTCGAAGTCGATGAATTCCGGGGTTTTGATATCGCAGAGCAACCCTGCTCATTCGGTACCTTCTACCGCAGTGTTATCGCCTACGGAAAGGCCCATCTTGTAACCGGCGCTGAAGAAAAGCGGCAGGCTCTGTCCCGCCTTGTCAGGCACTGTACTGGTCAGGACGCTCACCTTCCCGAGGAGGCCATCCGTCGGACAACTGTAATCCGGCTCGACATTCAGTGCCTCACCGGAAAGCAGCACCCCCAGCAGTAAACGGACGCGTCCGAGTTCACGGCGCCGCCTGAAAGAGTATCTCTGCTTACGGCGCCTGACCACTGTGTACGGTAATGCAAAACGATATCCCCCGGTCGCACAATTGTCCACCGATATCAGCCAGATAGGGGTCGGTAATGGGATTGCCGGGCACCACCGGCTCAAGCTGCAGCCTGAAGTCCCATTCGTCATCCCGGCCAGAATCACCGGGATTCTTCAGACTCCCCAGGGCAAAGCGGTTGATGACAGCCTCGACCTCTTCATATCTCTCGCTGGGAATCCTTATCCTGGCTTCGGTCCCTATGACCTCGATGTGAACCACCCTAACACCTCCCAGAACAGCCTATCCGGTCGGTATCTGCCTTGAGACTCCCGTAGTTGTTGCCCCAACCGTCACCTGCTCGGCGACGCGATACCGCTGAGGCATCTGCGCCTGACAGCAGCTTCTGTCATCAACATGGGACTGTCGCTGCCAGCAGCTCGGCGGGGTCAGCGGCGCTGAGACCCCAGCACAATTCGATAAGCTTACGCGAACCATCGCCGCCCAGAACCGGCTCGGTAAGCATGATAAATTTGTCTTGCAGCTGCGCATCGGTCATGGGATTGCCAGGCGAGCCCACTGCGTGCTCGACCACAGTTGAGTAGCTGCCTCCATCAGTCGAGACGACTTCAAGCCGGGCCTGATCTGGCTGCCAGCGGGTGTCAGTCACCACTACAACCTTGTCGCGCAAAGCGGCTACGCGAGGGTCACCAGCTACGCGGTCGGTGAATTCGTCTACTGCAAGATTATCGAAAAGGAAGGCCGCTGCCACACAGTGGTAGACGCTGAACTTCGCCTCCAGTCCGGTCGATGGATTCTCCTTGCCGGTCAGCTCAGCAACCAGTGGATTGGCAGTCAGCGTTGCAGATTCCACATCCTGCGCGCTCAATCCATGCTCCTGCCGGAGGCGGTAGACGGCATCTATGGCCGGATGAGTAACCACGCCGCTGGGGTAGGGTTTGACCCCCACGTCGAGCATTTCAAAGCGCTTGCCCCATCCGTCGATCACCCTGTCCAGCTCCGACCTGCAGGAGACTACCTGAGCCCATCCCCTGGGGGCCTGCAGCGGCCGCGGCGAGCTGGTAAATCCCGCCTCCGCCAGACACGCAGCCCTCACTCCATTGGCGGCGGCATGTCCCGCCAGGTAGGGGTTTCCCATGGTTCCGAAAAGCTCACGCAGGCCGCTGGACTGAGTGGCGGCGGTACCCAGGGCAGCGGTAAGCCGGGTCGCATCCAATCCAAGAAGCTTGCCAGCAGCTACCGCTGCCCCGAAAACTCCCACCGTCCCGGTGATGTGCCAGCCGCGGTCGTAATGCTCGGGGAAAACCGCCAGTCCGATCCTGAGGGCAGACTCCATTCCGGTCACGATCGCCTCCAGCAGCTGCTTTCCGCTGACCATCTTCCACTGCCCCACGGCCAGCGCAGCGGGTACGACAGTACAGCTTGGATGTATTACCGTGGGCAGATGAGTGTCATCAAAGTCATGCACGTGCGCCATGGTTCCGTTCACCATGGCGGCCTGTTCAGCCGGGGCCAGGCTGTCGCAACCAATTATGGCAGCCTGCTTGGCCCCCTGCATCCTTTCGACGTACTGGCGAACTATTGTCGTGGCCTGGTGGTCCTTTCCGGCGATGGCCACCCCGAGGCAATCCAAAAGGCAGCGTTCGGCCTGATGTTTCACCGGCGCAGGAATATCCTCATAACTGATTCTGCAGCACAGCTGAGCAAGGCGGCTGGTAATCGACATTATAAACACCCTTCCGTGCTATTCAGAAAAGACAGCCAGTGCAGACCGCAAGGAACTTGAGTGTATGTCCTTTAACCGGGACTGTCTGCAGCATAGTTCTCCTGCGCGGCCACAAATCCTGCTGCTTGGGGCAGAAAATACTCCTACTACGCCTGGCGGTGACGATACAGACGGTTTAGAATAACCACAGTGCTGCTCAGCGAGGTCGGTTCATAGGCGTACTCATAAAATGCTGCAGCTGAGACTTTGGGAGGTGCCACATGAAAAAAAGCGACGTGGTTCAGATGATAAGGGGATTTACAGCACAGGACCGCGGCAGCTTTCTGCCGGCGACAAACCAAAAAATGTTCGACACTCCGCTTGTGGGTTTCTGCTCAGCAGACGACCCCATATTTGACACCTTTTTGCGCGATGAGGTTGTGGGGGACCACCACCTTAAACCCAAAGAAATTCTTACAGATGCCCAGACGGTCATATCGTACTTTCTGCCAATAAGCGAAAGAGTCTGCCGCGGCAACCGCTCAGGGCCCGCCCCTCCCGATGAGTGGGTGTTTGTTCGCTTCTACGGAGAACTGCTGAACGAAAGACTGCGGCGCATGGTCAAAAACAGACTGCAGGCGGCAGGTTTTACCGCCCAGGCGCCATCGCTGAGTCCCTCGTTTGCAGCCACTGAGGTCAGCAGCAACTGGTCTGAAAGGCACGCAGCTTACGCCTGTGGTCTGGGAACCTTCGGTCTGCATGCCGGGCTCATCACCAGCGAGGGGGTGGCGGGACGCTTCGGAAGCATCATAACTTCGCTGAAGCTGCCAGCGGCGCCCCGACACTATCAAAAACGCTCAGAACATTGCAGGTATTACACCGACGAATCGTGCGCCGAGTGTCTGTCCAGATGTCCGGTTGGGGCTCTGTCCAAGACGGGAAAAGACAAGCAGGCGTGTCGCAATCACCTGCGAAAAGAAGGCACAGCCTCTACAGAAAAGCTCGGCTTTCCCTATCAGCCCTGCGGCAAATGCTACGTCAATGTACCCTGCGAGCGTAGCCAGCCGAACTGAATGGGCTGCGCAAAAATATACGTCGATTCATCAGAGGATCTGCTGAGGAGACCAGGTTGCAGCAGCCATTTTCCGATGAGTATAATTGGTTATGGTAGCTTCGATCATCCGGACCCGGAGGAGATGACCGTGCTCACTCTCTGATTGACATCCGCGCATCATCGCCTGTCACACCTGATCATTATCGGTGACTCTGTTTGTCTTCAGGGAGTGGGTTTACATGTGTGCCTCCGGGCAGACCGCCTCTATCTGTGCTTGTGGTCTATGCAAGACATATGAATTTCACGAAAAGCAACCTGGACTGCTGAGCTCCTTTCGCTCGCTGTTCAGTCGGAAGGCTCAGACCAGACGGGCTCTGCATGACGTCAATTTCACCCTGAACACAGGAGAAGCAGTGGGACTGCTTGGGCCGAATGGCTCGGGCAAAAGCACTCTCATAAAGTGCTTGACTGGAATACTGACTCCTGATGCTGGAGAGATCAGGGTGGCCGGTTGCGTGCCTCAACGTCGTTCTTTTCATTTTCTCAGAAGTATAGGTGTGGTGCTGGGACAAAAATCCCAGCTGCTCTGGGAGCTTCCCCCCTGGGAAGGCTTCATGCTTCACGCCAGAATGTACGGGCTGAAGGAGGAGACCGTCAGACGCCGCGCCGAGAAGCTGGCTTTTATGCTGAAAGTCACCGAGTACCTCTACACCCCCCTACGCAGGCTTTCGCTGGGGCAGAGGATGAAGTGTGAGATCATAGCTGTACTTCTGCACCAGCCTTCAGTGCTTTTTCTCGACGAACCCACCATCGGACTGGATGTGACTGCAAAACGCGATATCCGCCGGTTTCTCCGCCGGCTGGTAGACCGCCGGGACATAACTGTTTTGCTGTCCAGTCACATAATGACTGACATAGAGGAAATCACCTCGCGAGTACTGCTGCTGCAGCAGGGCAGGCTGGTCTTCGACGGGCAGCTTGACCGGCTGGATGTCAGGATGCGCCTGCGTAGAGTGAAGATCGCTCACCAGCATTTGAGCCAAGAGAGGCGCAGGAGCCTGCACGAGCAGCTGGACCGCATAGAAGGAGTGACTGT
>PUMD01000011.1 GCA_003551215.1 Clostridia bacterium | reverse complement strand
CACCCACCGCTCCAAATAAAGCCCTGCCGGTGATGTAATTGGTGGCAAAAACCCCGAGCAAAAAGGCAGACATGGGGTACAGAGCAGCCGAAAGGCAGGGCCTGAGGCCGGTCGCCCCCAAGGGAGAAAGCAGATGTGCGAGGGCATCTGATATGAGCCCTGCAGCAACTATCGCCAGGCTCATCACTGGGTTAATCGCACTCATTAAAGCGCCAAGAACAACGCTGACCAGCGTCATGCTCCAGACTGATTGAAGCCGGATGACGGCGACAAACATGACCAGGGCCAAAAAAGGAGCGAGCGCGAGCAGTTTACTCCCCGGCAGGGGTATCCATCTGCCGACGAAGTAAAGGGCAAACCCCCCGGACAGAGTCAGGGCAACAAGCAAACCCACTAGGGTAATGTGCTCGGTTTTCATATCCGAATCGCCTCCTGTGAGACAGGTCGCCGGCATGCTGGGTATTTGTGTAATGCGACATCTGTCGGCAAAGGCACAGCGCCTGACAGCTCGCGTCTCTCGTTGATCAAATCCGAGGCACTCAAACATCATACGGCAAGAAGCTTGCGTGTATATGCTATTTTCTCTTAAATTTTGTGTTTTCCTGCTACCTGCAAAAAACCCAATGAACAGAGCCTGCAGGCTGTGCAATTAGGCTATTTGCACCAGGGAAAGCTGAAAATTACGGTGGGAACTCGCAGTCGGTACCACCCAGATCATCTGATTGGCTATCAAACAATATTATCGACCAACCGAAGCGCAGAATGCTGCCTATCTGCAAGTTCTGCGTTGCATTGCAGATCAACCCTTTGCGATCGGGAAAACCGGGAATCCACTGCCAGCCCCCTCGTTTGCCCACAAGCCAAGAAGAACACTGCGTCCCCAAGAAAAGCCAGACTCCGCTTCAGCCGGTCATAAGATCTACATGGTCATCTCATGCTCGCACAGCCAAGCGCAATTACGATCTGTATCTATCGTTTATTCCGTCTTTCTTCGCCGAGTCCCCGAGGAGTGCCGCCTGCTTCGAGGACCATAGGTTAAAATGGTCCAGTCGGGTTGCCAAAATGGCTCTTGACACGAAGGGCCTGCCCAACGCAGGATTACTGGAAGCACACGGATACCGGCAGGTGCTGACGCTGTTGAAGCAAGCAGTATCCGCGCCGTGTAGATATCGCTTTCTGCCTGGGTAAAGACGTCAAACCAGGAACCTGTGACAGAAACGCCGCCAACCGGCAGCCTGAAGATATATTCGGGCATAATTTGCCGAGAACGTTGGGTCAACCAGTTCGCCGAAGCAGGTCTTTGAACCCAGCCTGGCTCCCGGATAGCAGCTGACCAAAGCTGCATGGTTTCAGCAGGAGTTTTCGCAGTCTACAAGGTAGCAACGGGTAACCCGTCTGAGGAAAGGCTTAAAGTCATTGAGGTGATTGTGGATTCTGTTTAGGATTTCCCCGGAATCAATATCGTCACATATGTGTACTGCTCGATTGCGGATCCTGGCCATTGCCTTGTAGGAATCCTCCAACTCGGGGGGGATCATCCCGTTATCCGCTGCGAGCTTAACTGCCTCAGCATAACTGCCAGGCAACCCCCAGCCTTCCCGCGCACTGAGATGAGAGCATATATCCAGCATTGCCTCTATTGCAACCTGCAGCATCCGTATCGCCGCGGCTTCGTATAGGGGATCCGAGGTAAACTCCTCAATCCCCATTTCCTGAAATCGCCGCAGATTGCGCATCTGCCGCCTGATGAACCCTAACTTACTTCGAAGCTTACTTGCGTCAACACCTGTGAAATCCTCCATTAATCCAGCATCGAAATCCTTCGCAGTCTCTCTATAGTCAACTGAAAAGTCGCAGTAGCGTTTGATGACCAGCTCGACGAAATCAGCATGTAGGATTTCGTCTCGACAGAAGATCAGTCGACCTGTTTTGAGCACCTTCATCTGGAAAATTACAGAACACTGACGGAGGTTGAGAACCTGAATTGCATCAGTTTCCGCAGTCTCATTCAATGCAGCAGAGATTTCTAATTCCCGCATCAAACTCCAGTCTGACTCTTGCGGCATGGACAAGACTGCCACGTCAATATCAGACAACGGAGTCTGCACCGCGGTACCGTGCGAACCGTAGATGATTACCGCGAGGATGTCAGCAGTAGACTGAGCCTGCTTCTGAAGGGCAGCAATCTGCTGATCACACAGTACGTTTTTTCCTGCACCGTACGAGATCAACGCTCACACTCCCATGCAAAGAGCACCGAAACTGAACAGGTGTAATCGGGATTATCATACCATATATGGGTAAAACGGCAAATCACTCCAACACAAAGCTAACAAGGCCTACCAAATCCGGGCAAGCAGCGGTCATAACGCAAGCAGCCCGGCGCAGACTATCCAGGTGATCTATTCTTTCAGATGAAAGCACTCCTGTGAAAACCTGCGCGTGCGCTCTGACATTTTCTGCCCGGTCGCGCCAATCTCTGCATACGAAACCGATGCCTTCAGCAATAACCGCCAGGGGTGGCGATAACTCCAATTATCAACCCCCCCCGCTGATACGTCACAATGAATAAGGAGACTGGCAAATCAAGGTCCACTGCCAATACAAAAACCAGCCTGTCTGACGGAACCTGCTGCTCAGGGGAATGAAATCTCCTCAATGGAATCAAGGGAAGGACCGTACGTCAGATTCTGCCACATCTGAGAGAGATAACGCATCGGCAGTTTTTGCAAAATGGGAGGGTGATGTGGCATACTAAAAAAGAAGGGAGTAGGAGTATCATGTGCAGTCGCGAGTCACCCAAAACCCATGATGCTAAAGATAGCTGTGGCGAGGACAAATACCCCTTGCTGTTTCATCGGGAAGAGGATCCTGAGGCCTCAAAGCGATATAAAAGAGCCTGGAGTGTGGCCCGGCAGGCTGCCGGATTGCTGAAGGACGAATTCGGCGCGGACAGAGTGGCGGTCTTCGGCTCGCTGACTGACAGAGAGTTTTTCACCCGGTGGTCAGACCTTGACCTGGCTGTCTGGGGTTTGGATCCGAAATTGTATTACCGTGCAGTTGCCGCGGTCATCGATCT
>PUMD01000081.1 GCA_003551215.1 Clostridia bacterium | reverse complement strand
TCCCGGACGGACAAGCCCTGATCCACCAGCCACTGCGCCAACGAACGCCCCAGCCCCTGAGTGTCCTCCAGACCGAACACCAAAGTGAACCCATGGGGGACTTCATCTTCGATCTTTTTCAACAGAACAGGGAATTGCTCCGGCTGAGTAGAAGAAGTAATGCGAACATGGGGCTGGTGAAAAGCGTCGCGGCAAGACTCCAACGGGTGATGGTATTATGATCTGCCCCGGGGAGACTATACGGACGAGAGTATCAAGCGCCTTGCCGCTGAAGGCCGTATCCGATGGGCGCGCACAGGAAACCCCAGGATCAAATACTTTCTCGAAACAGATAAAAAAGGCCGACCACTCCGTCGGAAGAAACTCCACGATGTCTGGAGCGATATTCACTCACTCGGTTTGGTCTCAAGCAAAGAAAAACTCGGTTATCAAACTCAAAAACTCGAGGCCCTCCTAGAGCGCATTATTAAGACCAGCAGCAATGAGGGCGATGTGGTCCTTGACCCCTTCTGCGGTTGTGGCACAACCGTGGCTGTGGCTGAACGGCTGGGCCGGCGGTGGATTGGCATTGACATCACTCATCTTGCCGTAACCCTTATGAACCACCGCCTGGCTGACACCTTCGGGCCCGATCTATCTCCCTACGAGGTCATCGGAGTGCCCACAACGCTAGCCGGTGCACGCGCCCTCGCCAATCATGATCGTAACGAGTTTGGGCTGTGGGCCTTGAGCCTGACCAATGCGGGAATATGGCAAGAAGGCAAGGGAGCCGACGCCTGAGATATGTTGACTTCCTAGATGATGCCAGCGGCAAAGCGAAGCAGATCCTCATACAGGTCAAGAGCGGCAAGGTCGGGGTAAGCCAGATTCGCGATCTCAAAGGTGCTATGGAGCGCGAGGGTGCCGCCATCGGTGTATTCATCACGCTGCAAGAACCCCCACGTCCCATGGTTCAATAGGCCGCCTCGGCAGAATTCTATGAGTCGCCCATGTACGAAAACCAAAGGTTCCCGCGGATTCAGATACTGACCATCGAAGAACTTCTCGACGGTAAGATCACACAAGATCCTTCAGGGAAGCCCAGCGGCAAAAGAAGGAGTCATCTGAGCAAAGGCGCTTGTTCTGAGTCGTCGCCCATATATCTGGCAGGGAACGGGGCAGGGGAAATATCCGGAGGAACCTTGCAACGCGGAATATCCACCTGATTGACGACACCAGCACACCTTACAGATTTTTCAGCTATAATTATTACAACAGGAGTGGTATCATATATGGTGCCAACGGGGAGGTTCCATAAGCGACTTCAGAAGATTAAAGACGGCCCACGTTCCGTTAGTCGCAAAGATTTGGTGTGGTTGCTCAAACACATTGGTTTTGAGGAGGCTGGAGGCAAGGGTAGTCATGAAAGCTACAAGTATTCCGGTAGACGGGGATTCTTCCTTACGATACCGGACCAGGATCCTCTGCACGTGAAATATGTGAAGGAAGCCGTGTGGTATATTGATGAAATTCTCGAAGAGGAGGGATGAATGTGTCCAGTGATGCTGCAAAGATGGAATATAGAATAGTTGCCAGTTCTGACGAGGATGGATGGTTGTTACGCATCCCGGAACTTTCCGGATGCATGGCAGCAGCAGACACATTCCAGGAGGCTTTCGAATTGCTGAAGGAGGCCAAGGAGGCCTGGATAGCTGCGGCTGAAAACTCTGGTGAGTCCATCCCGCGCCCAGTAGCGAGTAAACATGATTACAGCGGCAAATTCACGCTACGTATTTCGCGGTCACTGCACCGTGAACTCGCAGAAAAGGCGGAGGCCGAAGGGGTTAGTCTCAATCAGTATTGCACGCATCTGCTTTCGGGCAGAGTGGTTGAGACTTCGTTCAAGTCCCACATTGCGGAGACTATAGAGACGACTATGTTTGAGGCCTATTCTGACAACCTCCGTATGGTGGATCAGCCACAGTGGGTGGATGAGCAGCCGATAACTGAGCAAGGTGGTGAATATGCCAAGCGCGCAGTGGTCCATTGACTCTATTGAAGTCAAGATGCCGGATCAGCTGTCCAGTAAGAGAATTGACGTCTTTCGTGATCAAACTGTATCTGTCATAGATCGCAACGACCTCAAGTTCTTGAAGGCCACGGATTCTCTCTACCATCAAGACGATGGAGAACGACATACTCTCGCAGCTGTTACCTTTACGAGCACACCCGTTGATGATTCTTCGGAGGTCGAAGATCAAAACGAAGAAGAATTGAAGGAGATTGCCTCCCCTGTATGGAGGATGGCTAGCTTCATCTTCTCGTTTGTCACGCAGATTGCCATGGGGGTACCAGCTGTTGTTCCGCCATCTGTCATTCCTGAAGAAAGACGTGACAATCGCGTCTTCGGCTTAGAAACCAAAGGAACGAATGAATAAGGTGGGGCCCCAGCCTTGTTTTGCTGGGGCTTTACTGGATACCCAAATCCCCTTAACAGGCGTGACAACACATTGTCACGGGCAGGAGTTAGCATGAACATCATCGAACCAATGTTCGCCTGGAGGTTCATGCTATGGCCTTCGCCCTCAAGAGGAGGCCAAGGCTGGAAGTGCACTGGACAAGCCATTATGGATTCGTATATACGCAATCATGGAGGGCGCGGGGGTACATCTGATGTGCTAGTGGAGGAGCAGAGAAGGCAAGGGGGACCATTCAGCGCAGCGGTGATGGAAGGTGGTCAATCCGGTACGACCTGCCGCCGGATCTGGCCACGGGGCGATGCCGGCAGAGGCGGGAAACGGCCACAGGTACGAAACGTCATGCGGAACGGCTACTCTCCCGGCGCCTCAAGGAGCTGGACGAGGGCGACTACATGGATGCAGACAAGGCAACGCTGGCAGAGTACCTGCAGCGCTGGCTGCGCGACTATGCGAAAGATAACCTGCGGCCCTCAACCTATGGTAGTTATCGTGCCATGGTTGAAAAGCACATCATGCCTGCCCTGGGCGCGGTACGGCTCTCACAACTTCGGCCTGCGGAGATACAGGCATTCTACCGACAGAAGCTGCGTAACGGCCGACTGGATGGGCAGCCGGGAGGACTTTCACCTCGATC
>PUMD01000183.1 GCA_003551215.1 Clostridia bacterium | reverse complement strand
GCAGCAGCAGAAAATCGGCCAGCTCTGCCAGCGAAGCGGTCAGCGAACCGGCCTTCCGGGTCCGGTAGCTGTCGGGCAGCCAGTCTCCATGTTCAGTTGCGGCCTGGAAGTCGCCGATTTGCAGCACGGCCAGTCCCACATCAGGTGGGAAGTTGGTCAAGATCTCAACAACCTGTTCCCAGTCAGTCTTGCGTCCGCCGGGAAGAGAGGCAGGCACAGTGCACGTCTGTCGGTCGAAATAGTAGTCAATGACTCCCCTTTTGTCTGCTGCTGCGAGGGCGCCTGAGTTGTCAAAGGCGGAGGCTGACAGATAGGCGGTCGCCATTCCGGCTCGGCGGTAGTGCGCAGAAAGGCCTCCCACCGGAGCCTCCCAGCTGAGAGTTTCCTGTTGATCGACCAGTCTGCCGAAATCGACTACTGCGGCCCCAGCGGGCGGTATCTCTATCCCGTACCAATCTTCAAACACAATGCGGGTTGATGGGCTCCCGCTCCCCCAAGGCAGGTCGTCTTTGGCCGCCAGCACAAGACCATCGACGCCGCGTGCTGGTGTTGTCGCCGACAGAGAAGCCATGATGCTCTCCGGAGAGCTTCCTCCTCCCGACCTTACGTTTACCAGGGACGCTGACCAGTGGTAGCCAGATTCGGACAGCTTGGGGAGCTCAGCTCCGTCGGTGACCAGCTGCCCCATACCCGGTGCCAAAAGGAGGAGGGCGGGACTGCCTTCTGGCCCCAGATCCCAGTCGGGGCCCTGGTCTGCAGGGGCGGTGCAGGATACAAACCTCCATTCAGACAGATGAGTTGCAACCGCAGCAGTAAGCACCCCCAGAATGATAATGACTGCAGCCAGTATCGTCCATAGGCGGTATCGATTCATGACTGAAGGGCGACGGAGCAGGTTTTATGCCTCGCTGCTGCGTACAGTCTTTCCCACTGCCGGGCCACATCACCCCATCGGGGCCTTCTGCTGCATTCCAGCAGGGCTCCCAGTGCAAGCCTGCGGCGCAGCGAAATCCGTCCGGCAAGCAGCCGGGCAGCATGGGCCAGCTGTCGGGGACTGCCGGGTTGAACCAGCAGGCCGGAACGCCCGTGCTGTATCATTTCCGTTATGCCGCCAGTCCTGCTGGCGACGACCGGAAGGCCAAAACTCATGGCCTCGGCCAGGACGAGCCCGGCTCCTTCGGCGAGAGAAGGGAGGATCAATGCATCGGATCTGCGATAGTGCTGGTCCACATTTTCTTTCCATCCGTGAAAGGTGACGTGCCCCGCCAGCTGCTGGGTGCACTTCCGCTGCAGCTTCTTCCGTTGAGGACCATCACCCACTATGTCCAGATGAAATTGCACACCGTCCGATGTGAGGATCTCGGCTGCTTTTAGCAAATCGGAGACGCCCTTTGGGGTTGTGAGCCGGCCGACATAAAGGAGATTGAGCCTGCCGGTGTTGCGGAAGGAAACGTCCTCAGCCGACAGTTGAGGAGCCGGCCAGCCATTCGGTACAGTTTGAATCTTGCTCGAAGGTAGAACTTCAGCCCAGCTTGCCGCTACCGCCCTCGAAACTGCGCAGACGGTAAGTGAGGACCGGGAGATGAGGTGGGAGGCCAGCAGCTTCTGCGGCAACCGGTCAGAAAGTACGTTGTGTGCGGTCAGCAGAACCTGTGATGGCTGATTGGTCACCGCTTTCGCAGCCGCCAGCAAAAGTCCGGCGGCGAAACCGTGGCCGTGACACACGCTCGGCCGCAGATGACGCATTATTGTGCAAAGTTTGCGTCCCGCGGACACTATTGTCCTCGTTGCAGTGAACTGTCGTCCGGTCGTCAGCGGGTAGACGTCTGTTACTGCGCGGTGAGCGGACACCTCTTTTATTACCCGGGTTGTGCTGGCCAGTCTGACGGTTACCCGTTGGGGGTCCAGGCGCCGCAAGATCTGGTCAACATGAGTCAGCATCCCTCCCCGGCAGGGACGAACCACCCACAGAACAGAGTACGTGTCGTTCATATGCTTATGATGCGTCAGCGAGGCGGAAAACTATACCCTTTCGGCGGTCAGAAGCCCGCAGCCGATGGGCGGGAGGCGGCTGCGGTACATTGGTAAAAGCAGATGAACTCGGCCGCCGGGAGATCGCCCGGAGTGTGTTCTTTTCGTCTGTATCTGCAGCTTAGCCTTCTTCGGGGCCCTGCCCGGCGCCATTGCATGGTCCATTCCCTGGTTTGCCTGCTTGTGCCCGGGGGCTCACTCTTCTTTCTCAGCCTCTGATTTTATGCCCTGCAGCATCTGTTCGCAGTTTTCCCGCAGCAGCCTCTTTACTATCGGGTCCAATGCAGCAGACAGCATGGGCATCCCCAGAGTCGCTTCTACCGCCAACTTGATGTTGCATCCCCCTTCTGACGAACGGGTAAAACTCCACCGCCCATCAAATACGCTGAGGTCTCCTTCTGTCTGCTCAAAGGTGATCAGGCGGCTTTCATCATCAAATTCATCGCGTTCTTCCCAAGTTACTTTACGTCCCTGCAGTGTTGCCTCCCAGCTGGTGATGGTCCAGCCTTCCCCTGACTCCTGCACCGTGACATCTTTTACGTTATCCATGAATGTGGGAAACTGCTCCATATCTTTGGCTAAGTTGTAACAGACTTCAGGGTCGGCATCTACATTGATCTCGGTTTTGATTTCTGCCAAACCAATCTACCTCCCTTTGTGGGGGTGATTCATTCTGATTGGAAAAATTCGGCGGTGTACTGCATTACATCCCGCAAAATCTGCAGTCCCTCGTCGAGCTTCTGTTCACTTATTGTCAGAGGGGGGGCTATGCGCATTACTCCCCAGTTCATCAGGCTCGGCACCACCAGAACTCCCCGTCCGAACAGCTCGCTCAGAGCGGTTATTCCTCCCGCCGGGTCGCTGAATTCGACCCCCAGAAGGAGCCCCTTGCCCCGGACCTCCGATATGATATTGGGGTAATCCTGCTGTATGGCCCGCAGGCCTTCGAGGGCCACCTCACCTTTACGCTCGGCCTGACCGGCCAGGTCCTCCTGTACCAGAACATCCAGCATGGCGCAGGCGGCCGCGCATGCCAGGGGATTGCCGCCGGTGGTGCTTGAATGAATCCAG
>PUMD01000036.1 GCA_003551215.1 Clostridia bacterium | reverse complement strand
TCGTCGGGAATCTGCCCCTTGCTGAGGTTCTCATCCAGCAGCGCCAGGAATCTGGCGTCGGGTTCTTTTATCTCGAAATCATCCTTATCACTATCCTGCCTGACGTAATGCTCAATGAGTTCGCGGTCTCTTTGGCTACCCGTCCCTATACACCAGCGCAGGACTGCTGAGGCTACCTTCTTGGGACAGCCCCGAAACAGGCGGTGAGCTCTCAGATTGGGTTCATCCTGCGGAGTGGTGCATGAAAGCACCACGAATTTGTTGCCGGTGTACACCAGCTTTATGTCCCACCGCTTGCACAGCTCTTCTAGATAGTCCGCCACCGACTTCACCCCCGTTCCTTACTCTACATAGTACGAAAGTGTAAGCCGAGACGTTTAACCTCAACTCCCAAAAAGGTACCTTTTCGCACTGAGGGGATCAACGGAGGCTGATCCGGTGCTGAAAACTCCCGGTTCCATCCAGAGGCCGTATTCTGCGGTGACAGTAAGATTACTCAGATTGCGCAGGGTTTACGTGAACCAGCACTTCCGCTACACGCCGGCATTCACCCAAGATGGCCTTTTCAACCCTATGAGCTATGGCGTGTGCCCCTGCTGCGCTGAGGTTCCCTTTCACCCGTATTTCAAGATCCACCAGGATGCGACCTCCGTGCTGTCTGGCTCTCAGCTCATCAATGTTCTCGACTCCCTGCACCTGCGAGGCGACCAGGAAGATTTCATCCAGGACAGATTCCTCCGGGGCGGCATCGAGCAGCTCGTTTTCAGCCCGCCAGTAGTACAACACTCCCATACGCAGGATCATGGCCGCCACCACCAGGGCCGCCACCGGGTCCAGGAAGGCAAAGCCAAGTCTTGCTCCGGCTATGCCAACCAGCACCCCCAGCGAGGAGAGGGCGTCGGAGCGTTGGTGCCAGGCATCGGCCATGAGGGCCTGACTTTGAATGGCGCGTCCGTGACCCAGGGCATAGCGATACAGAACCTCTTTGACCGCCGCCGACAGACCTGCAGCCGCGAGGGCCAACCCGGAGGGAATCAGCAGGGCGTCCCCCGTCAGGCTGCGGTAGGCGCCACGTATTATCAGGACGGCTGCCGCGATCAGAAAAATGGATATGGCTTTGGTGGCCAGGGACTCCACTCGTTGATGCCCGTAATGGTGGTCTTCATCAGGAGGAATGTGTGAAAAGTGCAACGCCAGTAAAACGGCCACAGTAGAGAGGACATCAGAGGCCGAGTGCACGGCGTCGGACACCAGGGCGGTACTGTTGCCGATTAACCCCACTATCGCCTTCAGTAGAGCCAGGCCAAGATTTGCTGCAATGACCACTCGGGATACTCTGTTCGCTCGTCTCAATCGGGAGGCCTGTTCGCTTTCGGTCATTTTGTGACCTGCCTCTCGCAGAATCTGCCAGCAGCCTTGAGCTCATCATACCATATCCTCGAGGACTTCTCTGCAGTTTGGGACCGGATGCCCAGGGCTATATATGTGGCAGCATGGGCGTTTCATACCTGCATGCAGATTGCATGCACGGCAGGGGTGTCGCCCCGGCGGACACCGAGCAACGAGGCTCGCCCACAGTAAACGGCATAATCCGCGGGGCAGCGTAGCACATATACATCCGGGCGGTACGACTGCTCGTGAAAACGCACTATTAAGCAGCATATGCGGTCTTACCGCAGAATGCTTTGTGCATCCGTCCTCCTTCCCCCATCGGCACGGTATCCTTCACTTTGCAGGGCCTGACAGTTGAGCTGATTGGGGTATTGCGAGCATTCGAGCCTAGCCCGGTCGTTTGCACCCACCTGCCCGCACGATACGCAGCTATGGCCCGCCATAACCCCTCTGAGCACCTATGCGGCCTGACCTACCGCCTCCGGGTCATAGATTGCTGTCATGGGCCCTTGGTCTCATGCTCATCACACTCCCCGGAATCTGCTGGATAGCCTTAACTCCGAGCAGGTTCGGTGCGCTGTAGTCCCACTTAGTCTCCGCAGCATTTGTCGGTTCGATTCCCGGCCCAGCAAGCTGCAATCATGAGAGTTGGTTGCCGGGATAGCTCGGGTTGTGTTTGCAAACAGCACCACCGGCCTGCAAGGAAACCCTAGGGTAGCTAGCGAAGAGTTATAAGCTGGACTAAGAAGACAAACACGAAAAAAGGAGTGTCGGTAAGATGCAGACTATGGAAGCAATTGAAGGGCGCCGGAGCATTCGATCTTTTCGCGAGGAACCCGTGGAAGATGATAAGTTGCGTCAGCTGCTGCAGGCCGCCACCCTGGCACCTTCCGGCAAGAACGCTCAGCCCTGGCGTTTCGTTGTGCTCAAGGGTGAGAAGAAGGATGAGCTGGTGAGGATCATGCAGGAGGAAGTATCACGCCTGAAGGAACAGGGCCTGGCAGTTGGCAGCGCAGAAAACTCAGCCGACGTCATGCTGCAGGCCCCAGCGCTCATAGTTGTCCTAAACGAAAGGTGGAGCGCCGACGAAGACCCCATCGGCACAAACCGGTACGGGTGGTCGGTGGATCTGCAGTCAATAGGGGCGGCAATTCAGAACATGCTGCTGACAGCAGAGGCGCTGGAACTGGGCACCCTTTGGATATGCGATGTGTTCTTCGCGGATTGCCCGATACGTCGGTGGCTGCAAACAGACCGGGAACTGGTTGCCGCGGTTGCAGTGGGATACAAAAACGAAGAGCCCAACGCCCGTCCCCGCCTTTCGGTAGATGAAGTGACCGAGTGGAAATGAACTCTGACTGTAAAAATGATGCCTCGGAATCGGGATGGCTAAAACAGTCATTGCGATTCGGGGCATAGGACACAAGAAACTTCCGATGAGCGACTACGTCGCAACAGAGAAGTTTTCGAGGTCTGGTCACAGAGGATATACGTCTGCAGGAAGATGAAGCCAAGATTGACGCGGAAGCCAGCACCACGGCCAGCTGTGACTGTTATCCGATCTTCCCCCTCCCAGCGGAAAAGAAACAACCCCGAGAAGCCCGTCATAGCGCACAATTTTGCTATTTCATCAGCTTTTTCTTGAGACTAGTCCAGTAGCCGGAAAGCGATCTCCACCATCCCACCTCGCTGATTTCGTCCTTGATTTTCTGCCCCTCATCGCCCAGCGACCACTGCCAGTCCTGTCGCTGGTGATCACCGGTCTTTAACTCGT
>PUMD01000096.1 GCA_003551215.1 Clostridia bacterium | reverse complement strand
CCCAGTCTCTCATATATTCGCCGGGCAGGCTCATTGTCAGGTCTCACCTCAAGCTTAACATTATGTATGCCTTCATTGTACAGCTGCTGCAGCCCGCGGCAGACCAGCTGCGTGCCCAGGCCGCGGCTCCGCGCGCTTCGCCGCACTCCGACCGACAGGACCTGGCCCGTTTCGCCTTCGGAGGTTGATACCGAAAATGACTGACCGAACCCCACCAGATCGCGCAGCAGGCTCTCCAGCTGATGCCAGCCCAGCGGTATATCACCCGTGCGCACCATCCCCAGCAGTCGGGACAGAACGCCGCTGGTCAGGCCCTCCCGCAGCAGCTGTCCGACGCTGGTCTGAACGAGACAGTAGCCTAGAATCTCCTCCTGTTTGCCGGCCTGCACAGCAACAACGCAGATGCTCGGGCTGGCCTCCAGCAGAAAATCCCAGACGGCTTCCAGCACCTCGTCACCCAGACCCTGGGGGAAGCGGTGGTCTATTCCTTCCGAAAAACACTCAGCAAACACCTCAGCCAGCTGTTGTGCGTCCTCCGTAGTTCCCAGACGAAAAGCCGCCTGCAGCTCATTTTGGCTCATCAGGGCCCAGCTCCTTCGAGCATCAATGTCAGGATCATAAGCTCGGTTACGGTAACAAACTCGTATCCTTCCTCCCGCAGGTTGTCTATGATCGGGCCCAGAGCCGCAACCGTGTTGGTCCGGTCGGCTCCCGCTGCGGTGAAGAAATCTCCGCTGTCATGAAACAGCAAAATGTCCCCTCCCGAGGTCTGGCTGGTAATGCTGCGGACCATGCGGCGCGGACTCGTCCCCAGCCAGTCCTGCGAGCTGAGCGACCACAGTGCCATGGTATAGCCGCGGTCGTGTGCTACCTGCAGCACCGTCGAATTATACAGCCCCCGGGGCGGACGGAACAACCTGGGGGTGAAGTCAGCAGCCCGCTTGAGAGCTTGTTCCGTTTGGGACAGCTCTGAGATGGTGGTCTCCTCGTCAGCCCGCAGCATGTTCAGGTGGTTGTAGGTGTGCGAGCCCACCTCGTGACCCTCATCCAGCATGCGCCTGACCACCTCCGGGTAACGATCAACGTGTCGGCCCACCACAAAGAAGGTGGCCCTGACGTCACGTTCCTGAAGTGTATCCAAAATTTGCCGAGTAAACCGCGGATGAGGACCATCGTCGAAAGTCAGTGCGACGTAACGCAGTTCCTCACTGCCCCGGCGAAAGATATCCGGGTGCAGACCAAAGCCGTGGTAAACGTAGCGGTTGAAGAAAAACAGAGCCGTGCAGGCCAGCAGCAGGGTGACGATCAACAGACGCCGGGCCGCTCGGCGAAAAAACAGTGGGGTATCATCGGTGCCCGCAAGCTGCCGGACGCTCCGCTCTATATCATCGAGGTGAGCATAAAGAAGCAGCGCGACCACCAGCATACCGAAAAGCAAGGATAGATCGCTTCCCTGCCAGATCCACGCAATAGGCGGAACGAAAACCAACCCGGCGGTTGCTGACAGGACGATCCTGCGCGTGAGGATGTATACCGCCGCCGACAGCACCAGGCCGATGACGGCGGCACGGGGCATGACCACCAGAAATCCGCAAACCGAACCCACGTATGTCACCAGTCGGCCGCGGTCCTGCTGCTGCCGGAGAGGGAAGTGAAGGCCCAGCAGTACACCCAGCACCGCTCCGGCGGCGTTAACCGCAGTGAAGGCAACAGAGAGGGCGGCCAGAGCGGCCCCAAAGGTCTGCAGGGCAGCCCAGGTGAGGTCTGCCCCCCTGCCTGCGCGGCGGAGGGGCTTTATCTCGGGAAGCTGCAGATTGGCCAGCCCGTATCCCAACAGCAACAACGACGGAAGGGCGTCCAATTGGGCCTCCTATCCTCTCTGTGCTGCGAAGATCGGTATGACTCCCGTCACATCCTGCCCGGCTACAGCCCCAGCCTGTCGCTTATATCTTTCATAGCCCGCAGAGCTATGTCAATGAATTCCTCCAGCTCGAGCCCCAGCTCGGAACACGAATCTATGGCTTCACGCCGGGCGCCGCGGGCAAAGGAGCTGTCGTCGTAGCGATTCATCACAAATTCGACGTCGACAGACTCCAGCTCGCGGTCGGGGTGAACCAGGGCCGCAGCCACGATGAGTCCTGTCAGGGGATCCACCGCATAAAGCCCTTTTGCCATCGTGCTTTCACGCGGAAGGCCGTGATGATCATTGTGGGCCCGCACCGCGTCCACCAGCTCTTCATCCAGCCCGGCTTCCTCAAGCATCCGCGCTCCCTCGATGCTGTGCATTGACGGATCATCCGACGTTTCGTCGTAGTCTATGTCATGCAGCAGGCCGGCCAGGCCCCACCTGTCGGGATCCTCGTCAAGATGATCGGCCAGCTCGCGCATTACCGCCTCGACGGCATAGGTATGCTTCAGCAGATTCTCGGTGGTCAGGTGCTGTTTGAGCAGCTGCATTGCCTCTTCTCGCTCCACCTCAACCCCTCCATTCTTGCTGTTGGTACACCTCTACAGAAGCAGCGGCGCAAAGACCAAAGATACTATGCTCATCAGCTTGATGAGAATGTTCAAGGAAGGACCCGAGGTGTCCTTGAAGGGGTCACCCACGGTATCCCCCACTACCGCAGCCGCGTGGGCATCGCTCCCTTTGCCTCCATGATGTCCTGATTCTATATGTTTTTTGGCATTGTCCCAGGCTCCACCGGCGTTGGCCATCATGATGGCCATGAGCACACCGGTGACCAGCGCTCCCGCCAGCAGGCCGCCCAGTGCCTCCTTGCCCAATAGGAACCCCACGGCCAGCGGCGTCAGCACTGCCAGAGTTCCTGGCAGCCTCATCTGACGGAGAGCGGCCAGAGTGCTTATGTCCACACACCGGCTGTAGTCAGGAGTGGCGGTTCCTTCCATGATGCCGGCGGTCTCGCGGAACTGACGCCTGACCTCCTCGATCATGTCGAAGGCTGCCTCGCCGACGGCTTCCATGGTAAGCGCGCTGAAAATGAAGGTAAGCGTGCCGCCGACAAACAGGCCGGCTATCACCAGCGGGTCGAGAATGTTAATGTTCTCCAGACCGACAGCGGCTGAATAAGCAGAAAATAAGGCCAGGGCAGTCAGGGCGGCAGAGCCTATGGCGAACCCTTTTCCGATAGCTGCTGTGGTATTGCCCAACGCATCGAGCTGGTCGGTAACCTCCCGAACCTCATCGGGCAGCTCGGCCATCTCTGCTATGCCCCCCGCGTTGTCTGCAATGGGCCCGTAGGCATCGACAGCCACGGTCATACCTACGGTGGAAAGCATGCCTACCGCCGCCATGGCGACACCGTAAAGGCCGGCAACCCGGTAGGCTATGAGAACGCTGGCCGCTATAACCAAAAGCGGCAGCACAGTGCTGCGCATTCCCACCGAAAGCCCCGCGATTATGTTGGTAGCCGCTCCGGTTTCGGCCGACTCGGCTATACCGTCTACCGGCGGTCTACCCGCCGAGGTGTAATACTCAGTGGTCACACCAATGACCACCCCGGTGACAAGACCAAGCAGAATGGCCCAGAATATCGAAGTATCACCCACCAGGTAGGCAGCTGCTGGCCAGCTGGCGGCAGCAACAAAGGCGGCGGAAAAGTAGGTTCCGTAGCTGAGGGCCTGCGCGGGGTCGCCGCTCATGCCGACGCGGATGACGAAATAAGCCACGATAGAGCCGATTACTCCAGCCGAGGCCACCACAAAGGGAAGCATTACCCCGTCGATCCCCACCGCGGTGATGCCGACCGCCATGGCCGCGATAATTGAACCGACGTATGACTCAAACAGATCAGCTCCCATACCGGCTACATCACCGACGTTGTCCCCTACATTATCGGCTATGACCGCCGGGTTGCGGGGGTCGTCTTCGGGAATCCCTGCCTCCAATTTGCCCACCAGGTCAGCACCGACGTCGGCGGCTTTTGTGTATATCCCCCCGCCCACGCGGGCAAACAGAGCAATCGAGCTAGCCCCCAAAGCAAAGCCATTTATGGTATCGAAGGTGGCCAGGTCAGCGGGATCAGCAAATATGTAGTACATAATACAGAGACCAAAAAGACCCAACCCGACCACCGCCATACCCATCACCGCTCCTCCGGATATGGCCACATCCAGGGCTGCGCTGAGGCTGTCCTTCGCACTCTGTGCGGTGCGGACGTTGGCCCTGGTGGCAACCATCATACCCAGATACCCCGCAGCAGCTGAGGCCAAAGCACCGGCCAAAAAGGCCACCGCGGTGTGCGGCCGCATCTGTTCGGTGGTGTAACCGAGCACCACAAACAGCACGACAAGTGCCAGCACAAAAATCGAAAGCGAACTGTACTCCCGGCGCAGAAAAGTCATCGCTCCCTGGTTTATCGCTTCTGCCAGCCCCTGCATTCTCTCCGAACCGGCCGAAAAGGCGTTCACCTTGCCGATGAGGTATCCTCCGAAAACCAGCGCCAAAAGCGCACAAATAGTCGCCATCAATACAGCTGTAGTTATATCCATAACCAAAACGCCCGGACTTCCGGGCTTGTTTCACCTGCCCTTCCCATCGTTTATGTCATTCGAAACGGGGCAACCACACCGCCTCCCCTTTGTCCCCGGGGCGCTCTCACAGCAAAACGGCTATGGTCACCGACAAAACCATGAAAGCTACCGCCAGGTAGGTGGTAATTTTGCTCAAAAACTCATCCATACCTGACTGACGGCCAAACAGAGATTCTCCAGCTCCGGAGATGGCTCCGGAAATACCCGCGCTGCGCCCGGGCTGTAAAAGCACCGTGGCTATAAGGCCGACACCTATTATCAGGTGGATGACCATCAACAGAGTCTGCAGCAACTAAAACACCTCCTATACCTGCATGAATGCTATTCTAGCATGAAAGCCTGCAGACCGGCAAATTCGGCGGCGCTGTCCAGCGATTTTTCGATGCGAAGCAGCCTGTTGTACTTGACCACCCGGTCAGTCCGGCAGGGCGCTCCGCTTTTGATCTGCCCACAACGTGCGGCGACGGCCAGATCAGAGATAAAGGTATCGGAAGTCTCTCCCGAGCGGTGCGACACGCAGGCAGAGTAGTTGAGCCGGGCAGCAGTCGACATGGTGTGCAGGGTTTCTGACACCGTTCCAATCTGGTTGGGCTTTATCAGTATGGCGTTGGCCGCACCCTCGCGCTGCCCCCTTCGCAGAAGCTCGGCGCTGGTGACAAACAGGTCGTCACCTACCAGCTGAACACGCCCGCCCAGCCTGTCGGTCAGCAGCTTCCAGCCGGACCAGTCATCCTCCGCCAGGCCGTCCTCTATGGAGATGATGGGGTAATCGCCGCACCACGTCTCGTAGGTGTTCACCAGCTCGCCGGCGGAGACGTCACGCTGCCGCAGGCGGTAGGCGCCACCGCACCGCAGATCATTTGCCGCCACGTCCAGCGCCAGCCAGACCTGCCTTCCGGGCTGAAGACCCGCCTTTCGTATCGCCGAGCACAGAAACTGCAAAGCCTCCTCCTCGCTGTGCAGATTCGGGGCATAACCCCCTTCATCCCCAACGCTGCTGCTGTACCCCCCGGCGGACAGCTCACCACCGAGCGCGGCGTATATCTCCGCTCCCCACCGCAGGGCCTCGGCGAAACTGTCCGCTGCAGCGGGGACGATCATAAACTCCTGCACTTCTATGTTGTTGGCCGCGTGCTGCCCGCCGTTGAGCACGTTCATAAGCGGCACCGGCAGCACGTTCGCCATCACACCTCCGAGGTAACGGTAAAGGGGAGTACGGGATGCAGCGGCGGCTGCGTAGGCCGCAGCCAGGGAAGCCCCCAGCACGGCGTTAGCCCCCAGCCTGCTTTTGCTGTCCGTACCGTCCAACTGTATCAAGATGTCGTCGACGGCTCTCTGCCTGCGGACATCTACCCCGGCCAGTGCATCGGCGATTTCTCCGTTAACCGCCTCTGCGGCCTTCAGGACACCCCGGCCACCGTAACGGCCCGGGTCTTCATCCCGCAGTTCATGAGCCTCTTTTTCGCCGGTGCTCGCACCCGATGGAACCCCCGCGCGGCCCCGGCTGCCGCCGTCCAGGGTTACCTGCACCTCCAACGTGGGCTGCCCTCGCGAGTCCAAAATCTCCATGGCCCGCACATCGACGATCTCGAATGCAATATCCGTCACAGATCTGCACCTCTCCCTTCTGCACTCGCCTGTTTGTGCAAACTTCCCTCGGGCTGCAGCAGAGAATCGCCGCTCATGACCTGCGGTACCGGAAGACGGAGTATGTTCAGCACCGTCACCGCCACATCGGCCAGGCCGCCCCCTTTCCGCAAGGTGAACCGACCGGACCGCCGATACGGTCCGCCAAGCAGTATGCAGGGCACCGGGTTCGAGGTGTGGGCGGTGTGGGGTTGTCCCTCTGAGTCTGTCATCTGCTCGGCATTTCCGTGGTCCCCGACCACAAGCAGAACGCCCCTCACCCCGAGTACGGCCTCCGCCAGCTGACCCAAACAGCTGTCGACCGCCTCCACTGCCGCCACCGCCGCAGCGAAGTCGCCGGTATGTCCCACCATATCCAGGTTGGCATAATTCACCACAGCAAAGCGGAAATCTCCGTCTGCCAGCCGCCTTATCGTCTTCTCGGTAACCTTCTGCGCGCTCATCTGGGGCCTCTGGTCGTAGGTGGCCACCGCCGGGGAAGGCACCATGATCCGCTCCTCGCGGAAAAACGGAGACTCCCGTCCGCCGTTGAGGAAGTAGGTCACGTGGGCATATTTCTCCGTCTCGGCCACGCGCAGCTGCCAGCAGCTGTGCCTGCTTATCACCTCTCCCAGAGTGTCCGAAAGGTCCGGCCACTCAAAGGCCACTGGATTGTCGAATTCCTTGTCATACCGGGTCATAGTCACCAGGTCAGCCGGTTTTTCAAGCGGAGAGGAATCCGCCGGGACGTCGCCGGGATGAAGCAGAGCCCGACTCAGCTGGCGTGCGCGGTCGGCGCGAAAATTGACAAACAAAAATCCATCATCCGGCAGGCAGCCGGGGTATTCACCTGTGACCGTTGGGCGGACGAACTCATCATCCTCGCCGCGCTCGTAGGCCCTCTGCAGCGCAGATTCCGCGTCCGCAGCACGGTCGGCTTCGGCGCGCAGCATGGCGGCCAGCGCCCGGTCGGTGCGCTGCCAGCGGTTATCCCGGTCCATTGCCCAGTACCGCCCGCAGACCGTGGCGATGCGAAACCCCGGGTATTCCTCCAGCAGCCTTTGCAGCATATCGATGTACTGTCCCGCACTCCGGGGAGGTACATCACGGCCATCGAGGAACGCGTGAACAGCCAGCCTGTGCACCCCGCAGTCCGCAGCCATGTCCACCAGCGAAAGCAGGTGGTCGATGTGACTGTGCACTCCCCCATCCGACAAGAGACCCATCAGATGCAGGGTGGCCTCGCAGCTCCGCATCCGGCCAAACAGGCGGAGAAAAGCCCCCTTTTGGAAAAACGAACCGTCATCGATGGCGCGGTCTATGCTCACCGCAGCCTGCGGTACAATTCTTCCGGCACCCAGATGCAGGTGTCCGACGTTTGAATTGCCCATCTGCCCCGCGGCCTGACCAACCGCCTCGCCGCTGGCCTGCAGCCGGGTGAAAAGACCGTCGCGCCGCAGGCGGCACAGGGTGGGTATGCGGGCTTCAGCCACGGCGTTACCCTCACGACAGCTGCGCAGACCCAGCCCGTCCACTACCACCAAAACCAGGGGGCCTTCCGGCTCAGCTGCAACCAAAGCGAAAACCTCCTGCCGTAGTCTACTTTTCAGAATCTTCGGCCATTTCATTTACCCGCTCAAGCAGGGGCAAAAACGAATCCACCTGAAGGCTGGCTCCTCCTACCAGAGCTCCGTCCACATCAGCCAGGCTGATAAACTCGTCCACGTTGTCGGCGTTGACGCTGCCGCCGTAGACTATGCGCACCAGCTGGGCTGACGTCCCATTGAGAATCGAACCGAGCTCATCGCGAAGATGCGAACACATATCCTGCACATCCTCTGCAGAGGCCGCCTCACCGGTGCCTATCGCCCATACCGGCTCGTAGGCCACAATCAACCAGATCCGAGACTCCTCTGCGGAGGCCAGTCGGTCTTCACAACCCCGCAGGGCAGCTCGCAGCTGTTCGGAGACTCTTTCGTGAGCCCGGCCTTTCTCCCGGTCGCTCTGCTGTTCACCGACGCAAAGGACAACCGAAAGGCCGGCGTCCCACGCGGCGTGCACCTTGGCGTTTATGCGATCGTCGTCATCTCCCCCGTACCTGCGGCATTCAGAGTGCCCAACCAGGGTGTACTCGGCGCCAACGGAACGCAGCATCCTTCCGGAGGTGCCGCCGGTGAAGGGTCCGCTTTCTTCCCAGTGGCAGTCCTGTCCGCCCAGATGCAGGGTGGTGCTGCCGCCGATTGCATCTCCCACCTGATGAAGCAGGGGATGAGCGGGGAAAAGGACAACTTCCGGTTCATCTTTCTGCCACCGCTCGGCCAGGCCGGCGGCAAGGTCGTGGGCTGATTCTGCCGTCTTGTTCATCTTCCAGTTGCCGCCCACCCACAATCCGCGCTCGGGCGCCTTGCTATGCAGAACCCGCACTGCCGGAAGGTCTCCTCCGGCGAGAAACTCCAGGGCAGCTCCTCCGCCGGTCGATACATGATCTATGCGGGAAGTCAGATTCAGCTTTTTCAGCGCCTCGGTGGATTCACCGCCGCCGACCACCGTCTGCGCATCTTCCAGCTGGGCCACGGTCCGGGCTATCTGCTCTGTACCGTCGGCAAACCTGCTCATCTCGAATATACCCATGGGGCCATTCCAGAACACCGTGCGCGAACCCTGCAGGGCCTTGGCGTATCGGTTCACCGTACGCGGACCGATATCCGCTATGCTCCACCCGTCGGGGATTTGCGAGCTGCTCACCACCCGGCTGGCGGCCCCCGGCGACAGGGCCCGGGCCACCACCACATCCAGCGGCATCAGAAGGTCAACATCGCTGCGTCTGCTGGCGGATATGAGCTCCTGCACCTCAGACACCATATCCTGCTCCACCAGGCTGTTGCCCACAGAATGCCCCAGGGCCAGCAGGAAGGTGTTGGCCAGACCTCCCCCGACAATCAGGGAATCCACCCGGTCCAGAAGTCTTCGGCACACCTGCAGCTTGTCGGAGATTTTGGCTCCTCCCAGCACTGCGGCGTAAGGGTGTTTGGGATCATCCCTGAGTCTGCCGAGGATGCGCAGCTCCTTTTCCATGAGGAATCCACCCACCGCAGGGAGAAACTCAGCAATGGCAGAGGTTGAGGCATGAGCCCGATGAGCCGCCCCAAAGGCATCATTGACGTAAAGATCCACCGCACTGGCCAGCTTTCTGGCCAGAGAGGGGTCGTTTTCCCTCTCTCCGCGTTGGAACCGGATGTTCTCCAGCAGTGCCACTTCACCCGGTCCGGTGCCGTTCACAAAACGGCTCAGAGCCCCGGTAAGGGGCCCGTCAAGCAGGCGAACTGGTTGGTCGAGCAAGCTAGCCAGCCGCTGTTTGATCGGTCTGAGGCTGTACCGGCTCACCACCTCCCCGCCCGGGCGGCCCAGATGAGACACCACCAGCACCCGGGCTCCGTGCGACATCAGATACTGCAAGGTAGGCAGTACCGCTCGGATGCGGGTATCATCGGCGATAGATCCGTCATCTGATATGGGTACGTTAAGATCCGCCCGCAGCAGGACTCTTCTGCCGTCAACTGAAAAATCACGTGGTGTCAAAATTTCCATGCTAACCTACCCTTTCCTGAAGGCCCAGAGCCGCTCACAGTGCAGGACCCAGGACCTGCGAGATCACATCGACCACACGAGCGGCGTAGCCCATCTCGTTATCATACCAGGCAACCACCTTGGCCAGCCTATCCCCGACTGCGTGGGTGAATTCCACGTCGACCACGCAGGAATAGGGAGACCCCACGAAATCGCCCGAGACCAGCGGCTCGTCGCAGATACCCATTATTCCCCTCAGACTTTCCCCGGCTGCCCGCCTGAACGCTCCGTTTATGTCATCTTGGTCCGCGGACCGCTGCAGGATCACCGTCAGATCCAGCAGGGAAACCGTGGTGGTGGGAACGCGCACCGCAAAGCCGTCCAGCTTTCCGTCAAGATGAGGCAGCACTTCTCCCACCGCCCGGGCTGCACCGGTGGTGGTAGGAATCATGTTGACCGCCGCCGCTCGGGCGCGGCGCGGGTCCTTGTGTGGGCCGTCCAGAAGCTGCTGGTTGGCGGTGTAGGCGTGGACGGTATTTATGAGCCCGCTTTCTATTCCAAAGCTTTCGTCCAGCACCATTGCCAGTGGGGCAAGACAGTTGGTGGTACAGGAGGCATTCGACAGTACGTGGTGCTGCCCTGGATGGTAGTCGTCCTCATTTACTCCCAGCACCACCGTCAGATCAACCTCCGTCGCGGGCGCCGATATCAGCACCTTCTTCACCTGTGAGCTTGTCATGTGCCGTTGCGCCTGTTCGCCGTCCCGGAACAGACCGGTTGCCTCCACCACGACCTCTACGTCATCGTCATCCCAGGGAATGTCCGCCGGGTCGCGTTCGGAGAAAAACCTGATGCGCTTTCCGTCCACCATCAGGCCGTCGCCAGTCAATGTCACTTCCGCGGGAAATGCTCCGAAATTACTGTCATGACGCAAAAGATCAGCAAAAGTCTCAGTATCCCACAGATCATTGACTGCCACTATCTGCACGTCGTCTGAGTCCAGCGTCTGCCGCAGAACCTGCCTGCCTATCCGACCGAATCCGTTAATGCCCACTCGCACCATCAGGATCGCCTCCCTTGGCAAAATATCAGCAAAGATAAATACAAAGGATAATTCCGAGCATCACTTCTGCTGCAGATCTCGCACATCCAGCACGTGGATATCCACCGCCTGCACTGGTATTGAAGTGAGTTCTTCCACTGTCTCCTTTATGTCCTCCTGCAGGCCGCAGAGGCGGCCGGTCAGGTCATCGCCATTTTGCGCCGCGCAGTTGAGAGATATGTACACGACCCCATCCGAGCTGCGCGCAACCACCGGTTCAATAACTTCGACGTCCTGCCGCTGTGCCGCCGCCCGTCCGGCAATATCTGCCAGAACCCGGTCGGATATAAAAAACCGGCCCAGCGAACCGAAAGTGGGCCTGACCACGGATTTTTCAAACACTACCGGACGGCGGAGCCGGGCGCCCTGGTAAAGAAGCCGCAGCGAGTTGATCAGATAACCCCGGAAGGTCTTCTTTACCTCAAAAGAGGGCACGGGTATGACGTGCCTACCGAACCGCTTTCGCGCCTTTATGGCCGCCTTTATTTCCTCTTCAGGAACTACGTCCTCTATACGCAGGCGGCTTGTCGGTTCGGGCAGGCGCAGTGCCTGTACTATCCGGTCAACCATGGCGTCGGAGGTGGCCAGCAGCAAAATTCGGTGAGGCTTATGCCGGGCAATCGCCCCGCGCACGGCGGCGGCGTGTTCGGGATCGTTGAAAAGCGCCCTTCTGACTGCTGCTATGGTTGTTTTCTCCGCCTTGGCCGACTTGCCGGCAACGATACTGCTGCCCCGGATGAATAAGCCGTCATCGATGATGTACTCTGTATTCAACTCCTGCGCCACGGCCAGGGCTCGCTGCGATTTGCCCGTGCCGCTGGCGCCAACCAGGGCTATCACTTCCACTTTGCGTCAGCTTCCCCCCTCGTCCTCGTCGATCACCGGCTGAAGGGCCGTGCGGAAAGTGCGCACCGCTGAGGCTTTTTGCTCATGCCCCCGCCCGGCCAGGTCCTCGGCCATCTCATCCAGCTCCTCCACCTCGAAAATCTGCTCTATCTGCTTGCGCACAGCCAGGGCCGCGTCGGGCTCTGCGTCGAGGATCTGCTGCCACATTGCCGCACCTTCCCGGTGGCGTCCCTGTTTCAGGTCCAGGGCCCCCTGCATGAACATCGTTCCCAGGTGCTGTTCGTCCTCAGCGACCTCTGAGGCCTGCCGCAGGTAATCCCCGGCCTTCTGCATCCACCCGGCGGTGAGACAGACCAGCGCGGCGCGGTTGTAGTTCATCGGCTCGGTCGGATTCTGCTCGGCAGCTGCCAGACACTCCTGCAGGGCATCATCGTATCGCCCCTCGTTCATCATCACCAGCGAACGGTTGGCCCGCAGCTGCTCAAGATAGGGAGTGGCGATCTCCTCGGGCAGCTTCCGCGCGGCCTGCATGGCCTTTTGCCACCATTTCAGCGCCTCTTTATATCTGCCCCGTACGCGCGCCGCCTGCCCCAGGTTGAAATGAGCATCGGCGCTGTCGGGATCCTCTTTCAAGACTTTCTCCCATTCCTCGCAGGCGCGGTCCAGCTCTCCACCGCGGGCGTAGATTTCCCCCAGGTTCACCCTGGCGTCCAGATCGTCGGGGTTGAGCTGCAGCGCCTCCTGCATATATCTCTCCGCCTCATCAACCTCGTTTTTCGCCAGGTGGGCCAGCGCCACATTTATGCGTGGTGCGGGATTTTCCGAACCCATTTCAATGGCCTCTTTACCTATCTGTATGGCCTCATCATACATCCCCTGGTCATAAAAGACCGCGCACAGGTTGTGGCGTGCGCGCAGATCCCTGGGCTCTATCTGCAGAACCTCGCGCCAAAGCCGGGCTGCCTCCACCGGCTGGCCTGATCCAACATAGGCCTCCGCCAGGCTGTGGTATATCCTCGGCTGCTTGGGCTCCATCTCTTTGGCCGCTTCCAACTTATCTATGGCCTCTTCCCATCTTCCTTCCATGGTGTAGATCCAGCCCAAAAAATAGTGAGCGGCGGGGTGCCGCGGCTCATCGGCTATGACCCGCTCCCATTCCTTGCGCGCAGCATCCAGCTTGCCCATCTCGGCGTAGGCCACGGCCAGAAAATGCCGCGCCCTGGTCATCTCAGGGCTCAGCTGAACGGCCTGCTGAAAGGAGGAGACAGCTTTTTGCACCTCCCCTTTCTGCATGTAGGCCAATCCCAGATCAAAATGCAGGCTGCTGTCTTCAGGATCGCGCCTGAGCGCCTGTTTGTACTGATTTATTACCTCATCGATGTCAATGTCCTCGCCCGGCTGGGCGCCTCCGGCGCCCCTCGGTTGCCTCCCATTCACAACTTCCACCTCACTAATTATCAGACTGCTTGCATCACCCGGTTGGCATTTATCGCTCAGCCTCGTCGGTCAGAAACTCCGCCGGCGCATATACCTGCACACCCGCCCGGCGCAGGGCTGCTGCGGCTACACCTTCTCCCTTTACAAGATTCCGCGAAAATGACCCATCGTAATGACAGTACGGTCCGCACGCCGGACTGCGGGGGCGCAATACCGCCCGCCCGACGCCCAGCTGACGGGCAAGCTTGACCGCCTCCCAGGCACCGCGCCGGTACTGACTGCAGCAGTCATCTCCCCCGCTGCTCAGCACCGCCGCCTGCCCGTCCAGCACATCTCCCCCCGTACCCCCGCTGATCTCCGCAGGCAGGCGGGGCGTGCTCAAACCTCCCAGCTGCTCGGGGCAGCAGGGGACGGCTCTGCCCCTCAGCTTTTGATGCAGCCGGCGGTAAAAGCGCGGGCGCCCGTCGTAAGCGCAGCGAATTCCCAGCAGACAGGCGCTGACCAGAACCCGCTCTGTGCCGGTCACCTGCCATACACATCCTCGCGCCGGTCAGAAAAGCAGGCCAGAAGCTCGCGGGCCTCCTCAACCTGCGACAGGTCGAGGCGGACAGTCAAAACGTTGCATTCCTCATCCCCACAGCCGAGGGTCTGACCCATGGGACCGATTATCATCGACCGCCCCACGAAAACGTCATCGCCCGAGCTGCCCAGCCGGTTGCAGCCCACCACGAAGCATTGATTCTCAATGGCCCGCGCCCGCAGAAGCGTCTGCCAGTGGTCAATTCTCGCCGCCGGCCACTGGGCGGGTGCGAATATAATGCGGGCACCGCGCACCGCCAGCCTTCGCGCAAGCTCGGGAAAGCGCAGGTCGTAGCAGATTATCGCCCCACAGGTTACGTCATCCAGCTGAAACGGCTCGCTGCTGTCCCCCGCCGTCAGATGGTCGGGCTCCTTCATCAACCCTATCAGGTGAGCCTTGTCGTAGCAGTGAACCAGCGAACCGTCCGGAGCGAATACCGCGCAGGTGTTGTAAACATCCCCGCCCTCGCAACGCGCTATCGTCCCCCCCACTATCCAGGCCCCAAGCTCGCTGGACTGTCGGGATAGAAACTCTGCGGTGAAACCTCCCGGTACCGACTGCGCGAGACGGCGTATATCTCTTTCGCCGCGGTAGCTTTCATCCTGCAGCCACACGTAGCCCGTATTCCACAGCTCGGGAAGTACGATGACTTCTGCCCCCTCCTCGGAGGCGGTATGCATCAGTCGGGCAGCAGTCTCGTGGTTCTGCTCGACGTCTCCGGCTGTTATGTCCATCTGAATGGCCGATACTATCAAATTTGTGCTCCTTTCAGGTATGGTAATACCCCTCAGCAGATTCTGGGCAGGGGGTCGCCGCTCAGAAGGCCCAGTCTCTTGGTGCCCCCCAGAGGGGTCCTCATTTTCAAAAGACCTGTGCCTGCCTGCACCTGACCTATCACCGCAGGCGCAGAGGTCAGTTCACTCAGAGCCTCGACGGCCTCCCCGGCCGCCTCGCTGCATATGACCAGGACCATCTGTCCTTCACATGCCATGTACAGAGGGTCCAGCCCCAACATGTCGGCTGCCCCCTGCACCTCATGACGGACCGGGATCTTCTCTTCCTCCACCAGCAGGTCCACCGATGCGCTGTCAGCTATTTCCGCGAGTATGCTGGCCAATCCTCCCCGGGTGGGGTCGCGCATAAAACGCACCCGGCCCCCAAACTCCTTCAGCAGGCGCCCGGCGGCGGGCCACACCGGCGCGGTGTCGCTGACCACCGGGGTGGAAAACTCCAGCCCTTCCCGGTGCGACAGCACGGCCAGCCCGTGGTCACCCACGTAACCGGTGACCACCACTGCGTCGCCCGGCCTTACTCGATGATAACCCAGGTCGGCCTCCACAAGGACCTGACCCACTCCCGTGGTATTTATGTATATTCCGCCTCCGTTTCCCCTCTGCACCACTTTCGTGTCGGCGGCAACGATGCTCACCCCACACTCAGCTGCCCGGTCGGCCAGCGAATTGACCACACTGCTCAGCCGAGCGATCTCGAGTCCTTCCTCCAGTATGAATCCGGCCGTAAGCCACCGCGGCCTGGCACCGTTTACCGACAGATCGTTGACTGTACCGCAGACGGCAAGATCCCCTATATCTCCCCCGGGAAACTCAAGCGGAGAAACGACAAAGGTATCTGTTGTCACCGCCATCTGCGCAGCGCCGGCGAACTCGAAGGCGGCAGCGTCATCGGCCAGCTGCAGACTTTCATCACGCAGATGCGGCAAAAACACCTCTTTTATGAGCCGGGCAGTGGCGCGACCTCCATCGCCGTGAACCAGCCGGATTTCATCGGTTCCATCGAGTTGAGGCATCAGTATTCCTCCCGGTGATAACGATAATAGGCGGCGCAGGCACCCTCGCTGGAGACCATGCAGGGGCCGACCGGGTCTTCCGGGCGGCACCCGGAAGCAAACAGGGGGCACTCCGGCGGCAGCATCTTACCCCTGAGCACCTCGCCGCAGGAGCATCCGGGTGGTGGGTCGCCTCCCTGCACAGCTTCGTCCGCGGGAAGCAGCGCAGAAGCATCCCATAAGTGGTAATCCTCCTGCAGGGTCAGTCCGCTCTCGGGTATCTTCCCCAGACCGCGCCACAGGGCAGCCTGCGGAGCAAAATACTGCCGCATCACCCCGCGCGCTGCCCGATTACCCCGTTCCCGCACTGCCCGGGGGTAGGCATTTTCCACCGCCGCCTCACCGGCAAGCGCCATATCCACCAGCACGTCCAGACCGTGCAGCATATCCACGGGCTCAAATCCTGCCACCACCGCCGGCATGTCAAACTCCCCGGCGACAAAATCCAGCGCCTCGCGTCCGACAATGGTGGCCACGTGACCGGGAAGCATAAGCCCATCTAGTTTGACCTCGGGATCGGAAAGCAGCGCCCGCAGTGCAGGCGGCAGCACCTTCTGCACGGAATACACGTAGAAGTTATCCAGGTCCTTCTCGGCAGCCCTGCGCACCGCCAGCGCGATTCCCGGAGCAGTCGTCTCAAACCCTACGGCAAGAAACACAACGCGTCGACTGGGCTCAGATGCGGCAGCCTGCACGGCGTCGGCTGCCGAGTACACCACCCTGATTTGGGCACCCTGAGCCTGTTTTTCCGCCAGGGAAGTCCGCGACCCGGGGACCCGCATCATATCGCCGTATGTACACAGTACCGTATCCTCCAAATCAGCCAGCGTGATGGCCGCGTCAATGTCGGCGGTGTCAGTCACGCAGACCGGACATCCCGGGCCGCTTACCAGATCGATTCTGCCGGATAGCAGATCGCGCAGCCCGGACCGGCTGAAGGCCATGGTGTGTGTACCGCACACCTCCATAAACCGGAGGGGTCGACCCCCAGACTCCGCCTTCTGGGCCACCGCCCTGACCATCCTCCGCCCCAGATGGGGGTCGCTAAATTCCTTCAGCTTCCTCTGAAACCGTGATCTCCTCGTCACCGTACGCCTCCCTGAGCAGCTGCATGGTTTGCTCCGCGTCTTCTGGGCTTATGATCTGAATGGCGAACCCGGCATGCATGAGGACAAAGTCGCCCACCTGCACCTCGGGCACCAGGTCAACCTGACACTCCCGCCTGTTGCCCGCAATTTCCACTTCGGCCGTATTCCCATCCAGCGACACCACCTCAGCTGGTATGGCCAGACACATGCGTCAACCCTCCTCGTGTGCGCTCTGTACTTGGCTGCACGCTGCGATCAGAGCCTGTCCCAGGCTCAGGCCGCCGTCATTTGGAGGTATTTCTCCCGGCAGCAGCACGGAAAAACCCTCCTCTGCAAGCAGCCTGTGCGTCTGCGTAAGCAGCGTAGGGTTCTGAAAAACACCTCCACTTAATGCTACCACATGTGAACCCGTTTGTTGACGAGCCTCCCGGGCCCCCTCGACAAACATGCGGGCAACCGTCCGGTGAAAGGCCCCCGCCAGTCTCCCGACATCCCAGCCCCGCCTGCGGGCCCGGACCAGGGCAGGCCAGAACTCGGAAAGGTCCCAAAGATGAAGCCCTTCTTCGCGCCGGCTGCGCCTCAGGTGGAAGGGGAAGGATTCTTCCGTCGGGCTGGCCGCCTCAGAAAGCTCGATCGCCGCCCTTCCCTGATAGGTACTGTGCTGGCATATACCCAGGTAGGCTGAGACTGCATCAAAAAGCCGACCGCAGCTGGAAGTCACCGGTGAGTTCAACCCCCGGTCCAGCTGGGCCCGGGCCACCTCCAGCTCGCGCTGCTGCTGGGGGAAGATTTCTGTGAGTTCTTCAGCCGGCCCTTCGGCTCCGAAGGTGAGCAGATGCGAAAGCGTCATGCGCAGGGGATGGCGTATCGCCCGGTCGGCGCCGGGCATCGGTACCTGCTGCAGTGACACCAGCCTTCGGTACGATGCGAAACCACCGAAAATGACCTCCATTCCCCACAGGGTTCCGTCCTCGCCGAACCCGGTGCCGTCGGCCACCAGCCCGACCGCTTCCCCGGCGAAGTCGTTTTCCGCCAGACAGGCGGCATGATGGGCGTGATGATGCTGTACCTGCACAACCCTCAGCCCGTCCTGCCCGGCCAGTCGCTGCCCCAGCTGGCGGCTTCGGTACCCGGGATGCATGTCAACCGCTACCACCTGCGGCTCGATCTCCAAAAGCCTTTTCAGATCGGACAGACAGCTGCGGTAGTCATCGAGAGTCTCCTCGTACCGCAGGCTTCCCATGTGCTGACTCAGAAAGGCGGTGTCTCCCTGCAGCAGGCAGAAGGTGTTTTTTTCGTCTCCACCGATCCCCAGCACCGGCACATTCCCGGCAGAATCCGCCGTCCGATCGAGAATCACCGGCCTGGGTGCCCAGCCGCGGGAGCGGCGGAACACCACCGGATGCTGTCGTTTGTCGCTGTCTCGTTGTTCACACAGCCTCACCGGGCGCACTACCGAATCGTCACACCGGCGGACTATCGGGCGGTCGTGCATCAAAAAGAAGTCGGCAACATCCCCCAGCTGTTCGCGGGCGCCTGCCTCAGTGGTGGCAAGCGGAAGTCCCCGCCGGTTTCCGCTGGTCATCACCAGGGCAAAAAGCCGCGAATCAAACAGCATCATGTGCAGCGGGGTATACGGAAGCATAAGCCCCAGGGTCTTTTGTGCTGGTGCGATATCCTCACTGATCGAAGGACGGGGTCTGTCCCTGAGCGGTAAGATGACTATCGGAGCCTGCACAGAATCCAGAAGCTCGCGGTCTCCCGGCCGCAGGCGGCATATGCCGGCGGCAGTGCAAAGGTCACGCACCATTACCGCCAGCGGTTTGGCCGGTCGCTGCTTGCGGCTGCGCAGCCGCCCGACCGCCTCATCATCCTCGGCATCGCAGGCCAGGTGAAAACCCCCAAGACCCTTTATCGCCACGATTGCACCCCGCCCAAGCTGCCGGCGGGTCTGCTGCACCGCCTCGCTGCGGCGCGCCAGCACCGAACCCGCCCCGGCCTCCAGCCAAACCTGCGGACCACAGCTGGGACAGGCCACCGGCTGGGCGTGAAAGCGCCGGTCGGACGGATCGCTGTACTCGCGGGCACATTCAGCGCACATGCTGAATCCGGCCATGGAGGTGGTGGGACGGTCGTAGGGAAGGTCCCTGATGATGGTGAATCGGGGGCCGCAGTTGGTGCAGTTGGTAAAGGGATAGCCGAAATGCCGGTCGGACGGGTCCTTTACTTCCCGGCGGCAGTCGTCGCAGGTGGACACATCCGGCGATATCAGAAGCTCCCGCTTCCCCGAGTCGTCGCTTTCGCGGATGACGAACTCCGGGTAGCCGCGGGGTTCAACCCGCCGCTTTTTTACATCCACAATCTGAGCCATGCGCGGGGCACATTCCACCAGCCGCCGGAGGTACCGCTGCAGTGCGGCCGGGCTGCCCTCGGCGTGAATCTCCACCCCCTTCTTGCCGTTCAGCACCCATCCCCTGATGCCCAATCCTGCCGCCAACCCGTGCGCGTGCGGCCGGAAACCGACGCCCTGAACAATACCGCGCACCATCACCCGCCGGGCTGTGAGCTCACCATCGGACTCCATCACTTTCTCATGCTGTTTACGCCGTCCTGCAGCCAATCGTACCATTCCTCCATGCCTTCGCCGGTAAGAGCGGAGACCGACATTACCTTCATGTGGGGGTTGACCATGCCTATTTCTTCGACGAATTCCTGGTCGTCTACGCCCAGAGCCTCGGAAAGATCGATCTTGTTCAAAAGGGCCACCGAACAGGTGCGGAACATGGCCGGATACTTGGCCGGCTTGTCCGTTCCCTCGGGGGTGCTGAGCACCATAACCCGCTCGGCCTCGCCCAGGACATACCCGGCGGGGCACACCAGGTTACCTATGTTTTCAATAAACAAAACATCATAGCCTGCCAGCTCCATATCGTCGAGTACATCGCGGATCATGTTGGCATCGAGGTGGCAGGCTCCGCCGGTGTTGATCTGCACCGCGTCTGCTCCTGCCTCCTCTATTCGCTCCGCATCGCGTGTGGTGGAGACGTCGCCTACGATCACTGCGATCTCCAGCCGGTCGCTGAGATCATCTATGGTGCGCTCCAGGATGGTAGTCTTGCCCGACCCGGGCGAGCTCATCATGTCAACGGCGAATACTCCCGCCTCTCGCAGTCGGGCAGCATTGACCTCTGCTATGGCCTCGTTAGCCTGCAGCACGTCTTGTGACAGCTTTACCTTCATCGATGCACCTCCCCTTTCGCAGCTTTAATGTCCCTCATACTCATCCACGCTCAACTGCTCCCCCTGCAGCACTTCCAGGTCAGCCGAGCCGCACCCCCTGCAGATGAACTCGTACTCCCCTATCTCCTCCCGGTGACCGCACTCGCGGCACCGCACCACCACCTGCTGTTGGCAGATTTCCAGCTGGGCATGCTGAAGCAGGGGCTCATCCTGCGACAGAACCGAAAAGGCGGTCTCCAGGGCGGGGGGATGGGCGCAGGACAGCTCACCGACGGTGAGTTTGATCTTCTCGACGGTGTCAATGCCTTCGTCTTGGGCGCTTTCTTTCACCACTCTGATGACTTCCTGCATGACCGAAAACTCATGCATTGCCATCGCACACCTCATCTGACCATTCTTCAAGACGTCCTATCACAGCCCGGGCGGCATCCAAAACGGCTGATTCCACGGCCTCGCTCATGCCGAAGGAAAAATCCTCCGGCGCAGTTCCCACGTCCACACCGATGACCTGCACCAGCCTGGGCATCTGCTCGGGATAAAGCTTGAAGCCCAGCGTCAGCGCCTGCGACAGATCGATGCCGTGCAGCGAGAAGGGTATCTGATCAGAGGAAGGAATGCTGCCGGCGGCAAAAAGCACCACCTCGCCGGGTTCCCCGTCAGCCAGCACCGCATCAACCACTATCGCCCGGTCGCATTCCAGCAGGTAGTCGATCACATCCAGACCGCCTGTGCCCAGCTCGATCAGCTCCACATCAAGGCCGGGGAAATCCACAGATGACAGCATATCCGGAAGCCTCTGCAGCACCTCCAGACCCACCGCGTCATCACCCGCCAGCCAGTTGCCGCAGCCCACAACCGCCACTTTCATATCCCTCTTCATCCTCTCTGTGTTGTCCTTCACTCAGCCACCGGCGCCAAAACCAGCGCGGGCATGCTGGAGAAAACGTACCCGGCAGGACGCACCACTGTGGCAAATCCGGAGAAGTCGACGGTCAGCTCGCGGTCCTGCACCACTGCCAGCTGCTGTCCCGCCTCGAACCTCTCACCCGGTGCCACCCCGGGCAAAAACAGACCGGATACGGGTGGTTGAACTCTTCTGAGTTTCTGACAGAACACCGGCTGCGGAGTCGATGCCTCACCCTGAATCACACCCAGCAGGCGCAGCAGGCGCAAAAGGGCCTGTACTGTCATCTCGCCGGCGCTGAGGTCGATCATTCCCGACCTTCCACCGCCGGGCAGCTCGATTATCACCGAAGGTATTTCTTCCCTTTTTGCCGCCTCGACGAACAGCTGTCCGGCCGCACCTGCCGACTGCACCACAACGGGGATGTCCAGCATGGCGGCCAGATCCTGCGCAAAATCGTACTCCTCGTACTGCGCTAGGGTGTAGGGGCTCCCGTGCGGACCGCAGCAGTGCAGGTCCACGATGTAGTCGTGCTCAAGGGCTATCTGATATATATGATGGGCAATGCGCTGCGAAGGGGTCCCTTCCTCATCGCCGGGGAAGATTCTGTTCATGTCCTGCTCATCGAAGGGGGATGTCCGCTGCATGCGGCGGAAGGCAGCCGGATTGGCGCGAGGGATAATGGTCACCGAACCGGTTACATTCTCGCCGGGCAGACGATCAATGAGTTCGAAAGCTGCATACTGACCGGTCATCTCACCGCCGTGCAGGCCGGCGGTCACCAGAACGCGGGGTTCTCCGCCGCCGAACCGCAGCACCTCCACCTCCTGCGTGACTACATCCTTGACGGTTATCACTTCTCTCTGCACGTAAATCGACTCCCTTCAATCGTGTGGCGCCAACTGCATCACCAGATTCTCGGCGGCCGCGGAATCCGGGGGATCCTGGGGACCGACGGGATCGGAATGGGGGTGAAACCCCTCCATCTCAGCACAAGCGGAATGTTGACTGAGGCAATGACCACCAGCAGCACTACGACGCTCAGCATATCCACCCGCACCCGCACCGGGTAACGGGCACGCTCGGCCTGACGGGTCCTGTACATCAGCTCTGCTCCAAACCCCAAAACGATCACCGGCCACATCCTGGGAAGACTGAACCCGACAACAGGACATCCTATGAGATTTACCACCAGCAGGCCCACACCCACAAGGATCAGGGTTACTGCCAGGGTGATGCGACCAACCAGGATTTCTCTTACGTTTTTCACCACGTACCACCCATTCATTATAACAGTGCGCTGGGCTGATTATAGCATACTGTAGAGGGGATTATCCCAGCCTGAATGCCCGCACCGCCAGATCAGTGACCTATTGCCCCACCAGGTCGGGATGAGGAACCCGCACGTGTATGATTTCCTCGGCCGCCGGGTCGGACGCGGCGCGCAGAAAGGCTTCCTCATGGGGGACATCGATATAGCCCGGCGGCCTGCCCAGATCCCCCAGGTAGTCGCAATCTTTTATGCCGGCTGCGAAGATTCCCGACTGACCGTAAAAGCCCAGATCCAGCAGCTGTCCCGTCAGCATGGGGTTGACGGCGTAGGTAAACTGCCCCGACGATACAGCTTCCGCCGAGCTCATCAGCCATTCCTCCTGCTGCCAGGGTTCCCACTGGACCGGGTTGGCGCTGGGCTGAAGCAGTATATCCGCTCCGCCCGCCTGCAGGTGCTCCAGCACGTCGCCGCGGAAAGCATCAAGGCAAATAGCCACCCCCAGCGTTCCCAGCGGCGTCTCGATGGGCTGCAGATCATCCAGCTGTCCGGGCTGCAGGTCCAGACCTTCCGGGCCCTCCAGCTCGATCAGATGAACCTTGCGAGCCGCACCCAGGACTTCTCCTTGTGGCCCGAAGAGCACGCTGACGTTGTAGACGTTGCGGTCATCAGCCGCCCTGTCCGCATCAGGAGAACCTGCCACCCCCTCGGGAACAAAGCGGGCCAGCTGACTGTCGGTAAGGGTTACCGTGCCGCCCAGCAAAAACACGTCGTGGCTGTCTGCCGCCTGCGAGAAAGTCTCGAAGTATGTGCTGGCGATGTCACCCTGCCGCGCGAGAAACAGTGCCCGCGCCCAGCTGCTCCGCCGGGAAAGCTTCTGATACAGAACTGACATCAAATTGCCCATGACCACTCCCTCGATCCCCTCCTGCAGCGTCTCGGCTTCTGTCAGAGAATCGTAATGCCCACACATGACCGTCAGTGTACCTGCGTTTTCCGGAAATACCACCAGGCTATCTGGTCCCAGACCTACCTTACTGTCTGCCCGCTGCATTATATCTTCTACCTCATCGGCGAAGGTCCCGGCATCCCGGTAGGTGGTCAGGTCGACGCTCATCTGCACCGCCACCAGATTGATCATATCCGGGCTGTCGAGCCGCAGGTGTTCTGCTGTCGCCACCGGACGCTGGGGTGCTCCGGGCTGGCACGAACCTGCCGCCACCAGCAGGATGATCACTGCAGCTATATACGCCCTTTTCAAATGAGTTCCCCTCCCCGCGCTTGAGATCAGCTTTTTGGCCTGCATAACTAATAGTTTCAATTCCCGCTGGCAGATCACCTGCGAATTTATGGTCTGATTTGCCGGCCGCCGCTGGCAAGGAATAGCCGGCCGCCGCAGCGAAGAAGGACAGAAGAGGACGAACACATGACGAAATTTGAACTGTCGGGAGGAAAAAATGCACAGGATAACGTTACGCCATGTTCTCGCGGCAGCGGCGATTTTGCTGTTCGCCGCAGCCACCGCAGCCGCGGGAATTCATCTGTTTTCCGAACAACCGGCTCCCGCCCGCCCTGAAGAGCCGCCCGTCCGCGGTCCAACCCCCCTGACGGCGGATTATATTTTCACCGGCGGTCAAGTGATCGACGGTTACTCACAGAAGATCTATGAGGCTGACGTGGCGGTGCGCAACGGACGGATCATCTTCATCGGAGAAACTCCACCGGATGCTGCCGGACAGACAATCGATTGCTCCGGGCTGGTGGTGGCACCGGGCTTCATCAACAGCCACTCCCATACATACGAGGTCATAGAAAGATACCCCGAAGCTGTATCCGCCCTGAAACAGGGAATAACCACTGAAGTGGGAGGGGTAGATGGCCGCTCTCCCTGGCCTCTGGACGAGCATTTTGAGCAGGTGGAGAACATGGGCGTGGGGGTCAATTACGCCCTGCTGGCCGGCCACGGGACCATAAGAGGTCGGGTGGTGGGAATGGCCGACAGGCCCGCCTCAGACGGGGAGCTGCAGCTCATGGGGGACCTGATGCATCAGGCCATGCGGCAGGGAGCGCTCGGATTGTCCACCGGTTTGGAGTATGTCCCCGGCACTTACGCCCCCACCGATGAGCTGGTGCAGCTCAGTCGGGCAGCCGCTGAGCATCAAGGCGTTTACGTAACCCACATGCGGAATGAAGGAGCCCACATAATAGCCGCCCTGCAGGAGGCGCTGACCATCGGACAGCAGGCGGGCATTTCCGTGGGCATATCGCACTTCAAGGTGGTGGGAAGAGATAACTGGCATCTGCACGAGGAGGCGATGCGGCTTCTGACCGAGGGCCGCGAACAGCTCAGAACGCAGGGTGTGACGTTGTGGTATGATGTGTACCCCTACCTGTCCCCTGACTACGCCGCCGACGTGCCCCTGCGGCAGGCGTATGATAACCATCCGCCCGAGGCTATTACTCCCAAAGTTCCCCGCCTGCAGCCCGAGTACCCGCCGCAGGACCGGACGCCGGCCGAAGCCGACCCCATACGCACCGAGCTCACCCTGGCCCAGCTGGCTGAGGAGGCGGGCGTATCGCCTCAGCAGAAGGTGCAAGGCATTCTGGCAAAAGACCCAAAGGCCCGGGCGCGGGTGATCATGATGGCAGAGGATAACCTCAAAGAAGCGATCAGCGGCCCGTACGCTGTCATCGCCAACGACGCTTCCGCCCGACCGCAGATGGCCGATGAACAGGCGGCCCGCGGGCGACACCCCCGCGGCTGGGGAACCTTCCCCCGCATACTGTCCCGCTTCACCGGAGCAGACGGGCTGAGCCTCGAGGAGGCGGTGGCAAAAATGACCCGCGAGCCGGCCCGTTACCTGCAGCTGGCTGAACGGGGCGCGCTGCGGGAAGGATATTGGGCTGACATTACCGTCTTCGATCCCGACGAGATAGGAGATGCAGCCAGCTACACCCATCCCCAGTCAGAACCCGCCGGAATTGAATACGTCATGGTAAGTGGCGAGCTGGCGGTAAAAGAAGGTGAACTCAAGGACGATGTACGGGCAGGCAGGATCATCCTGGGACCCGCAGCCGAAAAAAAACCGCTGAGAACCAGCGACGGTCAGGGGCGCCGTTGAGTACTGTCCTGTATGACGCCCTGCGTAAGTCGGCTGCCGTACTGATGTCGGGCACCCGGAATAGGCGACGGGCCGCCCGCTGCCCTGTCCAACCATAAGGAGGTGAACGCATGTGAGCAAACAGAAGTTTGTCCTGGGCGCCTTCGGCATAATCTACCGCAATAACTCAGATGAATCCGGCGAGGTGCTTCTGTGCCGTCTGTCGTACGTGGATCTCTGGTCGCTGCCCGGCGGAGCAGTCGAGCTGGGAGAGACACCCCCCGAGGCTGTCATCCGTGAGATCAAGGAAGAAACCGGACTGGACGCGGAGGTCAGGCGCCTGGTGTCGGTTGATACCAAGAGCAACGCCGAGGTGGTGTTCTGTTTCGAATGCGAGGTGACCGGCGGACAGCTGAGGACAAGCGAGGAGACGCTCGAATTCGGTTATTTTGCTGCGGATGATTTCCCGGCGGAATCCCCAGAATCCCAGCGCCAGCGGGTCATCACCGCCCTGAAGAAGCTGCCCGGCCCGATATTCCGCCGTCAGGAGGCAGGAAGGCACGTCAGCCAGACTGATTGACCGTCAACGGGCGGTTATTTCATTGTCCCTGAGCGCGCCGCGGTTTTCTCCTCAGCTGCCAGAACGTGAGTCTCATACGGCGTGCAGTGAGGGGAGCCCATTGCCACCTTCAGCCTCCGCGCACCCGGTCTGCCGATCCACGACCAGAGGGTCACTGTGGCGAAGTCGACGTTGGGATTACCCCGCGCGCAGACTCCTTCTTCGGGGTCGGACAGGACCTGTTGGGCCAGCCGGTCATCCAGCCGACCGGAATTGGCCCCAAACCACCCCCGCAGATTGGCCATCCTCTTTCTGCTTTTGAGCAGCCGCGGGCTGGCCAGCTGCTGAGGGACTGAAGCAAAGTGGTTGGCGATGGCTGCAAAATCGTTGATCCGTTCCTCCTTCAGCCGCCCGGGTTCGATCTCCAGGCGGGCGGCCTCCCCTTCTGAATCGGCAATGAGGAAGTTGACCGCCGACCGGTGCGGTATGCTCTGAAGAAACTCGCAGGCCTGATTGACCGACGCGCAAGTCTCTAGCATCCGGCGGGTGGCCAGGGTGAAGCCGAGCCCATCGCCCTTTTTTCGCGCGGGTACCACGGCCGTGGCCACCATAAGTCCCGTCTCGTTGGTCCCCCCGTAGCGTCCTATGGGATGATTGGTGAAGCTCAGGTGACAAAAGCCGCGTAACGGGCGGGTGGTTACCAGCCTGGCATCTTCGGCTGCGTGGGGGCGGTAGTCCCAGTTTCTCCCAAACAGGGGGGTCCCATCAGCCGTGTGTCGCCCGCAGACCCAAAAGGCAGAACAGCCCACCTGTGTGATGGCCGGCGCACTCAATACCTCTGCTGCGGCCGCAGCTGAGCATCCCCAGCTGCGGGCAACACCGCGAAGCTCACAGAGCAGCTCCGGGGCGTACAAAGCCAGCAGATTCGCCAGCTGCCCGCCCTCCCGCTGGCTGCAGACCCCGCGTATGCTCCGGTCTCCGGCGTGCCGTTTGAGTCTTTGGGCCGCAGTCATTCCCATACGATAGTGAGAGCCCTTCAGCTTCGGCAAGTCGGGTTTCACTCCCCCACCTGGTTCATCGGATACCGTGGATATTATCGTGTGCAAAGCCCTCTTTCCGTCAAGCAGGGCCAGGCCACTTTGGCACTGATAGCTCCGCAACCGGCCGGAAAACCAGGAGGCCTACAGCCTCATCCGGCCTACCGGTCCCTCCGGTCCATCCTCACACAAAATCTCGGTGCCGAAGGGCCCGGACAGCTTGCTCAGCCGGCGCAGAATCCTTCTTCCCTGCTTTCCGCCAGCCAGCGCCGGTGCCCCCCGTCTGCTTCTGGGTTCATCCAGCCGCAGGGTAACCGGGTAGAGGGTAATTGCTGCCGGTTTGCCAAAGCGGAAATCACATACCGGTAAAACTGTCTCCCAGAAGCGTTCGTCGGCGTGAAAGGCCTTCGGCTCTCCCCCCTCCTGGCGGCTTTCAAAATCAAAAACATCGGCCGGAGTCGCCCCGTCAGGCAGCCGGTAGCGTTCGTACATCTCCGCCGGCAGCCGCCGTATGTTCTCGCACATGAACATGAAGTTCCCCAGCGAGTAAAAGATGGGTTTGCCCCGGTAAATCTCCACCCCCCGCAGCATGTGAGGACCGTGTCCCACAAAGGCATCTGCTCCGGCATCCACAAAGGCCCGGGCTGCCTCGACGATAAACCCGGCGGGCTCGTCGCTGTTTTGAGCCCCGCCTGGACCCTGGTGGCAGTGCAGGCTCATGATCACAAAATCGGCCTGTCGCTTGGCGTCCTCTATCCACCGGATTATTTCTCGCAGATCTTGTTTCTGAGGGCTGGTCCGCACCCGTGGTGAATCGGCTTCCGTGAAGGCCCGGTCAAGAAACTTGTATGCGTGCGGTTGCTCCTCAATCGTCAGCCCAAACTGCAGCTTTTGTCTCCTCACCCTGGCTGTTCCAAGCGCCTCGTCAATCTCCCTCAGCTGGCGCAGCTGCTCGGAAGTAACGGCGTACTCAGTCCGGCAGCGCAGCGGGTTTATCCCCGGGCGTCCGGGAAAATCCATCCTGCTGCGGCCTGCCTGCGCACCGGTTGTGAATGAGGATGCTGCGGCCACGAGGGCTACCCTGCCGCCTGGAGTGTTGAGATAAGCGGGACAGCGGGCCTCCCCCAGGTTCATCCCCGCCCCGGCGAACACCATGTCCCGACTGTCCAGCTCGTCCATGGTGTCCAGCAGTCCCTTCAAGGTGAAGTCCAGCGCGTGGTTGTGAGCCAGGTTGTACAGATTGAATCCGCAGGCCCGCAGCTCGTCGAGCACCAACGGCGGCATACCCAGGTGTATTCCCCCGTATTCCGCCGCCGGGATCTTCGGTTCGCGGGGAGTCACCAGCTCCAGGTTGGTGAAGGCTGCATCGGCTCCGCGGATCAGGCGTGCTACGGCATCTATCTGTGAGTCACCAACGCCGTGAATTCTTCTGGCTATGATTGAGTCGCCGGTCGCAGCAAAAGAAAAATCCGTTCTCACATTGATTCCTCCCGTCAGACCAGCTGCAGCTTCAACTGCTACCCTTCATTTTATTCTCACAATCGGGCGCAAATCCTCCATATGAAAAACGAGAGATGCCCCCGTATCGGAGACTGGTCGACCCTGCCGGCAGGTAAACAGCTGCCCGGTGAAGAAACTTTCCGCAGGAGGTGGTTGTTGCGTGAAAAGATTGCAACCAGAAGATGTGCTGAAGCTGAAATCAATTTCGTCGGCGTCCGTCTCACCCGACGGAAAATCGGTGGTCTACGAACTGAGAAGCTACGACGACGATGAAGAGCGTTTCGAAACTAACCTGTATTTGACCGACGGGGCGGGTAAGCGGAGACTCACCCGCGGTCCGGCCGACTCACAGCCCGCGTGGTCTCCTGACTGCAAACGCGTAGCCTTTGTGGCGAAAAGGTCGGACAAGGCCCAGATCCATCTTATCCCGCCCGACGGCGGGGAGGCCCGGCCGATGGAGACCGAGCACAGCCCTTCATCTCCGCTTCACTGGTCGCCCGACGGGAAGTATATCGCCTTCTCCGCGCGGGTACCCCGCGAGGTGAAAGCCGCCCGGTATCCGGCAGAACCCGACCAGCTGCTTCCGCAGCAGGACGACGACAAGGATGAAAACGGAAAACCGCGCGTTATCACCGAGCTGCACTACCGGAACGATCAGACCGGGTTCACGCACGACAAAAGGCCGCAGATCTTCTGCCTCGATGTAGAAAATGAGGAGACCGAACAGCTGACAGAGGATTTCGTCCGACACGACAAGATGTGCTGGCATCCGCACGGAGATAAGCTGGCCTATACTGTCCGCACATACGATGAGGACAGTGTGGCCTGGACTACCGCCATCCGCGAAATGGATCTGCGCACCGGCGCAAGCAGCCCGGTGTCGATGTGGGATGGGTCCATTGGCTGCGTGGCCTATTCACCCTGCGGGCGCTGGCTGGCAGCAGCGGCAACGGAGAACTCGGTTCCTCAGGGCTGCGGAAATACCCATCTATGGGTGCTGGACCTGCACGATCAGGCCCTGCCGGCCGAACCAGAGGATTTCTGCGACCTGCTGGCTGATCTGGACCGTTCGGTTATGGGTGATTTCTGCTGGTCGCCGGAAGGAGACTGTCTGTACGCGGTGATAGGTGACGCAGGCAGATTTTTGCCGCATGCGGTGCGATTCAGCGGTCAGGAGGATGAACCCGCTGCCGTTGGGGCCCTGGATCCAGCCCGCGGAGGAGTGGTATCGCAGCTGGACGTTGCGGCGGATACCGGTGAGCTTATGTATATGGCGCAGGACTTTACCCACCCGCCCCAGCTGTACGTGCAGGCCCCGGATGAACCCGCAGAAAGCGCCCGTCAGCTGACCGATGTCAATGAGCAGTTTCTCGGTGATTACCCGGTAATGGAAGCGGAGTCCTATACATATCAGGGGGCTGACGGCTGGGAAATACAGGGCTGGGTAGTCCGACCCCCGGGATACGAGGAGGGCCGCCGCTATCCAACTGTTTTATCCATTCACGGTGGGCCCAACGGCGCCTACACCGACAGCTTTTCTTTCCCGTTTCAGATGCTGGCACAGGCCGGGTTCTGCGTTGTGTTCACCAACCCCCGCGGCAGCGTCACCTACGGCGAGGAATTCGCCCAGGGAGTGGTGCAGGACTGGGGTGGCGGTGATTTCGAAGACATAATGAGCGGCCTGGACTGGGCAGTGCAGCAGGGTATCGCCGATCCAAACCGACTGGGAGTGATGGGCTGGAGCTACGGTGGATACATGACCCTGTGGTCGGTTACGCAGACGGACCGATTCGCCTGCGCGGTGGCCGGTGCCACCATCTCCAACATATACTCACTGTGGGGTACCAGCGATATCGCCGCCGTCTTCAACGAACACCTGATGAAATCTCCCGCCTTCGCCGACGAGGAACAGTACATGGGGCGTTCCCCCATGCGGCACGTGCAGAACGCCGACACTCCCCTGCTTATTCTGCACGGTGAGGCCGACGTGCGCACCCCTGTAGGTGAATCAGAGCAGTTTTACACCGCCATGCAGCGCCTCGGACGGGACTGTGTTTTCGTGCGCTATCCAGAACAGCATCACCTGTTTAAAAAACCCGGATTCATTACCGACCGTTGGGCCAGGACTCTGGCCTGGTTTCAGCATTATCTGATGTCCCCCCAGCAAGGGAGTGAATGATCCATGGAATTTGATGTCCTGATCGAAAACGGCGAAATTGTCGACGGCACTTCGGGCGATGCCCGACGAGAAGACGTGGGAATAACCGGCAAAAAGATAGCCGCGGTGGGCGACCTGTCGACGGCAGCGGCTGCAGAGACGGTGGATGCCGCAGGCATGGTAGTGACTCCCGGTTTCATTGATATGCACTCCCATGCTGATTCCACCGCGGCCGTTTATCCCTCAACGGAGAACTTCCTGGCGCAGGGCATAACCACCGCGGTGACGGGCAACTGCGGGTTTTCACCCGCACCGCTGACTGATTACTACGCCGCAGGTTTCTGGGAATGGAACTGGTGGGAGAAGATAAACCCAAGGAAGTACGACGCCGAGCCCATAGCCGATCTGCAGCCGGTCAGGGAGGCCATGCGCGAACACGAGGGCATCGACCTGTCCTGGGACACTTTTGCCAGCTTCATCACCTTCATGAACCAGCTGGGCACCGGCATAAATATCGCCCCCCTGGTCGGACACAACACCATCCGCACCGCGGTTATGGGACATGACTACCGTCGTGAAGCAGACGATGCGGAAATATCCCGGATGAAACAGTGGGTGCGGGAGGCCATGGAGGCCGGGGCCTTCGGCATATCCAACGGTCTGGATTACGCCCCCGGCGCCTTCGCCGGAGAGGACGAACTGGTAGAGGTGGTGAGGCAGGCATCCGAAGGCGGCGGTCTGTTCGCCACCCACTGGCGGCGCACCGGGCTGCGCGAGAAAACCGGTTCTCCGGTTATGGGTTTGGGCCTCAAGGAAGCGATCCGCATCTGCCGGAGGGCGGAGGCAGACCGGCTGCAGGTATCGCACCTGCTGCCTGGCTACTCGGTGTTCCCCTCTCCTCCGCAGCGCCTGATAAAAGCCGCCGCCGAGCTTACCATCGAGATGCTGCAGGAGGGGATAGAGGATGGGCTGGATATCCACTGGGACGTAATACCCAACACCACGGGCGGAGTGATTTCGGCCAGGTATCTGGCAGCTCCGCTGAATCCGTGGTTGAAGCAGGCCGGCACCCTGGAAGGCTTCTCCCGAAACCTGCGGGCCCCTGACCTCAGAGAGGAAATCCGGGAGTTCATCGAAGCCGGCAGGTGGTATTCCCTGAACCCGGTGAGCAACCCCGGCTGGGCGTCGGGTATTATTATCAGCCACCACACCGCAGAGGACCTCGCCGGCAGCAGCCTGCAGGAAATTGCCGATGACCGGGGCGAAGATCCCCTGTCAACCATGTTTTCTCTGCTGCAGCAGGACCCCTATACCTGCTGCCGCCCTCCCAGCGGCGGTGGGGAGGCACTGCAGGTCTTCGTACAGCATCCGAAAACTACCGTCGGACTCGATACCTTTGCCTTCGATACCAGCTACGAAGTCACGGTGCCGCCTTACTACCTGCCTCATCCCAACACCTTCGGCGGTATGCCCCGGTTTTTCAACCAGCTGGGCATTCCGCTGCTCGGGCTGCCGGAAGCGGTGCACCGGGTAACCCGATTGCCGGCTGCGATTCTGGGGCTGGATGACCGGGGACAGCTGCGGGAAGGCTTCTGTGCCGACATCGCCGTCTTTGATCCCGATTCGTACAAAAGCTGCGCCGACCACGAAGAACCGCGCCGCTTGGCCACCGGCATCAGTTATCTGCTTGTGAATGGGGAATTTGCTGTCCACGACGGCGAGTTCACTGAATCCAGAAGCGGAAGGACGCTGACCAGGTAAGACATACACCGGGGGAGGATGCGACCCCTCCCCCACCTATCTCACCTCAAAGATCGGCTCCCGTCTCGGCGATTACCACCCGCCTGAAGGCCTTCTTCAGCTTTTTGGCCACCGGGCCCGGTTTGCCGTCACCGATGGTCTGAGAATCTATCTGTACCACCGGCATGACCTCGCTGTAGGTATCGGCAAAGAATACTTCGGAGGCATCCATCATCTCCGCGACAGTGAAGGCTTGTTCGGCGAAGGGCATCTGCATCTTTTCTATAAGCTGCAGCACGGTAGCGCGGCTGATTCCGGGCAGGATCTTTTTGCCGGTGGGATGAGTTCGGATCACCCCGCCGATGACGCAAAACAGGTTTGATACGCTGCCCTCGGTGACTGTCCCGTCCTCCTCGTAGTGTATGGCGTCATATCCGCCCTTACCCACCGCGTAGGAACGGGACAGTATGTTGGGAAGCAAAGTGGTGGCCTTGACGTCCCTGCGGGCCCAGCGCTCATCCAGCCGGGTGAAAGCCCGGCTGCCCCGGACGTACCTCTCCTCGGAAAGCTCCTCTAAGTGCCGTACGGTGGCGATAACCGTGGGGGTAAGATCGTCGGGAATCACGTGATTGCGTGGAGTAACCCCGCGGGTCACCTGCAGGTAAACAAAGGCCGTTTTCAACCCGGCCCGCTGTATAAGCTCATCCAATATCTCTTCAAGGTCTCCGGCTTTGCTCAGGTCGAGTCCGATGACCTCAGCCCCGCGCCTCATCCGGTCTATATGCTCCTTCATGCGGAAGGGTCGGCCGTCGTACAACCGGACGACCTCATAGAGGCTGTCGCCAAACTGCATTCCCCGGTCCTCAATCGATATTACCGCTTCCTCAACAGGCATGATTTCTCCGTTTACGTAGGCCAGTTCAGGCATCAATACTCCTCCATCCAATGCTGATATCCTGTGCCAGGTATCGCAAACCACATCACCCTGATCGAATACTTCTGCAACGGCTGACGCTCTCCTGCCCAATTCCGTCCTCTGCCGTACGGCGCAATTTACACCCGTCCGGCCAACTGCAGAAAACCCAAAACGCCTCCGGGTACATCTGGAAGCATTTGATATTACAAAGCTCAGCCCTGAGCTGTCCCGGCAGCAAAACGCGCAGCCAGCTCGATACTGCGCCTGGTCCAGGGGGGGACTCCGGGCCTTTGCAGGACGTGGTCAACTTTCAGCCACTTGACCTCGCTGACCTCAGTTTTATCCTCAGGTCTTGCCGTACCATCTTTGTGCCGGCAGCTGAACACGACGTCCACAGCGGGCATGTCATGGGCGTAGAAAAGCTTGCTCTCCAGGTACACCATCCTCTCGCTTACCGAAATCCCCACTTCCTCCTTGAGTTCCCTTCTGAGAGTATTCTCCAGGATATCTCCCCCCGGCTTCTCCGCCTCAACCTTGCCTCCGGGCAGGCTCAACACGCCGGGCATGTAGTCCTCCTGCTCGCTTCTTCTGACCAACAGCACTTTATCTTTCGACCAGACTACTCCCTCGACGTTAACTATCACAGACAACACCTCCAGACCGTCGACGGCTCTCGGTGTCCCGGCTGCTTTCCGCAGGGCAGCCAAAACCCCCCTGCAGCCGACCCCAAATACACCATCCCATTTTATCTCACCCGTGAGATTCGCGCACCTTGGTTCGCACGGCATAAAAAAAGCACCGCCGAGACAATTGTCGCTCCCCGGCGGTGCCACATTGAGAATCAGATGTGCCTCACTGGGTCTCCTGCCGCGTCATCAGCCAGCCGACGTTACCGAGGATGATCAGCAGCGTCACAAAGACCATCCCCAGCGAGATGACGTCCTGCGTCATCACAGCATAACCCGGGTGGTCGATCAAGAGTTCATATTCAGCGGCTCCGGTGGCGCCGGGCAGAATGCCGACGTACTGTCCGGCGTCCTGATACACCTTGGCGCCGGGCACCGACATGGCGATGATTCCCACGGACATCTCCAGATCGGTCGGCTCGTGCACGTAGTCGACGTATGCGGCTCCGCCCGGACTGCCCGATTCATATACGATCGCGTGGCCGACGTAATCCGGGTGCAGCCTCTCTACCTCCATGGCCAGCGGCATATCGTCGAGAGGATCGCCGTCGTGATTAACTCCCCGGAAGGTCTCATAAACATCTTCGGTGGCGCTGCGGAGAACCACAGATGCTCCACCGGGACGGAATCCGAGGTTGACCACGTCCTCACCGTACTCGATGTCATCGTATTGCGGATCCTCCAGTACGTTGTTCAGGGCGGTGGCGAACATCCGGCCTCCCTGCTCCCACATGGCCATCCCGATTACAGGTACGCCCCTATCGAAGGCGTGCCGCAGGGTTGCCTCAACCATCGGTCCCAGCTCTCCCCAGGACCCCGGGCCGAAGGCTGCATCGAGCCACAGAACTTCTCCCGTTTCGGCCAGCTCTTCGATGACATTGTAGTATATCCGGGTGTCCTCGGAAATTTCTATGGGCAGCCCGATGGGGTTGAGCATGATTACCGCCACCAGCACAAAGAGGATGGCGTAGATAATGCGGCGGTCTATCGCCATCATCTTTTGCCAAAAGGTCTGCTGCTGTTCTTCCACGTCTGCACACCTCCCTTCTGTGTGGTGTTATTTCGTCAGCTGCCGACAGCAGCACCATACTCGCAACACACCTGAAGTGGACTAATGTACAGATGTGAAGACCGACTCGCTTCAGTGCCGAGTTTTGAGTTGACCGAAATTACGGACAACAGATGCAGCACTCCATCACTGTCAGCGGTATTCAGTTGAGTCTGTCTTCTGTTGCAGTCATTGATCTTTTACTAAGCATCATCAGACTGCCTGCAAAATGCGGAAAACTACGAGGGAATCCAGCGCGGACCTCAACTTTCTGCCTTCATTTCAATGAATACCACACACGTTACGGCCCTGTAAAGGGGTGAGTCGGTATTCTACGCTTAACAGACAAAAGGGGCGGCTGCCGCTGCTCAGCTGGTACAGCTGAGCTGGCTGCCGCCCGCCTGAAACTCCCGACATCCAGCTGGCCTTATAAGCCTGTCAGATCAGAAGTCGGTCTTCTCCGTAAAGCGCATGCTCCCGACTCGCATGGCGGGCACATGGACACTTCCCACCCCCTGGCTGCAGTTCATACCCTGCTGTCCCAAGTGAGTCACGTCGTTGAGTATGCGCAGGTAACTGTCAGTGAAGCGGAGGTTCCTGACCGGTCCCACCACTTCACCTTCGCGTATGAGAAACGTTCCGTTGCGGGTCATGCCGGTCACCACCACCTCTTTGGGCTCCACCGTTCGGGTGTAGTGAAGTGAAGTCACCAGAAGGCCCAAACTGGTGTCAGCGATCATATCAGCGACGGTATCCTCGCCCCCGGCTACGAACAGGTTCTGCGGTACCGCTTGCGGGCTGCCCCCTCCGGCAGCAAAGGCAGAGCCGACTGGGGAGTGCCCGGTAGAGGGGACTCCCTGCTGGGCACCGGTGGTCTGATTGTAAACCGGGCTTACCGCCACACCGCCCTCGATTATTGTCACCGGCTGCTTTTTGACTCCTTCTGCGTCGAAGGGAATGGGCCTGCCCCGCCGGTCAAAGGCATCGTCCCACAGGCTGATTCCTTCGGAGATGACCTGCTGTCCGAGGCTATCGGACATGAAACTGCGTCCCTCAAGGACTGCCTGGGAGTTGGCTCCAAGCCTGCCCACGAAGGAAAAGAGGTCAGCTGCGGCGTACGGAAGCAGCACCACCGGATACTCCTGAGGCTCCAGTTCTTTGGGGTCCCGCGCCCGGTTGCAGCCGGCAGCGGATTCCTGCGCCGTCTCTTTCACGTCGATATCCGACAGGGAGTAGGCGTGACGCTCGCTGCAGCTGTATCCGGTGTCCCGAATGGTGGCAACGACCAGGTCGCAGCGGGTACGGGGAGCGTAAGAAAGCAGCCCGGAAGTGTTCATCGACAGTCGTTCTGTCACCTCGGTTATGGCCCGTCCGTACGCCCTGGGGCCACGGGACTCAACCTCCTTGACTGCAGCCTCCACTGCCTGCGCTCTCCACTGGGTGCCCCGCCTGACGACCTCTTCGTCGAAACCCGGAGGGTCCTCTTCGCAGTATCCCTGCTCCGCAAGCGGCATCGGCCTCTTGGGCCCCTCGTCTGCATACCGCAGTTTCTCTGCCGCCTGCTGCACTGCCTGGCGCACCCTGTCCGTTGTCGCGGCAGACAGGTGAACACGACCGCTTCTGCGCCCGTCGTAAAGGCAGGCGGTGACGTTCAGTCCGTCCATCGATATGTTCTGGTGAATCTGCCCATCGGCAAACCTGGTCAACTCGTAAAGCGCAGACGACAGGTGTACTTCTGCGGAGTATTCCCCGGCTTCTTTCAGACCGGCCTCGGCCATGGATTTCATCTCTTGCTTGCCCATCATCGTTCTTTCGCCCCCACCTTCACCCCGGAAAATCGGGCATGCGAACATCCGTGCGCCACCCGCCCGTCCTGCGAGGGAGTTCCCTTCCCGCAGGCATAACCGATAACTCGCCAGTCATCCTCATCGGCGATGGCATCACATTTGGCCCAAAAATCTGGAGTCATATCAGCGTATATCGGGTCTCTGACCATCTCGCCTATTTCGCCGTCCTCTATCAGCCAACCCACCTCGGAGCCGAACTGAAAATTCAGCCGCCGGTCGTCAATAGACCAGCTGCGGTTCTGATCCAGAAGAATACCCTCTTCAGTTGAGGCAATCAGCTCCTCGAAGCTGACATCGCCGGGTGCAAGCGAGACGTTGGGCATCCGGACCAGCGGAATGTGGTCGTAGTTGTTGGCCCTCATGCAGCCTCCCGACCGCCCAAGCCCCAGCTCAAAGGCAGTTTCGCGCGATGTGGTCAGACCCACCAGCTTGCCCTCGTTGATAATGTCCACCCGCCGGGTCTTGACTCCCTCGTCATCGTACTTGAAGGAAGTCCGGCTTCCCGGCAGCGTGGGGTCGGCGAATACATTTACCTTCTCCGAGCCGTAGCGAAAATCCCCAACCATGTCCGGGCTGATGAAGGAAGTGCCGGCAAAGTCGGCTTCGTGGCCCAGAATGCGGTCGGCTTCAACTGCGTGCCCGATACTTTCGTGAATCTGCAGCGCCAGCTCGTTAGGAGCTATGATAACGTCGGTGACCATCTCCGGACAGGGCCGGGCCGACAGAAGCTGCACCGCCTCGGAAGCAACTCTCGGTGCGTTGCCCAGCAGATCGCGCTGTTGTATCGCCTCCCATCCCTTCCCCTGGATGTCGTGCCAGACCGTACACGGATAGGTTCGCACCTGGGTATTGCCCCTGCCGACGGCCAGAGCATAAAGGCTGCCGCCGCTTTCGGTCAGCACCTGTCTTATCAGGCTCCCCTCGCTGTTGGCAAACACCTGGGTGTCGCGCGAAAAGACCAACACTGCCCTCGCTACCGCCACCCCCTGCTGCATCATGGCCCGGCTGCTTCTGGTCAGCAGATCGAGCTTCGCCGCATCATCTACCTCAAAGGGGTCTACCTCCACCGGACGCTCCCAGCTGTCAACGTGCGCCGGCTCATCCGCCAGTCGGACCGGTTTTTTGCGCACGCGGGCTCCGCTTGCGGCAATCTCCCCCGCCCGTCGGACGCAGTCCTCAACGCCAGCAGAAGAAAGCCGGTTGGTTGAGGCAAATCCCCAGCCACCGTCAACTATCACCCGCACACCGAGCCCCAGATCGTCGCCAGATGCCAGTTCTTCTACCTCGCCGTTTTTAACCGAAATGAACTCACTTTCCCGTTGAACCACCCGGCAGTCGGCGTATGATGCGCCCATGCCCTCCGCCAGGTGGACCGCCTTCTGTGCAGTATCTCTCAAAGGCACCCCTCCTCCAAACACAGATGAATTCGCCCAGGCTGCAGCTATAGGGTTTCGCCGATGAGGATGGTTTTCCTTCCTGCCGGGGTGTGGCGACCTTGACGTGGATCGGATATCCTTTGAGGCGAGAGGCTGTCTGGATTCCTCGCTCCGCTGCCCTCTGCAGGCTATCGCTCCTTCAGCGTCAGGCGCTCCGCCTGCGCCCCGTCGCAATAGCTGCTTCTCATCTGCTTTTTATCCCATCGAGCACCGCACAGCTGAGCTCTTCTTCAACCCGGTCAAAACAGGAGCGCTTCACCTGCCAAAGCCGTGTACGGGGGTCATGTTTCAGCTTCTGCACCAGCGGATCGGACGACCGCTGAGGGGCGGTTGCCAAAAGCTCTCTGTTGTGTTTCATGATGCCGGCGAGCAGCTGACAGAACTCTTCGGAGAGAAGCTCCATCTTCCCCACTTCATCTATGACCAAAAGAACATCCGGCTGCCGCAGTGCCTGCTTCAGCGCATCCACTGCGGTGTTTTCAAAGGAAGGCAGATCGACGGCATACTTGCTCACCCTGGGGGAACCCGGCCCCACCCGGGCGAGCGGAGCCCGGCGCCCATCAAGGGTGACCACATCAAACCCCGTGCGGGTGCCATCCTCCCGAACCTCCACGGTGATAAATCCGGCCGCCTGGTCATCATCAAGCCTGTCGACGATGCGGCTGACCAGGGTAGTCTTCCCGGAACCAGGATAACCGGTGACAGCAAAAAAAGACATCGAACCACTCCAATTCAGAACCCTTGCTGCTTAAATTTTGATTCAGTCGGCTGCCACTTATCCAGCGGCAAACCCCAAGCTATCACGACAGCAGATACAACCTGCCTTCATCCCCAGGTGATCCACGGTCTTGGTCGTTGTCCTCGTAAAAGCCCTTTTCGTGTCTGCTGCTTTTTTCCTCCTCAGAGACGAACTCGTGCTCCTGCGCCAGGTTAGCGGCCACCAGCCACAGGAGACCGATGAACCCAAACACCGGCAGCACTCTGGGCTGCAGCAGTACGAGGATCAAAAGAAGAACTGCTCCGAGGTACTTCGGATCCCAGTATTTCCTCAGATCCACCGTAATCCCCCTCCCCTGTATGCACTGCCCCCGACAGGACCCGCCCGTCGGCCGGTGGAAACCAGCTACTCATCTGCGTCAAACCACTCGCGTTCTCGCTGTTGCTTCAGCTGACTGACCTGCTCTTTCCACGTCTCCTCATCCATGCTGAGCTGGCGATCATCCACATCGTCGCTTATCAGGGAGGCCATCCCCGGCATCTCTACCGGATCGGTCATATGCCCGCCTCCGTGGCTGAGCTTGGACCCCTCATAAACTCTCATCTGGTTGAATCCGCATATCTTGCAGTGGAAATGTCCTTCACAGACTATGGGAAAGGAACCACCGTGCATGTCTATCTCGCTTGACAGGAGCTGATTTTCTTGCAGCAGGTCAAAGGGCTTGCTGCGGCAGTTTGGACATTTCTGACCGAAAATCAGCGGGATGACGCTGTACAGGACAACTCCCAGGGCCACCGCCACAAGGATGTAGATGATAACCCTGGAGCCGTGCCCGAAGGTCGCCGTCTGGCCAAGCTGGATTCTGTCTGCACCAGTCAGGCGGTTGTAGGTGTAGGTCAACTGGTGGCTCGCCGGACCACCGGGGTCCCGCCGCCCCACAAACTCCACCCGCCACTGCAGGGGGCTTGCTGACTCCTGCTGATCCATGACTTCAAACCAGTCCGGAAGACTACCGGAGGCCTCCTGACTCACCGCGTGCGGAACGGTGGCCGGCACATACCAGATTTGAGAAGTGAACACAAGCAAGATCACTGCCGCAGCCGCCGCTGCGATCAGCAGACGGGACCCCATCTCTGCCCGGTGCTGTGAATCCTCATCCTGACGCGCCAGACGGACGGCCCAGTAAGCACAGGCGCCGGCCGCCGCCAGCGTAAAAAGTGGAAGAAACTGCATGAGATACCCTCCAATAGGGCAATTTTGTCTTCTTGCTCAGCACAGTCACCACCATCAGGATTCAACTGTGCCTCCGGCGGGAGCCTGGACTGAACGCAGCCACTTTTATATTCTTCCTTAACTACCTTCTACACCACGCCGTAGAATCCTGGGTTACCCGGGGAACTGACCGGAGACCAAGACAGGAATTGAACTCCCGGTAGTGAATTGTACGCAGAGGACGTGCAAACCCGTGAGGAGGTAAAAGGTATGCGGACGGCACTGATGAATAAACTGACGCAGCTTTGCAGCATCAGGGCGGTATCAGGACACGAAACCCGCATGGTAGAGTTTCTCCGTCGTCAGTTCAGCGACTTGGCAGATGAGGTGCTGGTAGACGGCATGGGCAACGTGTTTGCCCGCCTCGGCGGACGGACCGCGGGGCCCAAACTGATGCTGGCGGCCCATTCAGATCAGATAGGGGCGGTGGTGCGCTGGATCGACGATGATGGGTTTCTACGCTTCGAAAGAGTAGGCGGCACCCTGGATTCCCTGCTGGTCGGCCGCAAAGTCCGGGTCGGCGATATTTTCGGAGTCATTGGGGTAAAGCCAGGTCATTACCAGTCAGCAGAGGAAAGGCGGAAAGTGCCCACGACCGATCAGCTGTACATCGACGTTGGGGCAGACAGCAGGGAAGAAGCGGAACATATGGGTGTGGAGATAGGAACTGCAGTAACCTACGATGACGAACTCAGCATTTTTGACGGCGGCCGCCGCTTCTGCGGCGCAGCAGTAGACGATCGGGCGGGATGCGCAGTGATGTGGCAGGTTCTGCAGCATGTGGCCGACGCCGAATTCGGCGGAGAGCTGTGGGCGGTAGCCACCGTTCAGGAGGAAGTGGGGTTGCGCGGAGCCGGGGTTGCCGCAGAGCGAGTCAGGCCGGATTTCGCTTTGGCCCTCGATACCATCCCCTGCGGGGGCACCCCCGATGTGAGTAAAGACCAGCTTCACACCGAAATCGGTGAGGGGCCCGTTTTCGCCCTCGTCAGCGGTGCCCGGGGACGGGCATCTGTTCCGCCGGTCATACGAGACCTGCTGGTGGGTACAGCCAGGCGGCATCAGCTGCCGTATCAGCGGGTGATATTCAGCGGGGGGAACAACGATGCCGCCGCTATCCAGCAGGCGGCCGAGGGTATACCCGCCGGGTCAATCACGCTGCCCCGGCGTTACTCGCATTCGCCGGTGGAAGTGGGCGACATAAGGGACATGGAGGCGGCAGTCAGGCTGCTTGAGGCCATCATCAGGGAGATGAAGGAGATTGACAGCTTTCAGTACGCCTGAACCAGCGCCGCAGGCAGGGCGGTGCAGCCGGCCGGCCGCACCGCCCCCTCTCACTACTGCCTGGCCCACCTGAACCGCACCGCCACCAGCTCCCAGCTGATTACCTCCCACCACTGCTGCAGATATTGCTCTCTCTCGGCAGGGTAATCGATGTAGTAGGCGTGTTCCCATACATCCACCACCAGCAGGGGAACAGTGCCCCACTGGGTCATGTTCTCGTGGCGTTCGGCAGCCAGGATCTCGCTGCGGCCGTACATGGGCTGCCATACCAGCACCCCCCAGCCGTTCCCCGCAACCCGGGCGGCAGCTTCGGTGAAGTGCTGGCGGAAGTTCTGCACGGTCCCATAGTCGGTGCGCAGCTGCTCGGCCAGATCTTCGGGCATGTCGCTTCCACCGGGCTCCATGCTGTACCAGTAAAGCACGTGAAGGATATCTCCAGAGCCAGCAAAGGCCAGCTGACGGCTGAGGTGCCGCAGCGACTCGTAATCTCCCTGCTGTCTCATCTGCTGGAGTGCGAGTTCGGTCTCGTTGAGTTGATCCACGTAGTCCTGGTGGTGTTGTCGGTGATGGATATAAAGCTGTTCGGATGAAAGCTGAGGCTCGAGCTCGTCGTAGCCGTAAGGCAGCCCAATAAGGTCGTGGCCGCCCCGCTCTATGCGGTTTTCCTCCCAACCTCCGCCCGGGAAAGAACCAAATGCAGTGTCTGTTTTCTGCTCAGAACAGTCCATACAGAATACCCCCTCGTGAGAAACTGTCACTGCATACTATGACAGTCCCTCATCCGGGGGAAGAAAGTGGATGTTCACTGAGCACTGCCCGCCTGAGCCCTCACTTCATCTTACCTTTGACCGATTCCATCTTCGTCTGCATGCGGTGTTCCTTGTCCCGCCTGTCATCCATTTTCAGGACAGTTCCAACCCTCCTGGCCCCCTTTTCAAACATCCTCTCCTGCATATCGCGAACCACCTCAAAGATCGCGTCCGGTTCACCCTCTATGGTAGTAAACATGGGACCTATCTCATACTCAACATCATCGCGGGCATCCAGAACCTTCAGCGCCTCGGCCACGTAGCTGCTGACACTTACTCCCTCGCCGACCGGGCTTATGCTGACTGCTACTATTGCCACCTCTGACTCCTCCTTTCTGTGATCATTCACTTCCGGCCGCACAATCTGCCGGGCAAAGGACAGCTCCTACTCAACAGTGGGGCACTAGCCCAAGTCACCGGAGGGTACGCGGCTGCCCTGCTGCGTACCTACACCGCAGTTTTCTCAGCCGCTGGTATCGCAGCGGGCCAGCTCGTGTACTGTCTGCGTTAGGACCTGCACCCCGTTTGCCACCCATTCGGGTTTGCTGTACTCCTCGGGGCTGTGGCTGATTCCCCCCGCGCTGGGCACAAAAATCATCCCCGTGGGCACAAAAGGTGCGAAGCTCTGCGCATCATGTCCCGCCCCGCTGGCAAGGGGTACTGCCTGCAGGCCCGAGGCTTCGGCTTGCTGCAAAATCAGCTCGATCAGCTCCTGATCGAGCCTGACCCCATCCTTTTCCAGCACATTGCTCAGAGAATGCCGGCAGTTTTCCTTCAACCATGCGGTGAGGCGGTCCCTTACGCGCTGCATATCCTCCGACTCCAGCGAGCGCAGCTCCACACTGAACCGGCACTTTCCCGGTATTATGTTCTGCGCTCCCGGTTGGACGGACAGCTGACCGCAGGTGGCCACCATATCCGGCGAACGGGCTCGCGCCCACTCCGGGAGCAGCTGCAGAAGCTCCGCCGCGGTGACCAGGGCATCGTCGCGGTCGGCCATAGTGGTGGTGCCGGCGTGGTTGGCCGTGCCCAGCACCTGCACGGTATAACGGTATATACCAACTATTCCGGTCACCGCCGCGATGTCCAGTTCCCGTTTTTCCATCCTGTTTCCCTGCTCAATGTGCAGCTCAAAGTAGGCCCGAAGATCCTCCGGGCTGCGCTCTGCCTCCGGGAGTTTATGCGTATCCCAGCCAAGCTGGGAAAACCTCTCGGCAAGCGTCGGGACGTCCTCGGTCCTGGTGCGATGCAGCTCCTGCTCGGACACCATGCCCATCATCGCCCGGCTGCCGAAGGTACCGGCAAAGTGATAGCCCTCCTCGTCGGTGAAGTCGACTACTTCCAGGTTCCAAGGCAGATCCACTCTGTTTTCTTTGAGCAGGCGGGCACATTCAAGACCGGCAACCACGCCCAGAGCCCCATCGAACTTCCCTCCCTGGGGTACGGTGTCCAGATGCGAGCCGACGATTACCGTCTGCGGCTGCCGGACGCCGGCTGAGGCCTTCAACCGTCCGATAACGTTGCCGGCCGCGTCCATCCTGACATCCAGTCCGATATCCCTCATCTGCTCTTTGAGCCACCTGCGGGCCTGCAGATGGGCTTCGCTCAATGCGGGGCGGGTAACCCCGCTCCCCTCGGTGAACCCAAACTGCCCCAGCTGCTGCAGCTGATCGTTGACTCGCGCCGCGTCCACTTTCATGGCTGCACCATCTTTCCATATCCCGGCTCGGTCAGTATATCTCCGTCTT
>PUMD01000099.1 GCA_003551215.1 Clostridia bacterium | reverse complement strand
CCTCACCGACATCAGGTACTAGCCAGCAGATTGATGAAGTTACTCTAGACCAAGACCAGTTGAGAGAAACAGAAAAGGAGTCTTCGCCAAAGCAGTCGCTGAAAAGCCAGCGCGCACGTGAGCGTCGTACTCCTAGCAGATCGAAAATAGCAGGGTATGTCTTGAAGAGGTCTAGAGGGTTTTGTGAGGGCTGTGGATCTCCTGCCCCTTTTGCCAAAACTGACGGTTCTGCCTATCTTGAAACACATTGCATGCGCTCTCTTGCTGATGGCGGGTTATATGATCCCCGCTGGGTCGCTGCTCTTTGTCCGACTTGTCATAAATTTGCGCATCATGGTAAAGATGGTGAGTCGTTCAATATATCACTCTTTGACGCAATCAGTGATCTCGAAGCAGCATTGGATGAACAGCGTCTATTGACTGTTGTGGCTGCCATGGTCATGAACGACTGTTGCAGCGTTCTTCTAACGCAAAGGGACACAGGCATGCTTGCGGGCAAATGGGAGTTCCCTGGAGGTAAAATCGAAGAAGGGGAGAGTTTGAGTTCCGCACTCAGAAGAGAAATGAAGGAAGAACTTTCAGTAGGTATTATGAGTATTAGTCCATTCCGTATGGTGGACTACGATTACGACGAGTTTTTTGTCAGGTTATTTCTTCATAAATGCGAGATCGAAGGTATACCCGTAGCTAATCAACATCGCGCCCTAGATTGGGTTTCTATTTTTAGGTTGGATAAGAAGAACCTGGCGCCCGCAGATAAGTCCCTAGCCAAAAAGATACGGGCACCATGGAACAATCGTCGGGTTCAGTAACGCATTCTACGAAATGTTGCAATATATTGCTGCCGAAATACGTGAGCCACTGTACCTTGACTGATTAGGCGTGCTCAAAATCTAACACTGACTTGCATGAGGGGAGCTTTACCATGCCCAGAAAGCAGAACGCGGCAGCGATTTATGACACTGTGCAACTCTTTCGTGAGAAGTGCCTGATGGATGACCAAAGCTTGCTATGGAGCGAGCCTCGAATATGGACTGTGAAGAACCTCCAGCAGCTCAAAAAGGCTTTAATCGACAACCCTGATTTCAGTGATAAGACCTTTTGGGAGAAGCTTCGTGATCAGCTACAAGAGGTCCCCGACGATTGTGTGAGGATCTTATCTGATGTGGTGTTGATTTACGGCCTGCCCTCAACCTTTATGTTGGCAGAAACTAAATGGGAGAATGTTGAGAAGGTTGCGTCAATGGCAGGCATCAAGGTACCCGACCCACATGAGTTGATCATGGAAGCTTTGAATCAAGGGTTTACACGTACTTCTCAGCGCTATCATCAGAAATATCGGCAGCTGTGGTTTGTCTTGCTGGCGGCATTGGATGTGAAGCAGTGTAGTGATCGCGAAGGTATCTTGCACGATCCCTGGAGGTGCGCTCGTCTGTTCGACGACGTTCTTGCTGATGTTCATCCACCAGACCGAGGTCATGACATGCGCCACGGTCTGCTTCACATGATGTTTCCCGAGACGTTTGAATCCATTATAAGCACCAACCACAAACGTCAGATAGTAAGTGCATTCGTTGGGGAAGAATCTTCTCTCAGTCATTCTAGAGTTAAGAAAGACCCCGGTCTTCTTACATCGCTCGATGAGACCCTGGCGGAAGTACGGGCCAATCTGCGGCAACGGGATCTGGGAGAGACTAGCTTTTACGACAATGAGCTGGCTTATAAATGGAAGTCGGACCGTTCACCAGTTAATGGTGAGGATGAGGAAGACGATGTCGAGCTCACTGACCCTCAGCTTGAGGATCTCATCGGGCCCCTGAAGACGAACGGTCAACTCATCCTGTACGGGCCTCCTGGTACGGGCAAGACCTATTATGCCAAGAGACTTGCAGAAGCATTGGTGGCTACCCAAAACTTCGAAAAGGATGTAGCCAACCTTTCAGAGGAAGAATCGCGCCTGCTGCGGCTTGATGAAACTGTTCAGACCGAAACTCCCGCCTGGTGGTGCGTTGCAAATCCGGAGCGGTGGTCATGGGGTGACTGTGCCGAAGGTACTACGGTCAATGTCGAGTACGGTAGGGTAAAGCAGAACTTCGAGGAAGCACAGTCTGGGGATCTGGTCTTTGGTTATGATGGTTCTCCTACCAAGACTATCAGTGCAATTGGCGTAATTGAAGAACCGGTGTTCCACAGTCCGAGTGGGAAAGTGATGACCATACGTTGTGTTGAATCTTTGAATAATCCCGTCGAGCATAATGAAGTCAGACGCGAGCCCTCTCTTCAATTCTTGGAGTCGATTCGTTTTTCAAATAGAGGAACCCTTTTTCGCGTAAGCTCGCAGGAGGCTGAGCATCTACTGAAAATAATCCGGAAACTCGATCCCGATGCTGGTCTTCCTGAGACCCGGGTGGATGATCACGTAATTCCTTACCTGCGAATGTGCACTTTTCATCCAGCCTATGGATACGAGGAATTCGTAGAGGGGTTCCGTCCCGGCCAATCTGGCGACGGCAGTACTCATTTTGAAATAGAGGATGGCATATTCAAAAAGTTATGTATCGACGCTATTCAACAGCCTGACAAAGCCTTCGTCTTGATAATCGATGAAATTAACCGAGGCAACATTCCCCGCATATTCGGTGAGTTGATTACCCTACTAGAGATGGACAAGCGGTGGCATCGTGGCCGTTCCATGGAGTTTGGAGTAATTCTACCTACCTCAAAGCAACCCTTTGCGGTCCCAAAGAACGTGTTCATAATTGGAACCATGAATACAGCCGACAAAAGCATAGCTCTGTTAGACACGGCTCTGCGTCGGCGGTTTGCTTTCCGCGAACTGATGCCAGAGATTTCTCTGTTGAGTGGTTCAGCGATAGCAGGGATTCCGCTTGATAAGCTTTTATCGACAATCAACGAGCGTGTGACTCGCAGTTTTGGCCGTAATCTTCAGGTGGGTCACTCCTATTTCCTGGTGGATGGCAAACCGTTGGATAGCTGGCACGGTCTGGTCAGTGTCTTGCGAGATAAGATTTTTCCGCTGCTACAAGACTACTGCTACGATGATTATGAGGCACTCGCTAGCATCCTCGGGGAGCGCATAGTCGACCCGGAGAACGAGCGTTTTCGTCCGGAGGTGGTCGGTCCGGGCAAGGATGAACGGCTACTCGCTGCCCTCCGTGAGCTCGTAGGGAGAGGAGAATGAAATCTAGAGAGAGTGAGACAAAAAAAAGGACGCTGG
>PUMD01000052.1 GCA_003551215.1 Clostridia bacterium | reverse complement strand
TAGCTCGAACTGGCAGAGCAGCGGACTCCAAATCCGCGGGTTGGGGGTTCGAATCCCTCCGGGCCTGCCATTATGTTGTTGGCGAAGCGGTTTTCCCGGAAGTACACGTGAGAGGTGGTCCAAGTGGGTTTTCTTGGGCGATATTGGCAGTTTCTGAGAGACGTTCGTTCGGAATTGCGCAAAGTGGTTTGGCCTGATGCAAACGAAACCACCACGTACACCATCGTGGTGTTAATATCCGTAGCGGTGGTGGCTGTCGTGTTTTTTGTGGCCGATACCGCTTTCGGTAGTGGCATTCGGTTTATTATCGCTGGATAAAGGGGGTGAAGGGGGCTTTCCAACGAAAGCCGCCCCAATGAAGGCTGAATGGGAAGATGAGGAAGAAGGACAGGCCGCAGAAGAACGCTCTGAAGCCCTGATCGAGGACGACCGGGGGCAATGGTATGTGATACACGTCTATTCCGGCCAGGAGAGCACTGTTCAGGAACGCTTGGAGAAGCGTATTGAATCCATGCACATGGATGATCTGATCTATGAGGTGCTTATCCCCACCGATGAAAAGATAGAAGTTAAAGACGGCAAACGCTCCACAGTTGAAGAGCGGGTGTTTCCCGGTTACATCCTTGTGCGTATGGAGATGACTGACGAGTCGTGGCATGCTGTACGCAACACACCAGGGGTTGCCGGCTTTGTTACCTCGGGTGATACGGCAGTTCCCCTGGAGCCTGAGGAAGTAGAACAGATCCAAAACCGGATGGCCGAGGAACAGCCACTACCTAAAATAGATGTAGAAGTTGGGGAAAACGTCAGGGTCACATCCGGCCCATTTGACGGTTTCGTCGGTGTTGTTAATCAAATCGATGAAAAACAGGGAAAGGTCCACGTACTAGTCAACATGTTTGGACGTGACACCCCGGTAGAGCTTGACTTCACCCAGGTTGAGAAACTGTAAACAGCGCGCGTAAGGAAGGGAGGTTGCCGGTTGGCTAAGAAGGTAGAATCCACGATCAAACTGCAGATTCCAGCTGGCCAGGCCAGTCCTGCTCCACCGGTTGGTCCCGCACTGGGGCAGCACGGCATAGATATTATGTCTTTCGTCAAGGAGTTCAATGCCCGTACCGCGGACCAGCAGGACGGAGTTTTAATTCCGGTTGAGATAGAGGTATACGTCGACCGATCCTTCAGCTTCGAGACCAAAACTCCTCCCGCTTCTGTGCTTTTGAAGCAGGCAGCGGGCATTGAGTCCGGGGCGGAGAACTCTCTGGAAGAGGTGGTCGGCTCGGTCACCAGAGACCAGCTGAGGGAGATTGCCGAGATCAAGATGGAAGATCTGAACGCCGCATCTGTGGAAGCAGCCATGCGGATAATTGCAGGTACTGCACGCAGTATGGGAATTATTGTCGAAGATTAGCTAAAACCCGGTGGGAGGAATCGAGATTTCTGATTCCGTTCGAACCACAGGAGGAGGATCTCAGCATGCCAAAAAGAGGCAGGGCGTATCTTGAAGCCCGCGAGAAAGTAGACAGAGACAGAGAGTACTCAGTACAGGAAGCAGTGCAGCTGGTTAAGGAAGTTTCCTACGCAAAATTTGACGAGACCGTGGAGTGTCACGTAAGGTTGGGAGTGGATCCACGTCACGCCGATGAGATAGTCAGAGGAGCAATGGTCCTTCCTCACGGAACCGGACAGGAAATTTCTGTCCTGGCCTTTGCCAGGGGTGATGCGGCCCGGGCAGCGGAGGAAGCCGGGGCTGACTATATAGGCGGTGAGGAGTTGGCGGAGAAAATTGAGGACGGATGGCTCGATTTTGATGTAGCGGTGGCGTCTCCCGATATGATGTCGGTGGTCGGGCCGCTGGGCAGGATACTTGGTCCACGGGGTCTGATGCCTAACCCCAAGTCGGGAACGGTCGCAGAGGATATTGGCTCGGCCATAGATGAGATTAAGGCCGGTAAGGTCGAATACCGCACTGACCGCGAGGGTAATATTCACGTGCCGGTGGGAAAAACTTCATTTTCTGATGAACAGCTGGCAGATAATATACTTGCCCTGGTAGAAGAGCTGGTGCGTAATCGCCCCTCTGGAGCGTCAGGTCGCTACGTACTGGGAGTTACTGTGGCAACCACCATGAGCCCGGGGGTCAAGATTGATCCGGCTGATGTGCGACCGACGCTGTGAGCCTTTGCACGTGCTGCGAATTTGAGTATAATGTGGGCTGACAATTGAAGACAAAAGGAAAAAGCCCTTGCCCTAGACAGTAGGTGCCGCAGGGTATAATGACTGACGTTTCAGCCAGTCGCCTACCGAGGCAGCAGGCTTCGCAGGATCTCAGTTTTTGAGCTGAGCATGTGATGACCCGCTGTTTCGGCAGCGGGTTTGAGTGATTTTTGGGGTGGGGCTAACCCATGGTTCTCCGTGGGGTGGAGGTGAGAACTGCCGAGATGGTCAGACCAGACAAAGTGGAAGAAGTGGAGCTGTTGACTGAGAAGCTGTCGCAGGCCAATGCGGTGGTACTGGTAGATTTTCGCGGGCTGCATGTTCAGATGGCCGAAGAGCTGCGCAACAGGTGCCGCGATGCCGAAGTGGAATACCGCGTGGTCAAAAATACTCTTCTGCAGTTGGCGGCAGAGGAGGCTGGGATCGAAGGTCTCGATGACCTGCTGACTGGGCCAACGGCACTGGCCATATCCTATGAAGACCCGGTAGCCCCTGCCCATGAGATAAAGGAATTTTCCGATGAGTTCGGTGTCCTTGAGATCAAAGGGGGAGTGCTGGAAGGTGTCAGGGTAGAAACAGAAGAGGTCATGAGATTGGCCGATCTGCCCTCACGGGAGGTGCTGCTTGCGCAGGTGGCAAGCTGCTTTGCTGCGCCGATGCGTCGTACAGCTACCGTTATGCAGGCGCCGATGCGAGATCTGACCTACGCAGTATCCGAGGTACAGAAAAAAAGCGCCTGAGTTTTCAGGGTGCAGTGACAAATACGTTTTTATGAGGAGTGAAAGTGATGGCCACAAAAGTGGAACAGGTGCTGGATATTGTAAGGGATATGAAGGTGACCGAACTGGCCGAGCTGGTCTCAGCTTTCGAAGAGGAGTTCGGGGTATCAGCTGCTGCCCCCGCTGCGGTAGCTCCTGTTGCCGGAGCCGGCGAAGCTGATGCTGCTGAAGCGGAGGAAGAACAGACTGAATTTGATGTCATGTTGACGGAGATTGGACAGAAGAAGATTCCCGTCATCAAAGTCGTAAGGGAAGTCACCGGCCTGGGTCTCAAGGAGGCCAAAGGCGTTGTTGATGCTGCTGCTGACGAGGCCAGCCCCATCAAAGAAGGGGTCAGCCAGGAGGAAGCCGAAGACATCAAGCGACAGCTGGAAGAAGCCGGTGCTTCCGTCGAGATACGCTGACAGAAAAAGGGGGCTGCGGGAGCCGTCATCAATGGCCCTTTCGCAGTCCCCGCGGGACATTGCTCCCGTATATCCCCTCACCAGTGCGGAGAGAACCGTTTCCCCAGGGCTTGACTAGCCATATGTAGTATAGTAAACTACTCAATTGCTGTTACCATTAGGCGGTTTTGACATTCACTATAGCAGGCTAGGTATAAGGATGGCAGTAAACGGAAAACTTAACGTGTGAATTGTCGGTGCACATGGAGCTAATTCTGATGGGCGCCGTTTGCTCTTTTATAGTCCCGGTGGCCTAGCCAAAAAGGAGTGAAAACTGCATGGCCTATCCGCATCAGGTCGATGGGCAGAAGCGACTGTCTTATTCCCGGATAGATGAACCGATGGACATGCCGGACCTCATCGAAATTCAGAGGCGGTCATACCGGTGGTTTCTCAACGAGGGGCTCAGAGAGATCCTTGATGACGTGTCTCCGGTGGAGGACTTTACCGGCAATCTGGTGCTGGAGTTTGGCGAGTACAGTCTCGATGAACCCAAGTATGATGTAAAACAATGCAAGGAGCGGGACGTCAGCTACGCTGCTCCGCTGCGGGTGAGGGCTCGCCTGATCAACAAAGACACAAAAGAACTCAAAGAACAAGAGGTTTTCATGGGGGATCTACCCCTGATGACTGACAGGGGTACTTTCATTATAAACGGTGCAGAACGGGTCGTGGTCAGCCAGTTGATTCGTTCACCCGGCGTCTATTACTTTCGCGAGGTTGATAATGCGGGTCGCGTACAGTTCACCGCCAAATTCATTCCCAATCGCGGCGCCTGGCTGGAAATGGATTGCACTGCGGCCAAGGTCCTGCGCGTACGCATAGACCGAAACCGGAAGCTGCCCATCACGGTGCTGGTCCGGGCTTTGGGCTATGCGTCGGAGGAGTCAATAAAGAATATTCTCGGCGATACCGAAGTAGTACGGACCACTTTGAAAAAAGATGACACCGAGACACAGGAAGAGGCATTGATTGAGATTTATAAGCGTCTCCGGCCGGGCGAACCGCCCACCGAGCAAAACGCCCGCGAGCTTCTCGACAACATGCTGTTTGATTCGGACCGTTATGACCTTGCACCTGTGGGTCGGTACAAGCTCAACCGTAAGATGGATATTGCTCATCGCATATCCAATCGAATCGCCGCCGAGAAGATTGTCCACCCGGAGACCGGAGAAGTGATGGTACGGGCGGATGAGAAGATCGAACGCCGCCGCGCCCGCGAGATAGCTTCTACCGGTGTGCAACGGGTGGTGGTGGAGGATGATGATGGCCATCCGGTGGTGGTGTACGGAAACGGGCAACCTTCAATGCAGCAGCGCTGCCTGGTTGAGGATGACGTCCTGGCAGCACTGAATTACCTGGTAACTCTATACAGTGATGTGGGATACGTAGATGATCAGGATCACCTGGGTAACCGTCGACTGCGGACGGTCGGTGAGCTGCTGCAGAATCAGTTCCGCACTGGCCTGGTACGTATGGAGCGAGTCATCCGCGAGCGTATGACCATTCAGGATGCCGATGTAGTTACCCCGCAGGACCTGGTCAACATTCGCCCGGTAGTAGCCGCAATAAAGGAGTTTTTCGGTTCCAGTCAGCTTTCGCAGTTTATGGACCAGACTAACCCGCTGTCTGAAGTTACTCACAAGCGGCGACTGAGTGCGCTGGGGCCTGGCGGATTGACCCGTGACCGGGCAGGGTTCGATGTGAGAGATGTGCACCACTCTCACTACGGACGGATGTGCCCCATTGAGACGCCAGAGGGACCAAATATCGGTGTCATCAGTAACTTGAGCACCTACGCCAGGGTGAACGAGTATGGCTTCATGGAGACTCCTTACCAGAAGGTGGTGGATGGAAAGGTCACCGATGAGGTGGTCTATCTGACTGCTACTGAGGAAGACGAGGCGGTGGTGGCTCAGGCCAACTCGGAGACTGATGAGAATAATATGCTAGCTGAGAGAGTCACTGTCCGCTTCGGCAGCGGTATCCAGGTAGTTCCGCGCGAGGAAGTAGACTATATCGATGTATCACCAAAGCAGGTCGTCAGCGTGGCCACTGCTTTAATACCTTTCCTCGAGACTGATGACCCCAGTCGTGCGCTGATGGGAGCTAACATGCAGCGTCAGGCAGTCCCGCTGATAGAGCCAGAGTCACCGCTGGTAGGTACGGGCGTTGAGGAAAGGGTGGCAGCCGATTCTGGAGTAGTGACTGTCGCCGAACACGATGGGATGGTCGAAAGGGCCACTGCTGATGAGATCGTGGTCAGCTGGGAAGAGGACGGCAAGTCCGAACGCGACCGATACAAGCTGCAAAAATTTGAACGATCCAACCAGGGTACTGCTTTCAACCAGAAAGTGCGCGTGGACAGAGGCGATGCCGTTAAGGCCGGTGATGTGCTCGCCGATGGTCCCTCGACGGAGGATGGAGAGCTGGGGGTCGGCCGCAATATCCTGGTGGCCTTTATGTCCTGGGAAGGCTACAATTTCGAGGATGCCATTTTGGTAAGCGAGCGTCTCGTCAAGGATGACGTCTACACTTCAATCCACATCGAAGAGTACGAGGCAGAAGCGCGCGACACCAAGCTGGGCCCAGAAGAGATTACCCGCGATATTCCCAACGTGGGAGAAGATGTATTGAGCGACCTCGATGAATCTGGGGTAGTTCGCATCGGGGCTGAAGTTCGTTCGGGAGATATTCTCGTCGGTAAGGTCACACCCAAGGGGGAGACTGAACTGACGGCAGAGGAGCGATTGCTGAGGGCAATTTTTGGTGAGAAGGCCAGGGAGGTACGAGATACATCGCTCAAAGTGCCTCACGGTGAAAGCGGCATAGTCGTGGATGTAAAGGAGTTTTCTCGCGAGGATGGTGATGAGCTATCTCCGGGAGTCAACCGCTTGGTTCGCGTATATGTTGCAGAGAAACGGAAAATTTCCGAAGGCGATAAGATGGCCGGCCGGCACGGCAACAAGGGGGTAATCGCCAAAGTTTTGCCCGAGGAAGACATGCCGTTCATGCCGGACGGTACGCCGGTAGACATAATTCTTAACCCGATGGGAGTCCCATCCCGGATGAACATCGGTCAGATCCTCGAGACCCACCTTGGTTGGGCAGCCAAGGAGCTTGGTTGGAAGATCGCTACTCCCGTCTTTGATGGTGCTACCGAAGAAGATATTGAAGATGCCCTGAAAAAAGCGGGGCTCCCGTCGTCTGGTAAGGTGCACCTCCGTGATGGACGTACCGGTGAGGTGTTCGATAATCCGGTGACCGTGGGCTACATCTACATGATGAAGCTGCACCATCTGGTGGATGACAAGATTCACGCCCGTTCGACCGGTCCTTACTCCCTGGTGACGCAGCAGCCGTTGGGTGGAAAAGCACAGATGGGCGGACAGCGCTTCGGTGAGATGGAAGTCTGGGCCCTGGAAGCCTACGGTGCGGCGTATACGCTGCAGGAGATGTTGACCGTTAAGTCCGATGACACCGTGGGAAGAGTCCGGACCTATGAGTCAATCGTCAAGGGCGAAAACGTTCCCGAACCCAGCGTTCCTGAATCTTTCAAGGTGCTGGTCAAGGAGATGCAGAGCCTGGGCCTGAATGTCGAGGTTATCGCAGAAGAAGCCGTCAAAGAGGAGGACGAGGGCGAACAGGAAGAAGACATCGAGGGTCTGGCTCGCGATCTTGAATTGGATACGGGGGAAGATGAGGAAAGCGACCAACGCAGGGTAGGTACCGGTGGGGGTGAAAATTGATGGCGGTCAAACAGTTTCGTGAACCGCTGGACGCCGACGAAGCTACTGAAGTAAATATTTTCGATTCCATCAGAGTAGGCCTGGCTTCACCCGAAGAGATTCGTTCCTGGTCGCACGGCGAGGTGAAAAAGCCCGAGACTATCAACTACCGAACCCTCAAACCTGAACGAGATGGCCTGTTTTGCGAAAAGATATTCGGCCCTACCAAGGACTGGGAGTGCCGTTGCGGAAAGTATAAGCGCATCCGGTACAAGGGTATTGTGTGCGAGCGCTGCGGCGTGGAAGTCACTTTGGCAGATGTCCGTCGCGAGCGTATGGGGCACATCGAACTGGCAGCACCGGTTTCGCACATCTGGTACTTCAAGGGTATACCCAGTCGACTGGGTCTGCTGCTGGACATGTCTCCCAAGGATCTGGAAAAGGTGCTTTATTTCGCGGGATATGTCGTAATTGATCCGGGAGAAACCAGCCTGATGGAACGGGAAGTGCTGAGTGAAAGTGAGTTCCGTGAGGCCCGGCACAAATTTGGGGCTGCTTTCCGCGCCGGTATGGGGGCGGAAGCAGTTCGCGAAGTCCTGGCCAACCTTGACCTGGATACCGAAGCCAGAGAGCTGCGCGAGGAGATCAAGGAAGCATCCAGTCAGCGACGGGCGCGTGCCGTACGGAGGCTAGAAGTTGTCGAAGGCATGCGAAGGTCGCAGAATCGTTCTGAATGGATGATCCTTGATGTAATTCCCGTCATACCCCCGGAGTTAAGACCGATGGTGCAGCTGGATGGCGGACGATTCGCCACCTCAGATCTGAACGATCTGTACCGTCGGGTCATAAACAGAAACAACCGTCTGAAGAGGCTTTTGGACCTGGGAGCTCCAGATATAATCGTGCGCAACGAAAAGCGTATGCTGCAGGAGGCCGTGGACGCTCTGATAGACAATGGACGCCGCGGACGCCCCGTTACCGGTCCTGGTAACCGCGCCCTGAAGAGTCTCAGCGACCTGCTTAAAGGAAAGCAGGGGCGCTTCCGTCAGAACCTGCTGGGCAAGCGGGTCGATTACTCCGGACGTTCAGTGATTGTTATAGGACCGGAGCTGCGCATTGATCAGTGTGGTCTTCCCAAGGAAATGGCCCTTGAACTTTTCAAGCCGTTTGTAATGAAAGAACTGGTTTCCCGCGATATAGCCCAGAACATCAAGAGCGCCAAACGGATGGTGGAACGCGAACGTGATGAGGTCTGGGATGTCCTCGCTGAGGTGATTGAGGAGCATCCGGTCCTCCTTAACCGGGCTCCAACCCTGCACAGGCTGGGTATCCAGGCTTTTGAGCCTGTACTGGTGGAAGGACGGGCGATCAAGATTCACCCGCTGGTCTGCACCGCTTACAATGCAGACTTCGATGGAGACCAAATGGCCGTTCACGTTCCGCTGTCAGCCGAGGCTCAGAGCGAATCGCGGCTGCTGATGATGGCTTCGAGTCATATTCTGAATCCCAAAGATGGTGAACCCATCGTCACGCCGAGTCAGGATATGGTTTTTGGCTGCTATTATCTGACGCGGACTGATGCCGATTTGCAGCAGTTGGAGCTTGAGGATGTTCCGGCCTACGCCTCGGCAGATGAAATGATGCTGGCCCACGGTCGAAGGATAGTCGGGTTGCATGACCCGGTGGCCATAAAATTCCGCGGAGAGAGGGTCATATCTACTGTAGGGCGCGTGATATTCAACCGCCAGCTGCCCGAAGGCATGCCCTTTGTCAACGAAGTGATGGATGTGGGCGGACTCAGCCGGCTGATAGCCGATATGTACCGGACAGTGGGTACAGATGCGACTGCTACTACTCTTGACCGCATAAAGGAACTCGGATTCCACTACGCTACCCAGGCGGGGCTGACCATTGCTGTAAGCGATATTGAGGTACCGGTCGAAAAGCGACAGATGCTGCAGGAGGCAGAACAGCAGGTCGATGAGATCGAGTCACAGTACCGCATGGGACTCCTCACAGAGCAGGAGCGGTACGAAAAGGTAATTGAGGTCTGGCAGGAAACAAAGGATGAGATCACCGATAAGATCATGACCTCGATGAACAGCTGGAATCCGATATTTATGATGGCGGATTCTGGCGCACGGGGTAACGATCAGCAGATAGTGCAGATGGCGGGTATGAGGGGCTTGATGGCAGATCCTTCCGGCCACACCATTGAGCTGCCCGTCAAGTCCAATTTCCGTGAGGGGTTAAGCGTCATCGAGTACTTCACTTCCACCCACGGAACCCGGAAGGGACTGGCGGATACTGCACTCAGGACAGCGCAGTCGGGATACCTGACCAGACGAATGGTTGATGTGTGCCAGGACGTGATGGTCAACGAAAAAGATTGCGGAACGGGTGAGGGCCTGTCTCTCGAACCCATATACGACGGAACTGAAGTAATCGAGTCGGTCTCGGACCGTGCACTGGGTCGGGTTGCCCTCAACGATATCATAGACCCCGAAAGCAAAGAGGTCCTGGTGGCCGCCGATGAGATGATACAGGAGGATGTGCTGCCGAGACTTGAAGAGCTTCAGGAGAAGTACGGCAAGGAATTCCAGATAAACGTCCGGTCAGTATTGTACTGCAAGACCGAACACGGGGTCTGCGCTACCTGTTACGGACGTGATCTTTCCGGTCTGGATATCATAAACATGGGCGAGGCAGTGGGAATTATTGCTGCAGAATCAATTGGTGAGCCGGGAACCCAGATGACCATGCGAACGTTCCACACCGGAGGAATTGCCGGAGAGGACATAACGCAGGGTCTGCCAAGGGTAGAAGAGCTGTTCGAAGCCAGAAATCCCAAGGGTAAAGCTGTTATAGCTGACCGCGATGGAACCGTCAGCTTTGAGAAGACCCGTGGTGGAAAGCAGGCCATAGCCGTTGTGGATGATGAGGGCAATATGGAGAAGCAGACCCTTCCCAACGGAGCCCAGCTGAGGGTTGAAGAGGGAGACAAGGTGAGGATGGGCGAGAAGCTGTCCGAGGGAGTCATCGATCCTCATGACATCCTCAAGATCCGCGGCAGACGGGCTGTACAGGAGCACCTTCTGGCAGAGATCCAGCGAGTGTACCGGATGCAGGGAGTTGTCATCAACGACAAGCACATTGAAGTGGTCATCAGGCAGATGCTCAAGAAAGTTCGAGTGATCGATGCAGGGGATACCGAAATGCTGCCTGGCAGCCAGGTTGCAATACCCAAATTTGAAGCAGTGAACGAGGAGGTACGGGAAGATGGTGGAGAGCCTGCCCGGGCTGAACCGATACTGCTGGGAATCACAAAAGCTGCTCTGGGAACCGATTCGTTTCTGTCGGCGGCGTCATTCCAGGAGACAACCCGGGTGCTCACTCAGGCAGCCACGGAAGGCTCTGCGGACCAGCTTCGCGGCCTCAAGGAGAATGTTATCATCGGCAAACTGATACCTGCTGGTACCGGCTCTGAACATCACAACGATCTGCAGGTCGGTGTTGTTCCCGATGAGTCGGAGTCGGAAGAATCCCCCGATCTGCGAGCGGTGTCTGATGGTAATGGCGGTGCCGAGTAAGATGGAGGCGGCCGGTCCCGTTCATCCGGAGTCGGCCGCTCCTTTTGCACCCTGCAGTTGACAGCCTGGGGGCTCGCTGCTAAAATGTCTAAGTGTTTGCGTGGGAGTGTGCCTGAGGGCCTTTTGCGGCATAAGGAGGGTGAGGATGTCTGTCGAAAAACTGCGCTTGGCGTCGCGGAAGACCATCGGCAGCAAAGAGACCAGGCGGGCTCTCGAACGGGAGACAGTAGCGAAGGTGTTTGTCGCTCGTGATGCGGATGAGCATGTGGTCCGTCCGGTGCTTGACCTCAGCAAGCAGAAGTCCGTTGAAGTAACTTATGTTGATTCGATGGTACAGCTGGGCAAGGCCTGTGGGATATCAGTCGGAGCAGCGGCAGCAGCGATTCTGCATGAGGAGTAGGTCCGGTAGGTTGCAGGCGGTGTCCGTTTCATCATAGATTTATGTGCACCATAAGGAAGGGCGAAGGACTAGAAGCTGACGCCATACATCTATGAGGTGCATGGCGTATTTTTGTGAGTTTCAGCCTACCATGAGGAGGTGAGGTAATGCCGACAATTAGCCAGCTTATCCGTAAGGGACGCGAGTCCAAAAGGAAAAAGCCCACGACTCCAGCACTGCAGGGATCACCGCAGAAGAGGGGCGTTTGCCTGCTGGTTCGCACCCTGCAGCCCAAAAAGCCGAATTCCGCCCTGCGGAAGGTTGCCCGAGTGAGGCTCACAAACGGTGAAGAAGTTACAGCTTATATTCCCGGTGAGAGTCATAACCTGCAGGAGCACTCGGTGGTGCTCGTACGAGGCGGAAGGGTAAAGGACCTTCCGGGCGTTCGATACCATATCGTTCGTGGGACCCTGGATACCGCCGGAGTCGAGGGAAGAAAAACATCCCGTTCTAAATACGGAACCAAAAAACCTGATTGATTGCAGCATTCTTTTTTCGAGGAGGTGAGATGAACGTGGCACGAAGAGGCCGCGCGCCCAAGCGGGAGGTAACACCAGACCCGATCTACAATTCGCGGTTAGTCACGAAGTTCATCAACAAGATTATGGAGGACGGAAAGCGGGGACTGGCTCAGAAGATCTTCTATGGGGCCATGGCTCTCATACAGAGCCGGGCTGATAAGGATCCGCTGGAGGTATTTGAAGCAGCAGTCAAAAATGCCATGCCCATGCTCGAGGTCAGGCCCAGGCGAGTTGGCGGTGCCACCTATCAGGTGCCCATGGAAGTCAGACCCGAGCGGAGGCGCACCCTGGCCGTAAGGTGGTTGATAGAAGCATCGCGAGCAAGGGGAGAGCGCTCTCAGATCGAGCGCTTGGCCGGTGAGCTGATGGACGCCTCAGAAGGAGAAGGAACAGCTGTTCGCCGCAAGGAAGAAATGCATCGCATGGCGGAGGCCAACAAGGCATTTGCTCACTACCGCTGGTAAAAGCAGCTGTCGGGCTTGCAATTGCCCGGTATGTTTATCAAAATATACGAGTGGTCAAATCGAGATAGGATGAAGTGTCAAGGAGGCAGAGGCAGTTATGTCCGAGGAATTCCCCCTCAAGAAAGTAAGAAATATCGGATTTGCCGCCCATATCGATGCAGGGAAAACGACTACTACCGAACGCATCCTCTTTTACAGCGGGCGGGTGCATCGCATGGGGGAAGTCCATGAAGGCTCGGCTACCATGGACTGGATGGAGCAGGAGCAGGAACGAGGTATTACCATCACTTCTGCTGCTACATCCTGTCGGTGGAACGATCATCGGGTAAATATTATTGATACGCCCGGACACGTTGACTTTACCATGGAGGTCGAGCGGTCACTGCGGGTGCTCGATGGAGCGATCGTGATTTTCTGCGCTAAAGGCGGCGTGGAGCCGCAGTCAGAGACAGTCTGGCGGCAGGCAGACCGCTACGACATTTCGCGACTCGCCTTCGTGAACAAGATGGATGTCGTGGGGGCTGATTTTTCGAATGTGCTTTCTGAGATGAGGGAACGTCTGGGTGCCCGTGCAGTTCCTCTGCAGCTGCCTATCGGTGCTGAAGATGATTTTCGCGGAATCATTGACCTCATTGAACAGGATGCAGTCTACAGCGAGGATGAACTGGGAATAGAGGTGTACAGGGACGAAATTCCCGACGACATGCGAGAGATTGCTGAGACGGCACGAAGCGAAATGCTGGAGGCTGCCTGCGAGTTCGATGACGGGCTGATGATGAAGTATCTAGAGGGAGAAGAGATAATCCCAGAAGATATACACCGGGCGCTGCGGCGTGGGACCCTGGACAACGAGATAGTTCCGGTGTTGTGTGGGGCAGCCTACCATAACCGGGGAATTCAGCTTCTGTTGGATGCCATTGTACGTTATCTTCCGTCGCCGGCTGATGTGCCTGCCATCGAGGGTGTTCATCAGAAGGATGGCGGAAAAGTACAGCGTCGGCCTGAGGATAATGAACCGCTGGCAGCCCTGGCTTTCAAGATTCAGACTGATTCATATGTGGGTAAGCTGGCCTTCGTACGCGTTTACTCCGGTGTGCTGCGCGCCGGAACCTATGTGTACAACTCCAATCGGGAATCAAAAGAGCGCATAGGCCGAATAGTCAGGCTGCATGCGAACCACCGGGAGAATGTCGAGGAAGTCCACACCGGTGATATAGCAGCTGTAGTTGGGCTGAAGAACGTATCTACCGGTGATACGCTCTGCTATGAGGATGAACCGATCATTCTCAAGTCCATTGAAATTCCCGAGCCGGTGATATCGGTAGCTATAGAGCCAAAGACCCGGGAGGATGAAGAGAGGCTGGACCGGGCCATGCGCTCACTCGCCGAGGAGGATCCCACATTTCGCGTGGACTATGACCAGGAGACGGGCCAGACGATAATCCAGGGGATGGGCGAGCTGCACCTGGAGATCATCTGCGACCGCCTGCTGCGCGAGTTCAACGTGGGAGCGAATATTGGCCGGCCCCAGGTAGCGTACAAAGAGACCATCACCAGGCCAGCCGAGGGTGAAGTCAGGTACGTGAGGCAGACCGGAGGTCGCGGTCAGTATGGGCACGTGCACCTGGAGATCGAACCTCTTGAAGATTTGGGCTTCGAATTCGTGGATGAGATCAGAGAAGGAGTTATACCCAAAGAGTTCATATCTGATGTGGAAAAGGGGGTTCGCCAGGCCCTTGATACCGGGCATCTGGCGGGTTACCCCATGATGGGCGTCAGAGTCCGTCTGGTCGATGGAAGCTATCACCAGGTGGATTCTTCGGAGATGGCGTTCCGGATTGCCGGTTCAATGGCTTTCAATGAGGCAGTTGAGGATGCAGAGCCGGTGCTGCTTGAACCAGTAATGCGGGTGGAGGTGGTCGTTCCATCCGAATATCTCGGTGATGTTCTCGATGATCTGAGCCGCAGGCGCGGTCAGATTTCCGACATGGGTCATCAGGATGTGGCGCGGGTGGTAAGGGCCTCCGTGCCGCTGTCTGAAATGTTCGGTTATGCGACTTCACTGCGCTCAGTTACGCAGGGGCGAGGAACCTACACCATGCAGTTTGAGGAATATGCACCTGCACCGAAACCAGTGGCGGAGAAGGTTATTGCTCGGGGAGCACCCTACTAAAAGGGCTTATCTCAAAGGAGGTAGCAGATAATGGCGAAGGAGAGGTACGAACGTACGAAGCCGCACGTGAACGTGGGTACGATAGGTCACGTAGATCACGGTAAGACGACGTTGACGGCAGCGATGACGTTGTTAT
>PUMD01000079.1 GCA_003551215.1 Clostridia bacterium | reverse complement strand
TGGAAAGGTGGAACCTTTGACGATGAAACCGGGCTGGTCCCGCTTCCTTTAGGACCCAGTTCAACTGAAACCTTGTATCCTGTTCAAGCCTATGAAAGTCATGTTCTACCTGCAAACGCTGCGGAGCCAGAAAAAATGCTCGCACTCCATAGCTTTCTCTGGCAAGAAGACGACCACCCTGAATTTGATGATTATGTGATGGGTGGGGCATATGATCATGTTGACGTTCCTGCGGCTATGAACCGGGAGTCTGTTGAAGTCCTTCGAAAGGCCAATGAAAATCTACACATTAAAGGGGTAGGGGCCCCCTTGGAAACTATCGTGGCGAGCCAGCATTTCTTCCTGAATGCTCCTGGCGATGAACTGGCAATTGCAATGGATGCCGTGATTACGGGAGAAAGGGATGCAGTTTCTGCCCTTCATGAGGTTAAGCCAGTAGCCCAGAGCCGTCTCGACGATTTATTCGGGCAGTACATAAAAGACGGTATAATCTTTGGGTGTTCATCCGGTCTTTGTCTTCGGACAGCACTGACGGCCTGGACGAAATACTGGTCCGGGTCGTCTGTTACTAACTAAATGGCTTTAATTTATATCCGTTGGCATGCTTGCTATTTCATTCTTGCTGTTTTAATAAGAGCGTTACTCGCTCTTTCCATCTCGAAGATAAGTGTGTCTTTTCGGCTAATAACTAAACTTATAAGATGTACAGTCTTGCTTGAAAAGTATAAGCTTGTTATGCTGAGGATATGAAGGTTGGAAAAAAATAGGATACATAAATGAGAGGGGTGAAATTTCTGGCTCTTGATTGTTGCCGATGGTTTAGTTGAGTGATAGGTGTTGAACTTAGTAAAATATTTTTTATCTCCAAGGGGAGGGACATAAATGCGCAAATCTGTAGTATTACTGGCTTTGCCTATCTTAATTCTTTTTTTGAGTTTCTCGATGCAGTTTTCTTTTGCCGAAGAGGTAGTGTATGATTTTGAGGGGCAAACCGTGACTATAGCTTTTGTAGTGGATCCGATTGAAGAGTATAGGGACCTTGTGGAGGATCATCATATCGCTATTGATCTTGACCTGAGGCCAGATCAGGCCCCAGAATATCTCGAATGGGTTGAAGACACCTTCAATGTCAACATAGAGTTTCAGCACCGGCCTCCAGAGGTAGTAGAATGGTTGGGTACAGATATTATGGCGGGTGACGCTCCTGATATAATCCGGACCCAAACTGCCCACCTCTACCAGGCGATAGTGAACGATTATTTAATGACCTTAGAAGAAGACTCTATAAAAAGAAATCTCCCCCAAGAAAAAGTAAAGCCTATCGATTCTTATTCGGAGTATATGGGGGAGTACTATGCCTTTGCACATACCTGGCCTCAGGGTGGTACAGGGGTCTTTTGGAACAAGTCAATGTTTGAGAGGGAGGGACTCCCAAGTCTTTATGAACTTTACGAAGATGGTGAGTGGACTTGGGAGACGTTACATCAAATTGCACTGGAACTGACAAGAGATACTTCCGGCGATGGAGAAATCGATCAATGGGGAGTTAGCGTGTGGGGGAATGCGCACTTCCGCCTGGCAACATGGCTATTAGGAAGCAATAATGCAGATGTTTTCACTATTGAGGATGGCCGCCCTGTTTTTGCATTGGATCGACCGGAGGGGGAGGAAGCGTTTGAGTTCTTGCGCTCCTTATACTATGAAGACGAGGTAGTGGCTGATCATGCCCAGTTCTGGCATGAGCCGAACGTTGGGATGCATTTTACCAATCCAAGAGGCATCGCCCTTACGAATCCTGCGGAAGATCATGATGATGAAATAGGGTTTGTACCTTTTCCGTTAGCGCCAAACGCAGAAGAACACAAAGCACCGTTTAGGGATTTGTTTGTTTGGTCTATCCCAATTGCAACCGAGCATGAGCCTGAAGCTTTAATTGAGCTTGTATATGCACTAACATCTTATAGTGAAAGATATATGGACACTCCGTTTTTCAGCACTGATATGGAAACCAGAAACGAGAGAATGCTGGAAGAAATATATGGGATGTATGTTTATGACCGTGAAACAATGGAATATATTCAATTCGCGCTTGAGAACATGGAAGTATACGTCCAGCATGAAGAAGTATTCTTCCCCAACTTTACGGAGCTTTGTAATGCTATAATTGAGGGGGAATATCCCAGCACTGCCATTAACGAAGTAAAGCCAGCAGTTCAAGGTCAATTAGATGAGATATTCTGAAGGAAATATCGGCTCCCCGCTACAGGAAGGAAGTAGCAAGGACTCTGTGGCGGGGGCTTTTATACCTGTACCTACGGGGCACACGATAAAAGCCCCCTGCCAGCAACAGAGGATAACACGGTGGATTATAATTTCTATCCAAGACGTTCTTATATCAACTGCTTCGGCGGCAGACATCGTGGTTCTCATCCTTCCGCCGCCGATTATTATGCGGCAGCACCAGGCGGTGTGCTACCCTGCGGGAGCAGGCCGGAGAACAGCATAATGATTAATACTCTTTTAACCACGGCATCTTACCCTCCTTGATTTTTTCCAGGCAGCAACGCTTAAGTATCTTCGAACGCTACTTCACTCTTCTTTCCTGCCGCAGGTAACGGAGAGATGACTGGCGAATCGGGTTATTGGGAAAAACTGCTTCGTATTGACCGCCCCATTAATTTGCGGGATCCCAAGGTCAACGGCCAGTACAAGGAGCAGAAGTGCAGCAAGCAGTCCCCGGGCATGATTGAGGATGAATGAAGATACCGGTTGTATCAGCACTGGGTCCACAGTGTGCTTTTTCGGTTCCGGGAAGGGGAGGCGGGCCATGCAAGAACGGAAAGGAATGCGGGCGAAAGTTCACGGAGAGCACCCAAGCCTAGCCCACTCCAAATGCGGTCAGCAGTCAGGACCAGGCCTCATGTCAATATTAGCATTGTACTTCTCTGCGATGACTTTCAAGATGAGCGAGTTCTCAAGTTTTACCACTGGCCGAGCGCAAAAAAATATTCCCCAACCGGACCCAAATGTGGTAATATAGGTGTTGAGAGGATTGACCGGATCGGGGCTGGCCTTAGTTGTCACGAACAATGCAAAAGAAAAGGAGCGCATCAGATGTCTAAACCATTTATAATATTTTCATTATTAATTATCTGCCTTTTTGTTTTCCCGGTGGCGGCTGAGGAGGCCTTTGCTCCCAAAGCAGTGGTTCCTGCCGGCGCACCGGAATGGTATGTGGAAAACTTTGCAGCCATGCTGGTTCCCACCACAGACGAGGTAGGCATCCCGGCGCCTCCCGGAG
>PUMD01000005.1 GCA_003551215.1 Clostridia bacterium | reverse complement strand
GTAAAGGCAGAAGTTGAGCAGGCAATTGAACAGGCGCGTCAGAGGATCGAACAAAGGGTCAGGCAGAGGAAGCTGCAGCAGGAAAAAGTGGACGTAACTGCTCCCGGCTGGACCATACCCACCGGGCGGCTGCATCCGCTTTACCGCACGATGGACGAGGTCCTGGAGATCCTGGTCAGCATGGGATATCAGGTGGCCTCTGGTCCGGAGGTGGAGACGGACTGGTTCAACTTCACCGGCCTCAATATTCCTGCAGATCATCCGGCCAGGGATATGCAGGATTCCTTCTACCTTACCGATGATCTGGTGCTCAGGACGCAGACTTCTCCCATTCAGCTGCGGTACATGCGTTCGGTGGCTCCAGAGCTGCCGGTGCGCGTCATTGGTCCGGGACGGGTTTACCGCAGGGGCGATGAAGACATGAGCCACACTCCGGTGTTTCATCAGTGCGAGACCCTGCTGGTAGATGAAGGAGTGACATTCGGCCACCTGCGAGGGACCCTGAGTCAGTTTGCCCGCCGACTGTTTGGCTCTGAGGTTGAGGTGCGTTTCCGTCCCAGCTATTTCCCCTTCACCGAGCCCTCTGCTGAAGTGGATATAAGCTGCACTGCCTGCGGTGGGAGTGGATGCGCAACATGCGGCAATACGGGATACCTCGAGATCCTGGGTGCCGGAATGGTGCATCCTGAGGTGCTGCGGCACGGCGGCTACGATCCGCAGAAGGTTTCCGGATTTGCCTTCGGCATGGGAATCGAGAGGCTGACCATGCTCAAACACGGCATCCGCGACATACGCCACCTTTACCAAAACGATTTGCGATTCCTGCAGCAGCTTTGAGGAGTGAGCCCAAGTGAAGATTTCTTACCTGTGGTTGAAACGATACCTCAGCACTGAACTGTCGCCCGAAAAAATGGCCGAGGTCATGACGTTTCTCGGGCTGGATGTGGATTCAGTCGAGGAGCTATGTGAGGACCCGCTGAAGAAAGTGGTCATGGCCAGGCTGAAGCAGGTGGAGAGGCTGCCGGACCGCGACCTTTTTGTCTGTACCGTGGATGCCGGCTCTTTTGGAGAGAGGACAGTGGTAAGCGGGGCCCCAAACTGCCGGTGTGGCGCCTACAGTCCGCTTGCTGTGCCGGGGACCCTGCTGCCTGACGGAACAAGGGTCGGCAGCGAAGAATTCGGAGATGTAGTATCAGAAGGGATGCTGTGTTCGGCGGCGGAGCTGGGCTTGGAGGCTGGACCGGCAGACCGTCTGATAATGGTTGATAGTGCCGAAACCGGCGCACCTGCAAAACAGGCCCTGGGGCTGGACGACTGGATTTTGCAGATGGACCTCACTCCAAATTACGCAGCCCACTGTCAGAGCCATCTCGGGGTGGCGCGGGAGCTGGCAGCCGCCGGAAAGGGCCGGCTGCGGCGTCCTAAGGTGGACGATACCGGAGATGAGCATGTCAGCATAGAGGATGTGGTGCAGATCAGCGTCGAGGACGCTGACCTTTGCCCCCGTTACAGCGCTGGCCTGGTAGATGAGGTGGACGTTGGACCGTCTTGCTGGTCCGTACAACGGGATCTCATAGCCTGCGGCGTGCGTCCGATAAATAACGTGGTCGATGCAACCAACTGGGTAATGTTGGAGTACGGCCAGCCGCTTCACGCTTTTGATCTGCATCAGGTTCAGAAAAATGAAGTTGTGGTGCGCAGGGCTCGCGAGGGCGAACGTATTGTAACACTGGACGGCGAAGAGCATCAGCTGCGGGCAGATGATCTGGTTATAGCCGATGCCTACCGTGCTATAGGCATCGCTGGCGTCATGGGGGGGCTCAACTCTGAGGTTGGTCCTGACACGGAACGTGTGCTGCTGGAGTCGGCTTATTTCGATCCCCGCAGCATTCTGCGCACCTCCCGCCGCCTGCAGAAGCGCACTGATGCTTCGCTCCGTTTCGAGAAAGGACGCGACCCCGAAGAGACGGTTGCGCCTCTGAGGAGGGTCATGCAGCTTTTGTCTGCGGAAGGGGCCAAAGCCGCCAGCAATGATATCATAGACGTGTATCCCGAGCCGGTAGCCCGTCGTCGGCTGACGCTGCGGCCCGAAAGGGTCAATGCGCTTTTGGGAACCGAGCTCAGCTGCGAGCAGATGATCTCTTACCTGCACAGACTGGGGTTTGAAGTGGGAGAAGCTGACGAGGATGGAGAGTTGGGCGTGGTGGTTCCCAGCTGGCGTTCTGATGTGCAGAGGGACATCGGTCTCACAGAAGAAATCGCCAGATTGCACGGGTACAACGAGATCCCGTCAGCAGAGCCGAAGACGGCCGTAGCCGGATACACCCCGTCGAAGGATGAGCGGGTCCGCCGGCTGGTTCGCAGTTTCCTAAGCGGCGCAGGATTTTTTGAGATGGTGACCTATTCCTGGTTGTCTCCGGACATGCTGGATGCCCTTGGGGTGCCGGATAATCACCCGCACAGGCGGTTGATTCGGGTTCAGAATCCCATGCGCTCAGAGCAGCAGTACCTGCGCACCACGCTGCTGGGCTCGGCGCTGAAGATGCTTCGCGACAATACAGGCGGTGAAGGACCGGCGACGGCAAGGCTATTTGAGTGGGGACCGGTCTACCTGCCCGAGGGAGTTCCCCTGCAGAAGCAGCCACAGGAGCGCGACAGGCTAGTTATGGCGGGGGCCGGGCCTCAGACCAGGGCTTCCTGGTGCCAAAGTGATCCTCAGTCGATGAATTTTTTCTACCTCAAGGGAGTCCTGGTTCAGCTCATGCGGTTTCTTCACATAGGCACCTGGAGGGTAGATGAAGCTGATGTGTACTACCTGCATCCGGGACGGTCGGCACAGCTGAGCATAGACGGACAGTTTGCCGGCTACTTTGGCGAGCTGCACCCGGACATCGCAGACCATATGGACTTAGGCCAACGCGTCTGCATCGGCGAGCTGGAAACAGAGGTAATGATTTCTGCAGCCCGGCTTTCTCCCCGTGCGAAGCCAGTACCCTCCTATCCGGCGTCTGTGAGAGATATTGCTGTGGTAGTAGATGAGGAGGTCAGTCATCGGCAGCTGGTCTCGGTTATGAAAGGTTCAGTCGGGGATGTCCTGGAATCGGTGCAGCTTTTCGACATATACACCGGACAGCAGGTGCCTGAGGGCCAAAAGAGTGCTGCATACCGCTTGATCTACCGGGCCGAAGACCGCACACTGACAGATGAAGAGGTGCAAAGATACCAGGAGGACATAATCGAAGCACTGGCTGAAGATTTAGAAGCTACGCTGCGTTCCTGACGCCGGCAGTAAAAACTTCCGTACTCACTGGATACAGGGGTGGTCTGGCTTGGCATTGCTGAGGGCTGAGAATCTTGAGAAATATCTCGGAGGGGAGAGGATCTTCTCCGGTGCATCCTTCATCGTCCGCGAGGATGCTCGCCTGGGGATCGTTGGGCACAACGGTGCGGGCAAAACCACCCTGCTGCGTATTCTCTGTGGAGATATTAAACCCGATGATGGACAGCTGACAGTCTACGGCAGCTGTTCTGTTTCGCGGCTTTCGCAGGATGTTGGTTTTGCCCCTGACAGAACGGCCATGGAGGTGGCCATGGAGGCATTCTCCGAGCTTACTGCGATGCAGGATGAACTGCGAGAAATGGAGCAGCGCATCCCTGAGGCATCTGATCCTTCCCGGCGGCAGAAGCTATTGCGTAAATACGGCTCCTTGCTCAGTGCTTTCGAGCAGAGAGGTGGGTATGACACGGAGGCCCGGGCCCGTTCGGTGCTCATGGGCCTGGGCTTTACCTCAGAGCAGCTGCAGCGGCCAACGGCCGAATTTTCCGGAGGCGAGCGTGTGCGCCTCGCACTCGCCCGCATGCTGCTGTCGGCCCCCGATCTGATGCTTTTGGATGAGCCTACCAATCACCTGGACATTGAGTCCACCGAGTGGCTGGAGGATTACCTGGCCAGATACCCTGGAGCGGTCCTTTCCGTATCGCACGACCGCTATTTTCTCGACAGGACCGTCGGTGAGATACTGGAAATCCACCAGGGCGCAGTGAGGCATTATTACACCAACTACACGGGTTATCTGCAGGAACGCAGGCGTCGGCGCAAGCAGCAGAAAAAGAGGTATGAGAGGCAGCAGGAGGAAATAGAAAAGCTGAAGGCCTTTGTTCGCCGCTATAAGGCCGGTCAGCGTCACAAAGAGGCCAAAAGCCGGCAAAAAAGGCTCGATCGAATGGAGCGTATACCTCCACCTCCCAGCTACGAGGGGGGAATAAATCTGGAGTTTCCAGTAACTCAGCCCAGCGGTGAGGATGTTTTGCTCGGCGAGAATGTGACCATCAGACGAGACGACCTGGAGATCTGCTGCTCAGTTGACTTCCGTCTTCAGCGCGGCGAGCGGGTTGCCCTGCTTGGTCCTAACGGGTGCGGTAAGACCACCCTTCTGCGGGCTTTGATGGGAGATTATCGAACAGAGCAGGGCAGCATAACCTGGGGGGCGGGGGTTCGGATAGGTCACTTTCCCCAGGACCTCTCCGGACTGCGGGATGACAGGACGGTACTGCAGCAGATGTATCAAAGTCATCCGCAGCTGGGCCTCAGCGGAGCCAGGGAACACCTGGCCCGTTTTGGTTTCTCCGGTGACGATGTATTCACCGAGGTCGCCCAGCTGAGCGGTGGTGAACGCAGCAGGCTCATATTTGCCCAGTTGAGCCTGCAGGATGCGACAGTCCTGCTTCTTGACGAACCGACGAATCACCTTGATCTGCCTGCCCGCGAGGATCTGGAAAGAGCTCTTGTACAGTACAGCGGAACGGTGGTATTTGTCACTCACGACCGGTACTTTGTGGACCAGGTGGCAACGAGGATATGGCTGATGGATGAAGGGGATCTTCTGGACCATCACGGCAACTACTCTCAGCTGCGTGAGAATCTGCGCAGCAGGAGCCAAAAAAGCACCCCGGCGGACGAAAGCAGCGGCCAGCGCATATCTAAACGGCAGCAAAGGAAAACGGACAGCTCCGGGAGCAAACAGCCTTCATTTGACGCCGATGACCTCAAGCAGCTCGAAGGCGAAATCGCCCGACTCGAAAGGCAGCACGAGGAGCTGACCTGTCTGCTTGCCGACCCCGATTCATACGCCGGCGGTACAGGAGCACAGCTGGTCGAAGAATTCGAGTCAGTGAAGAAGCGGCTCTCCCGGCTGTACAGAAAGTGGGAACGGGTTGCCTCGATTCTGGAGGATGCGCAGTAGTCTGCGTAGAAGAGTTCTTCGGACAGCTGTAACGAAGGAGGTGAAAGCGGCGCTCGTTTTCACGCCCGCGTGCTGCGGGTACTGCGCCTACCTAACATGAATGAAGTAAAGGTGGAGATCTACAGCAAGACCTACATTCTTAGAGGGGACAAGTCGCCTGCTCAGCTGCGCAAGATGGCGCGGGAAGTGGATTTCCGCATGCAGGAGGTTGCCGAGGTTGCAGATGGCCTCGATCTGACCAGGACTGCGGTACTGGCGGCCCTGAATTTGGCAGAGGAGTATCTTGAGCTGCAGGAGCGGTATGACCGAGTCGTGCAGATGCTGGAGGAAGAATACCGCAAAACCAAAAACAGTGATGATCCGGTAATTCCTATGAAACGTCAGGATGGCGGAGAATCGTCAGTAGAAGGAGAATTTCGGTGAGTCACCGATTGAAAAGAGTTGTGCAGGCCTTTGAGGACATCGCTGATCTCATGCAGATCAGCGGCACAGAACCGCACAAGTCATATGCATACCGCACAGCCGCACGGAATCTGGCCCGGCACTTCGACGCCCTCGAAGGTCAATGGGATGAAGATAGGCTGCAGCGCATACGCGGAATCGGTCCAGCGCTGGCCGAAAAAGCAGTTGACATAGCAGAGACAGGCAGCTGTGATTATCTCGACCGTCTGACGGATAAGGTGCCGTTTTCGGTGCTGCAGCTGCTGCAGATCCCTGGGCTGGGCATCAAGACCGCTTCGGCTATCTATCAGACCCTGGGGGTCAGCAGTCTTTCCGAACTGCAGCAGGCGGCGGATTCGGGAAAACTGCAGGAAATCGAAGGGATAGGTCCCCGCCGACAGCAGCAGATCAGCCAGTCAGCTGGAGCTTTGGCATCGGCAGGCCGGTTCATGACCCTTGATACGGCGGACTCACATTCTGAATATTTCGGCGGACTACTTGGCCAGGTAGAAGGTGCCCTGCGCGTTCACCCGGTGGGAAAGCTGAGGCGAAGAAGCGAGCAGATCAGCGAGTTGAAGCTTCTGGCAGTGCTGGATCGGAGTGCGGAGCCGGATGAATGGCTCAGCAGGGCTCTTGAGGCGGTAAAGAAGGATGAGTCTGTACATTCTGTCCGGGGGGGCGAAGGCGGCGGATGTCCACCCTACATGCGTTTTTCTCTGCGCAGGGGGATGTCTGTCTACGTCCATGCCGTGCCGGTCCAGGGAGAAGGAGCCGCACTGTTGTGGCTGACCGGTAATGAAGAACACCGCAGCAAGCTTACGCGATTGGCAAAAGATGAAAAACCAGACGCTCTGTCAGGCTGGCGCGAGCAGTTATGCGGTATGGATGAGGCGGAAATTTACGACCGGTTTGGGCTGCAGTTTATTCCGCCGCAGCTGCGCTGCGGCACGGATGAGGTAAAGGCTGCCCGTAGGGGGTTGATTCCCTCACTGCTGCGGCTTGACGATCTCCGCGGAGATCTGCACTGCCACACCAGCTGGAGTGATGGAGCCGCAAGCATTGAAAAGATGGTTGCCGCTGCCCGGCGGCGCGGTATGGATTATCTTGCCATCACCGATCATTCGCCTTCGCTGACTGTGGCCGGGGGGCTGCATGAAGATAAGCTCCGGCAGCAGTACCAGCATATCAGGCGGTTGGCGGAAGAGCTGACGGATTTTTGCCTGTTCAGTGGAGTGGAAGTTGATATTCTACCTGATGGGTCTCTGGATTACCCGGATGACGTACTGGAGCAGCTGGATGTAGTCATAGCCTCGATTCACTCGGATCTTTATGCTGGAGAGGGGAAGCTTACAAAGCGGCTGCTTTCGGCGTGTGAGCACCCACAGGTGGACATTATCGGACATCCTACCGGCCGGCTTCTCGGGGTTCGCGACCCCGAACCACCCGACCTCGAACGGCTGCTTTCTGCATGCAAGCGGACTGGTACGGCGGTCGAGATCAATTCATCTCCAGATCGTCTGGACCTGCCCTGGCAGTGGGTAAAGAAAGCAGCGAAAATGGGCGTCAAACTGGTCATAAGCAGCGATGCTCACTCCCCATCAGGATTTGACCTGCTCAGCTACGGAGTTGACTGCGCTAGTCGCGGATGGTGTGAGCCGGAGAATATATTAAATACCAAGAAGGCTTCTGATCTGATGGATTTGCTGAAGGATTCCGAAAAGGAGGAGTGACCTGTTTTGCTCGACGCAGAGCCAGCAGCTGAGCATGCCCCCAAAGCTGAACTTTCAGGAAAAGAGGATCTTTGGGATTATGCTCGCGAACACCTCGATTTTGAGACTATAAAAGAGCGGCTGGCAGAACGTGCTACCAGCGGCCTGGGCCGGGTGCGCTGCCTCAACCTGGGGATCGAGGTGGATCACCAAAAGGTGCAGCGCCGCCTGCTTGAAACGGAGGAGATGAGATCGCTGATGGGCCGTTCGCGGGTCCCACTGGCCGGGATTTCCGATATCCGGTCCGTCCTGCAGCGGGCAGACAAAGGGGCGCTGCTTTCCGCTGAGGAGTTGTGGGCGGTGGCTGAATGTGTGGAGGCCGGCTGCGAGCTGTCAGCATACCTCAAAAAACATCACGAGATGGCCCCCACGCTGGTGGAGCTGGCCGAGCAGATAAAAGACAGCGATGTGCTTGCCGGACAGGTAAAGAAGTGTGTTAATGAGGAAGGGAACGTGGCAGATAGAGCCAGTCCTGAGCTGTACAGTATTCGCCGGCAGATCCGCTCCCGTTCGGAGAAGCTTCGGTCTCAGTTGGAACAGATGACCAAAAGCGATCGTATGCGAACTTACCTGCAGGAGCCGATAGTTACTCAGCGCAGCGGGCGGTATGTTTTACCGGTCAGGGTGCAGCACAAGGACCGCATCCAGGGTATAGTCCACGGTCAGTCCTCCAGCGGTGCCACGGTGTTCATCGAGCCGCAGGTGGCCGTCGACCTGAACAACGAAATCAGGAACCTGAGGTCGGAGGAAGAAAGAGAGATAGAGCGCATTTTGCGCCGGTTGAGTGATGAGGTTGCCCGGCAGGCAGACAGGCTGAGAGCAGAACAGGCTGTACTTGCCGAGGTGGATCTGATTTACGCCAGGGGCAGATTGGCAGAGGATATGGATGCCGTGATGCCCAACACCAACTCCGACGGCTATGTGTATCTCAAAAAGGCACGCCATCCCTTGCTTGAGGGCGAAGTGGTGCCAATAGACGTTGAAGTTGGACGAGATTTTCACGTCCTGGTAATAACAGGTCCGAATACCGGAGGCAAGACGGTCACCCTCAAGACGGTAGGGCTTATGGTCTTGATGTGTCAGGCGGGACTTCATCTACCCTGCTCTCCCTCCAGCGATGTGGGAATCTTTCGCCGCGTGTACTGTGACATCGGCGACGAACAGAGCATTGCTCAGAACCTCAGCACCTTTTCGTCGCATATGCGTAATGTAATACCTATACTCAAGATGGCCGATTCGGAAACTCTGGTGCTTTTGGATGAGCTGGGGGCGGGAACAGACCCCATGGAAGGTGCTCCCTTGGCCATGTGCATCCTCGAAGAGCTGCATCAGAGGCACGTGCGGACTATGGCCACCACCCACTACAGTCGCCTGAAGACTTTCGCCTACCGGAAGGACGGCATTCAAAACGCCAGCATGGAGTTTGACGCCGAGACCCTTTCACCCACCTATCATCTGGTCATGGGCTTGCCCGGTAGAAGCAACGCCCTTGAGATAGCCCAACGGCTCGGGATGCCCGATGAACTGGTCAGCCGGGCCCGAAGCTTTTTGTCTGATGATGAGGGTAACGTGGAGGAGCTCATCTCGGCAATGGAGCAGGATCGCAGAAAGTGGCTGCAATATCGAGAGAAAGCGGGTCAGGAAGCCACAGATGCTGAGAAGCTGCGCGAGAGGCTGGCCCGTCGTGAACGCGATCTCCGCGAGCAGAAGGAAAAGATACTGAGTGATGCTCGCAGGGAGGTGAGGGACATACTGTCTGAAGCCCGCCGGGAGGTCAGCGCCCTGTTGAATGAGCTGCGTTCCGAGCTGAACGCCCTGAAAGAGTTTCAGGATCAGCTGCGCCGCCGGCTGGAGATGATGGCGGAGGATTCTGGGCAGGCCGATGATATCGACGAGGATCAGTTCGTAGACACAGATGAAGTGCTTCGCAGAGCAGAAGCCCTCAGACAGGTACTCAGTTCAATTGAAGAAGGGGCGAGAGGTAGTCTCAGCAATGTCGAGGGTTCTATGGCTGATGTGGTCGGCGAAGCCGAGGAGCAAACCAGGTCTGAAACCAAAGGAGAAACACATGAGGGGATAAGCCCCGAAGAACTGGAGCCCGGAGCATACGTGCGAATACGCAGTCTTCAACAGACGGGTCGGGTCCTGGAGGTGGACACAGAATCAGAACAGGCCTTAATCCAGGTGGGCGTGATGAAGATGCGGACTGATACAGCCGACCTGCAGATTGCTGCTGATCCTGAGGAACAGAGGGGCAGGAGTCAGGTGGGAAAACTGAGCCGCAGCAAAAGCGAAGTGGTCCATAAGGAACTGAATGTACGTCAGCACACAGTGGATGATGCGATAATGCAGCTGCAAAAGTACATAGACGATGCCTTTTTGGCCGGGCACGATTCTGTAACCATAATTCACGGGCGCGGTGAAGGAATTTTACGTCGTGCGGTTCGCGAGCACCTCGAAAACAACCCCGAAGTCATACGGTGGCGCAAGGGTAACATATCTGAGGGAGGGGATGGAGTTACTATCGCCTTTCTACGATGAAGCGACCCTGCAGGTTTGAGTTCTCTGGATAGGATTTTCCGCAGTACATACGGTATATGCCGACCTGCTCTGGTGTGAAGATTATTTCTGCCGTCTCGTCAGCTGCTACCTCAAGCTCGATTCCCTGTCCCTGGATAACCAGTTCACGTTCGGCATCTTCTGCCGTGACACGTAGTGTGACTTCCTGACCTTCGCCCACCCTCACGATTACTGGCGAAATACCAGTGTCGCTCATGGTGATTTCCACCATATCGGCAGGCTCTTCTGCAGGACCATGAACTTCCTGACAGGATTCGGTCGGCGGCAGGTCAGCGAGATCCCATGGTTTGGGAAGGGTTCTTCCCTGCGTGTCGACCACCGGTTCATCCACAGGCGGACGGTCCAGGAAGACTTCTTTCGTAGGTCTTCCGCCAGCAGGGCAACGTCCGTCCCACAACAGGTTTGGATGCTCACTGCAGACCTCCAGCTCCACGTGGGTTTCGCATTTTTCTGTCGGCACATTGTCCTCGTGGAACAGCTCGCGGCGCTGTTTATTCGTCGGGCAGTGTTCTCCTGGCAGCTTGCCTGACTTGATGCAGACCGTTTTTTCCACCATTCCATCGGGCCGCTCGAAATCAGTTATCTCCAGGCCTTCATGGATTGGCTCCATGGCATCGCGCCATATCAGTACAGGATAAAGACCGCTGGGCATTGACCTGCCCACTACTTTGGCGATGTCCTCGGGTTGATCGAACCCCAGCCAGACGGTTCCCACGTACTCGGGGGTGTATCCGATCCACCACAGGTCCTTGATGTCATCAGTGGTACCTGTCTTTCCTGCTATGGGCCATTCGGCCGAGAAACGGGCACGATCCCCGGTACCCCAGTTGCTCTCCCAGCCGCTGCGCCGATCGCTGACAACACTCCTGAGCATATCCGTCATCAGATATGCTGCTTCCGGAGAAGTAACGACGCTTCTTTGGGGAGAGTTTTCCTCAAGGACATTTCCGTGGCGGTCAACAATTTTGGTTATGGCAATCGGTTCAGGTTTGACTCCGCCGGCAGCGAAAGCTGAATAGGCAAGAGTCATCTCCAGAGGAGATGCCCCCTCGGTAAGGCCGCCGAGGGCCAGCGACGGACCGCGGTCGCTTTGAGGACCGGAGGTTATCAGCTTGCTGAATCCCATACGCTCGGCTGCATCCAAACCCTTGTCGATTCCCAGGTCCATGAGTGCGCGCACGGCGGTAACATTCACTGATCGCCTGATGGCCTCCCGCATGGTGGTCAGGCCGCGATAGGCACCCAGAGGCCAACCCGATTCGCTGTAGTTTCGGGGAGTGAACCTCTGTCCGGTTTCTTCAATGCGAACATCTACTGGAGAGTCGTCGATCACAGTGGCTGGAGTCCAGCCCTCTTCCAGAGCTGGAGTATAGACTGCTATCGGTTTGAACGCGGAGCCAGGCTGACGGTAGGTCTGCCAGGCGCGGTTCTGCTCCAGCATGGAAGTGTGCTGACGACCACCGATCATCGCCTTTATGTGCCCCGTGTGAGGGTCGGCGATAACCATACCTATCTGCAGGTCCTTGTCGTAAGCACCCTGAGGGAAGTCCTCCAGCAGGTGAGTCTTTACTGATTCCTCTGCGGCCGTCTGGATTTCGGGGTCCAGGGTTGTGTGGACTTTCAGACCGCCCCCGTATATGACATCCGACGGGTATCGCTCCAGAAGCTGAGACAGCACGTAATCGATGAAGTGCGGAGCTACTGCTTCCTGGCGGTTTTCCAGCCCGGCCAGTTCTATGGGCTGTTTTTGAGCCTGTTCCTTTTGGTCTTCATCTATGAATCCCTCACGGACCATATTTGCCAGCACTACAGACCGTCGCTGGCTGGCCAGGTCTGGATTCACGTAAGGGGAGTACACAGAAGGTGCCCTGGGCAGGGCAGCCAACAGGGCCGCCTGCGCCAAATCCAGGTCGGCTACGTCCTTGTCGAAGTAGATTTCTGCTGCTGCCTGGACGCCGTATGCCCCGTGTCCCAGGTTGATCTGGTTCAGGTACATCGTGAGGATCTGATCCTTGGTGTAGGCGCGTTCCAGCTGCAGAGCCAAAACCGCCTCCTGAATCTTTCTGGTCCACGTCTGCTCCATTCCTATCGGCCAGGCATTCCGCGCCAGCTGCTGGCTGATTGTGCTGCCTCCCTGCAGGGGACCCCCGGTGAGGTTGTTCCACGCCGCTCCGACAATCCTGTACAGGTCAAGCCCAAAATGGTCATAGAAACGGTGATCCTCTATGGCCATAAAGGCCTCTCTGACTACATCCGGGATTTCGGCGTGCTCTACCATGATGCGGTGTTCCGGTCCGTGCAGGGGGGCCACCTGCTCGCCGTGTACATCGTAGACGTATGAGGTAATCTGGGCTTCGGGGCGAACGTCAGCTATCTCCGGCATGGCCCGGACGGCACTGAGCACGAACCCAGCTCCCAGACCGGCGCCTACCAGAGCGACCACTACCACGACTACCAGCAGAAGTCGCCACCATCTTATGCGCCTACGAGGTTTTTTCTCGTTGCGAGATGACCTGCTCTTTCGCGCCAACTCAGAATCCCTCCATAATCTGTGCCTTCTATTATACCAGGTGCAACAGGTGGCGTCATTGGCAGCAGCTAGAGTCCGCGCCGGACACCGGGCTATGCTGCTTTGCTGCAGTTGTTGATAGTTTTATGTGCGCAGCCGGGGTGCTCAGAAGCCACAAGCTCCCCGGCTGCCTGATGCTCTCATTTGTTATGACTGCCGCGGCCTCCGGATTGTTCCGTGGGAGCGGTGAACCGTGGAGCTGTGGGAACGGGGGCTTCGTAATACTGGCCCGGTTCGGATAGATCAAAGTAAAGCCGGGCCTGCTCGTCGACGCCGAAGTTCACCTGACTGCCGGCATCGGCGATGTCATTGAGGGCCTCCCGAAAGAGAGCATTATGTGCTTCTTCCCGGTTTAACAGAAAGTCTATCGTCTCACGGACGTAGCGGTCATCGATCTGTCGGTGCAGATGCTGATAAACAACTTTGGCCCCCTGCTCTGCTGCTATGTTAGCCAGCAGGTCGGCGGCTGCATCTCCTGTCTGACTGATGTAGCTGGCCGTCCAGGGAACCCCGCCAGCATCAGCCAGCATGGGGGACAGGCCGCTGAGCGTGTGCCCCTTCATTGCCGCACCGGCCAGCTGCTGGGTGGTCGGAGCATGAGTGGGCACCTCATCTCCATAGAGCAGACGGACTGTTTCTGCTACCATTTCCATGTGTCCGAGCTCCTCGGCGGCTATGTCAAGGAAAAGATCCCGGATGGCTTCGTTTGCTATGCGCATACTCTGGGAAAAGTACTGCATGGCGGCCTTCATCTCGCCCTGAGGTCCCCCCAGTTGTTCCTGCAGCATCGCGGCGTAGGTGGGATTGGGTGCCTCAACTGCTACCGGCCTGAGCAGCTGTTTTTTGTGTTCAAACATGTGAATCTCCTTTCTGATATTCGGGCTTTGTCTGTAGGTTTAGCAGCTTATAAACATTTATGAGCGCTCAGGCCAGCAGGATTCTGCTGCCGAAACGAGAAATTATATTTGTCACAACAGTAAAATGTTTTTGTGCTGGCAGCATCATATAGCAGTTAAATTGCCATTTACTTATGGAAGGAGTGAGGGGTTGCTCTGTCGGTCCGTTAGGACTGAAACACGGAAAGGGGTATGTCAATGAAAGAGAAACTCTCGAAAGTTCTGGATTATCTGCAGGACCGGGGCGTCGATTACGCCGACATAAGGATACACGATATCAGTGAGGAGCACATTTCCACCGAAAACGGGATGGCCCAGGACCTTTCGACATCTCGCAGCCGTGGATACGGGATTCGAGTTTTCATAGACGGAGCTTTGGGCTTCGCCGCCTCGCAGGAATTTGAGAATATGGTAAAGACGGCAGACAAGGCCCTACAGATAGCCCGCGCAACGAAGAAGGCACAGAGAGAGCCCGTCCGTCTGGCCAAAAAGGATGCGGTGGTTGACCATTACGAGACGCCTGTACAGATAGATCCCTTCGAGGTGTCGCGACAGGAGAAGCTGGATCTACTGTTTGCGGCTGAGGATGAGATGAGAAAGAATGCAGAGCTTTTCCGCACCAAGGGAACAATGGATTTTCGCAGGGAGGACAAGGTTTTTGCCGATACGGATGGTTCCTACATCAACCAGACTCTGTATGAATCCGGCGGCGGAATTCAGGCTTTTGCAGCCGGCAAGGACGGCATGCAGACGCGGAGCTTCCCGAATTCTTTTCGGGGTAACTTCGCGACTGCCGGTTATGAGTTTGTCAAAGATCTGCAGCTGGTGGAGAACGCGGCACGAATCGGCGAAGAGGCTGCGCAGCTGCTGACGGCCCAGGAGTGTCCCTCCGGGAAATTTGACCTGGTTATAGACGGCTCTCAGCTGGCCCTGCAGATCCATGAAAGCGTCGGCCACCCCATCGAGATGGATCGGGTCTTGGGGCATGAAGCCGGGTATGCAGGCGAAAGCTTCCTCAATCCAGATATGGTCGGCTTCGCCTACGGCTCAGAACACGTCAACATCGTTGCTGATGCGACTGTACCCGGTGGCCTGGGTACCTTCGGTTACGATGACGAGGGGGTCCCCGCGCAGAAGGTCGAAATTATCACCGAGGGCGAATTCCGCAACTTCCTGACTTCCCGTGATACTGCGCCTGTTGTTGGGCAAGAATCCAACGGGACTGCACGGGCTGATGGATGGGGTCGTATTCCCATAGTACGTATGACCAACATCAACCTGCTTCCGGGGGACAAGGATTTCGATGAGCTTATAGCTGGTATTGAGAATGGACTCTACCTGCACACCAACAAAAGCTGGAGCATAGATGACAGGAGGCTCAATTTCCAGTTCGCCTGTGAGGTGGCCTACGAGATCAAAGAAGGGAAGTTGACCGGGAAGATTTACAAAGACCCCATCTACACGGGTATCACGCCCGAGTTTTGGAATGCCTGCGATGGCGTGGCCACCGAAGAGCACTGGCAGATGTTCGGTACCCCCAACTGCGGAAAGGGCGAGCCGAGCCAGGTAGCGCACGTCGGACACGGAGCAGCACCGGCGCGTTTCAGAAATGTGAAGGTAGGTGTTAAGGATGTTAGATAAAGACCAAAGCTACGAGCTTATCGATTTCATACTCGATGAGGCCGGTGATTACCAGGCCCGGGTTATGATAACATCACGGGCCGAGGGTCTGACCCGCTATGCCAACTCGGAGATTCATCAGAACGTATTCGAAGATGCCACCAGCATAACCATAACCGTAACGGAAGAGAAGAAGCGCAGTCGCGTATCGACCACTGTGTACGATAGAGATTCACTTAAAGAGGCTGTTGCTGATGCTGTGCAAAACCTGCAGTTCATACCCCCTGGCGAAAAGCAGCCTCCTGCAGTAGATGAGCCGGAGGAAATCTCGGCCGATCATTACAACCCACAGCTGGCGGATAAATTCGGAGTTGATCGTCGGGCGGAAATGCTGGCTGAATGTTTCGATACCCTGCAGCAGCAGCAGAAAGCTTCGGGAAAGCTGACCTATCAGGAGAGTAATCTTGCCTTTGGCAACAGTGAGGGAATAAAGAGGTTCGCGCGTGGGAACCAGGTCAATTTTTCCGCCCTGGTGGAAGTCTTGGGTGAGGGTGGCGGGACCGGTTATGCCGCCGACACGTCCACCCGTCCTGAGGACGTGAATGTTCTGCAGACATTCGGGCGGGCTCAGAAGAAGGCCGAGATGAACCGGGACCGCGAGGAGCTCGAGCCTGGGGCCTATACAGTTATCCTGGAGCCGCTGGCGGTGAGCAACCTGCTTACCTACATGGCCTTCACCGGATTCAGTGCCAAAAGCGTGCAGAACCAGATGAGTTTTCTCACTGGAAAACAGGGCGAACAGGTCTTCGATTCCCGGGTTAACCTCGTCGATGACCACACCAATGAAAACACGGTATCACTTCCCTTTGACTTTGAAGGTTACCCCCGACAGGTGGTCACTCTGGTTGAGGACGGAGTGGTGAAGAACTTCATCTACGATGCGATGAGTGCACATAAAGACGGCGTGCAGAGTACGGGTCATTCGGTGGATATGCCCCAGCGGGGGGGAATGCCCCTGCACATGATCATGGCTGGCGGACAACACAGCACCGGGGAGATAATTGCCAACACCGATGAAGGCCTGCTGGTAACCAGGTTCCATTATATGAACGCTATCAATCCCCGGCAGTCAGTACTGACCGGGCTGACCCGTGACGGGGTCTTCAAGATAGAAGACGGCGAGATAACCGGTGCGGTCAAGAATATGAGGTTTACCGAAAGCATGCTGGAGGCTTTCTGTAATGTCGAGGCAATCTCCAGCGAACGTGAGCGCACGCCGGGTTTCTTCGGCAACTACTACGTCCCTGCGTTGAAAATTGCTGATTTCCACTTCACCGGCAAGACTGATGCATGACAAACGGCGTCACCGGCCCCGGTGCACACCGGGGCCGCTCTAGCTCCGCAGCGCACAGAAAATCCCCGTCACCATTTTTATAAGTACATTACATATATTTACATGCATATTATGGTTGACCCTCTTCTGTAGATCGGCCTTTTTATCTATTTCCGGGTCGTCTCCCAAGGCCCGGTTGTGTCAAGTACAGATTTCGCTGCACACTAAAGGAGTTTGGCTGCCTTCTGCAGGTTAAAACCGGCAGGTGGGCGGCGTACAGAATGGCTGCAGTGGAAGATTGTGTATGTCAGGTCATGGAAGGGTCTGGTTTTGCCCCTTGACCTGAAAGGGTTGCTTGATATTCTTTTATATGGTCTCAAGGTCATATAGGCATGCAAGTTGAAGCTAGCGGAAGTCCGATAGTGAACGACCGTCGACACTGATTGTGTTGAGGGTTCATTAATGTACAGAAGTACAGAAGGTCTGACATGCTTGGTGCTGTGGAGCACCATGTTGCCCACCTGAAGCCTCACTGATGAGTTTGATCCTGCGATGCGAAACTGATGAAGTACCACCCTGCGCAGCGATTGCGTGCTTGGGCGGATGAAGCTTTATTCGACCGGTAAAGGGTGCCTTTGATGAACCGGCCTGAGATGATGGTGGTTTTATCATCTGGTAAGGGAGTGAGACCCAATAGACAAAGTACTCGAGTTCAGGGACGTAACCAAGGTTTACGACGGTGACCACCTGGCAGTAGAAGAGTTTTCACTGCAGGTTGAACGGGGCGAGCTCGTGGTGCTTATAGGACCCAGCGGATGTGGTAAGACAACTACACTGCAGATGATCAACAGGCTTGTCGAGCCAACCGATGGTCAGATCCTGGTAAATGGTCGCCCAAACACCGAGATGGATGTAGTTCAACTGCGGCGGGAGATGGGCTACGTTTTTCAGGAGATCGGTCTATTTCCTCATATGACGGTTGCTCAGAACATCTCTGTTGTACCTGATCTGCAGGGATGGTCGGCGCAGCAAAAACAGCAGAGGGCAGAAGAGCTGCTCGAGCTGGTCAGGATGGACTCCGACATTTACATTGACCGCTTTCCACGTGAGCTCAGTGGGGGACAGCAGCAGCGCATCGGCGTACTGCGTGCCCTTGCCGCCGACCCCGATATCCTGCTGATGGACGAGCCCTTTGGAGCCCTTGACCCGATTACCAGATCGCAGCTGCAGCAGGAGTTGCTCGAGCTGCAGCAGGAGGTGCAAAAGACGATAGTCTTCGTTACCCACGATATGGACGAGGCAACCAAGCTGGCAGATCGCATAGTCATGATGAAAAATGGCCACATTGTTCAGATTGACCCACCCCGTGACATGCTGCGCAATCCTGAGGACCGCTTCGTGGCGGAATTCATCGGCCCGCGCCGCATGCTGCAGGATCCTCTGGATGTCACAGTGCGTGAACTTGCTTCCAATGGAGCAGTGAGGGCCTCGAGTGACTTGAGGCTGTCGGAGGCGATGAAGAAGATGCGTCAGGAGGAAAGTGATTACCTGGTGCTGCTTGACGGAAAGAACCGGTTTGCTGGACTGGTCTCCGCTGACGATGTGAGCCGTGCTGCAAATGATGCAGACAAAAAGACGTCAGTCACCGAGCTTGCCGACCGCCAGACAGTCAGCTGCGATGAAAGCGTATTTCAGGCGGTACACAAGCTTGCCAGGAGCAGCTCGGCCGGCCTTGGCGTAGTTGATGAACAGAATCGGTTAGTCGGAGTGTTTACTAAAACCGGGTTCGTGGACATACTCGTCGAAGAAATGTGGCCACGAGAAGCCATTGACTTGCCGGAGGAGGATTGAAGAGAGTGGATTTACTGCTGTCTTTTATCGAAGCGGCGAGTGCCAGACAGGAGCAGCTGATAGCGGCTTTTCAGGCCCATTTGCTGCTGGTGGTTGTTCCAGTTTCTGCTGCCACGGTAGTGTCGATCCCGCTGGGGATCTGGGCCACTCGAAATGAGGTGGTGGAGGCGTTTGCTATTGGCGTGGCTAATGTACTTCAGACGATCCCGAGCCTTGCCCTGTTGGCCATAATGATACCGCTGGGAGTTGGCATCGGCCGCCGTCCCGCTTACCTGGCCCTTTTTCTGTACGCCATTCTACCCATTCTCCGCAACACGTACACCGGCATAAAGGAAGTAGATGAGCCTTTGAAGCAGGCCGCGCAGGGAGTTGGTATGACTGACCTGCAGGTGCTGCGCAAGGTAGAGCTGCCACTGGCGGTTCCCGTGATAATGGCAGGCATCAGAACGTCGACGGTGATAATAATAGGTACCGCTGTCCTGGCCGCGTATATAGGAGGAGGCGGCTTTGGCGAGTTCATAGTAACGGGCCTCAGCACCATACGTGATGATCTGATTTTGGTCGGTGCGGTGCCCAGTGCGCTGCTTGCCCTGCTTGGCGACCAGCTGCTGGGTTTCGTTGAGTATCTGGTTACTCCAAAAGGTCTGAAAATCTAGGTCAATCGACCGAATCCCGAAACCCTTAAGGAGGGGATCTGCACCATGAGAACACGCTCTTGCCGTATGCTGGCGTTGGTCGTTGCCTTATGTCTCACGACTGCTTTTACAATGGTGGGATGTGGCCAGGAGGCGGCAGATGATCCACAGCAGCCGGAAGAAACAATCGTCCTGGGTTCAAGCACCTTTTCGGAGCCGTGGATTCTCAGTGAAATGGCTGTCATCCTTATAGAGGAAAAGACAGATCTGCAGGCAGAGCATACCAGCGGATTCACAGCAGAGGGATTGATGCATGAGGCCCTGCTGGAAGATGAACTTAACGGCTACATTTCCTGGACTGGAACCATATTCACTGCCTTGTTTGACATGGACGTTACCGAGGAATGGCGGGACCGCGATCGGGTGCTGGAATTTGTGACCGAGGAATATCAGGATCAGTATGAGGCGACGGTCATGCCGCCCTTTGGGTTCAATAACACTTATATTCCCGCGGTCAGGCAAAAATTCGCCGATGAGCACGGGCTGCAGACCATAAGCGATCTCCGGGATCACTCAGAAGATCTCATTTTAGCCTGCGATTACGACTTCACCGAACGGGAAGGCGACGGTCTTGACGATTTCCTGCAGCATTATAACCTGGAATTTGACCAGACTGAGCCGATGGATTACGGCATGGTATACCGGGCGGTGGGCGAAGGAGATGTTGACGTATCTGTTGCTTATTCGACCGACGGACGGATTGAGGCGCAGGACCTGGTGGTGCTGGAGGACGACCAGGATTTCTTCCCTCCCTACGACGGCATACTGATCATGGACACGCAGGTTCTGCAGGATTATCCCGAAGTTGAAGAGGCCCTGGAGGTGCTGTGGGGAGCTATTGATGAGGAAACCATGGCCAAGCTTAACGCCGAGGTTGACGTTCACGAGCGCGATTACCAGGATGTGGCGCGGGAATTCCTGCAGGAGCAGGGCTGGATAGACTGACTGACAGGCTCAGGTAAAAGGCAGTGCAGGCGGGAGGGCCTGGCTCTCCCGTACTTTATTTGGTCTCAAAGGCCCATAAGCCGCAGGTGGAAGGTATTTGGGCAAGCTGGCGCGAAAATGTTCCCAGCAGGTTGGTCAAGCAAAAGGGGGATAGTCTGTGGTGGTGAACGATTCTGGTGTACATGCAGCAGACGTAGTGGTGGTGGGGGGAGGTGGGGCTGCCCTTGTGGCTGCATGCCGCGCCCGTGAGCTGGGGGCTGAGGTTGTACTGGTGAGCAAAAAGCGCCCCGCACTGGCTTCGTGTACGGCCTACGCGGGGGGCGGTTTTACCGCCCCGGTGTGCGGCCTGAGTCGCCCGGAATACGGCGAAATGGTTCGGGATACAGGCAGAGATCTGGGCGATCCCGCGTTGATTGGGGTGCTGAAGCAACACGCCGCAAGCAGCCTGAAGAAACTTGCGGAGTGGGGAGTTGATGTGAGACTCCGCAGGGGTGGGGCGTCGGTCACTCCGGCCGTGGACAACCCTTTGCTGGGCGGTACCGGTCTGACCTACCCCTTGCTGGCCACAGCCCGGGAGCTGGGCGTTGAAGTGGTCTACCCCTTCACAGTCACCCGGCTGCTGGGTGAGGAATTCGGCGGACGCGTCTGCGGCGTCTCCGGCGTCGATGGTGACAACCGGTGGTTGAGAATATACTCCAATTCCGTTGTGCTTGCCACCGGAGGTGCAGGACGCCTCTACCGCCGTACGGACAATCCCAGCGGAATCACCGGCGACGGGTATGCTCTGGCTCTGGCGGCTGGAGCAAGCCTGCGGGATATGGAATTCGTCCAGTTTTATCCGCTTGGATCAGCGCATTTGCACCGGTCGAACTGGTTCATCGGGGCTCACCTTTTGGATGATCTGCGGCTTACCGATGGGCGAGGAGAGGAATTTTTGCCTGAGCTCATGCACAGCTGGGGGGTGGCATCTGCCCGCGAGATCAACCTGTTGGCCCGTGACCGATTATCAGTTGAAATACAACGGAGATGCCAGGAGACGGGAGAGGTTATACTCCATCTTGAAGATGCAGGCCAGAAGCTGCGGAGAGATCGGGCGGTCGTTCACCTGGCGCGTCTTCTTTCCGGGGACCGCCGCCGTCCTTTTCAGCCAGTGCAGGTAAGACCGATTCAGCATTTTATGTCAGGTGGCGTGGTGATAGACGAATGGGGACAAACTGAAGTCGATGGGCTGTATGCCTGCGGTGAAGTGACAGGGGGCGTCCACGGTGCTAACCGGGTGGGAGGAAACGCCCTCACCGAACTTGTGACGTTTGGACTCCGTGCGGCGCAGAAGGCAGCAGAGAGTGCGAAAAACGGAAAATTCCGCGGAGAAATCAAGGACGGATATCGCATATTCAGGTTTTTCCTTCCTCAACCGCAATCCGGCGAGCTCGGGCCACCCGGGGACGACAGGCAGCCGGGGGAGTTCACTGCCCGCTCCCTTCGCAACCTGATGAGCAGCCGTGTGGGGCCGGTGCGCCGGGGAGATGCGCTCCAATGGACTCTGCAGTCGTTTGACCGTTGGGCGAGGGAGGACAATACACAGACCCGGCGGGTTAAGCCGGCTGCTTCTGTCGTCGCAGCGGCAGCAGTCGCTGCCTCCGCGGCAGCACGTTGCGAAAGCCGTGGATGTCACTGGCGGGAGGATTTCCCCGACGAGAGACCGGAAAGGTATGTGCTAAAGGTGACCCCGGAGCTGATGGATAGCTCGGCAGATGAGCTGGATGTTGCGCTGAAGATAAGGCGGGAACCTGTGAGCGATGCTTGATTCCGCGGGGGGCCTGGTTTTCTCCCCTTAAGTGAAGATCTCGTTTCCGTATCAGAAGATTTTAGCCGCTGCGGCCAGCGGTGAAGACCACGCCCTGCTTTGCCACCGGCAGTGTAAGGGATTCCCGGCAGCCTCATCATGATTGGTCAAAGTGAAAGGAGTGTTGTCCCTTTGTCAAACCCCTTCAAGGATTCCAGCGGTTTTCCTGTGGTTGCACAGGTGCAGGCAGGCACCTGCCTCAAAGAGGATCTTACCAGGCTGTTTGATGCACTCGGAGGGCTTCACCGTGTCTTGAGTCCAGAAGACAGAATTTTGCTAAAACCCAATATAAACAGCTGGCATGATTCACCCGCGGCGGTGGATCCCGACTTCCTTGCTTCCCTGATAGATGTGCTGTATGAAGAGGGCTTTTGCCATCTTGCGGTAGCCGAGTCATCGGGCCGTCGGTGGGGACCTACGGCAGAAGTAGTGCAGAGGAAGGGAATCTTGCCCCTGCTGCGCGAGCGGGATGTCCCCTTTATCTGCCTGGATGACGAAGAATGGGAGGTGGTTGATACCGGGGGTGACTTCCTTCCCCGTGTTCACCTGCCGAAGGTGCTGAAGGAGTATGATAAGCTGGTCTATGTACCCAATCTCAAGACCCATGGGGATGCCGGATTCACCGTGTGCCTGAAAGTAGCCATGGGGCTTACTCCTTTGAGAGATCGGGACAAATTCCATCAGGTTCCCGTGCCCGCCGCCGTGGCCGACCTTGCGCGCGTGATCTGGCCAGACCTCTGCGTGGTCGATGGCAGAAAGGCTTTTATTGAAGGCGGACCAACCTTCGGTACTGAGGCCGAGCCGGGGGTGATTCTGGCCTCCGGTGACCCGGTGGCCTGCGATATTCAGGCGGCACAGGTGCTCATCAAGTGGGGTGCGGGGCGACATCTGGGAACGGATGACCCCCGCGAATGTGAACAGATCAGGTCAATGGGCGACCGGGTGCCCCACAAGGTAGCTGTCAGGTGTACTTGAGCCGGACATTTTGCGTTAAATGCGGGAACCTGAGAAGATGCGCAGTCGGACCGACAATTTCATGGGGGAGAGTGACATAATGCAATATCGGCAGTTCGGCAACACAGATATGCAAGTCTCTGCGCTGGGTTTCGGGCTGATGCGTCTGCCAACCATCGGGGATGATTCTTCAGATATTGACGAGCAAGAGGCGGCCCGGATGGTCCGTTACGCCATAGACAACGGGATAAACTATCTGGATACGGCCTATCCGTATCACGGAGGCGAAAGCGAGTCTTTTGCGGGGCGGGTTTTGGCAGAGGGCTACAGAAACAAAGTTTATCTGGCAACAAAGCTCCCCGTTTATGAAGTGGAGAAAGATGAGGACTTCGACCGCCTCATAGATGAGCAGCTGGAGAAGCTGCGGACCGATTACGTGGATGTGTATCTTCTGCACGGGCTCAATTCGGACCGCTGGGAGAAAGTTTCAGGTCTGGGGGTCTGCGATTTTCTGGACCGGATTCGAGAGGATGGTCGTGCCAGGTACGTGGGATTTTCCTTTCATGATGAACTGGAGGTTTTCAAGGAGATCGTCGGCAGTTACGACTGGGATATGTGTCTCATACAGTTGAATTTCATGGATCATGACTATCAGGCTGGCGTGGAAGGTATGCGGTACGCTGCCGATGAGGGGATGGGCGTGGCGATAATGGAGCCCCTCAGGGGAGGTAAGCTGGCGGAAAATGTCCCCGAGGATGTAATGCAGGTGTGGAGCAAGGCACCAGCCGACCGGAAACCTGCTGACTGGGCACTGCGGTGGGTGTGCAATCATCCGGAGGTCAGTGTGGTGCTAAGCGGCATGAGCAGCATGCAGCAGCTTGAGGAAAACATTGAAACGTTTTCTGATGCCCACCCCGAATCTCTTTCAGGGCAGGAGTTGGCTGTAATCGAAGAGGTCAGGGACATATATCTGGACAGGATGAAAGTCGACTGCACATCCTGCGGTTACTGCACGCCCTGTCCGCAGGAGGTGCCTATTCCCCGCATTCTCAGCATGTGGAATGAGGCGTCAATGTATCAGGCGCTGAAGCCAGCCTCCAGACGCTACAGCAGCATGGTGGAAGATGAGAAATCCGCCGAGCAGTGCATTGAGTGCGGGGTTTGTGAGGAGGCCTGCCCGCAGGGAATTGAGGTTGCGGAGGCTCTGAAGCAGGCTCACCGGGATCTGACCGGGCAGTAAGGCGGTACATCAACGATTTTGGGCGCCGTAAGCAACTGACTCCTCCCGGGCACTGCTAAGGCAGATGCTCGGGGGCTTTTTAATGGAAGAAAAGAAGATGCTGAGGGGGCTCTAAAGGACTCACCGCTCATTGTAGTGCAGCTGCCGACAGGACATCGGAAAGCACCGTCGAAATTGAATTCTACACCGAGCCTTATTTCTGGAGGTGAATGTACACATTGAAAGAAATGCTTGAAGTGGCCCTGCGGGCAGCCAAATGCTGCGGGGCAGATTACGCAGATGTTCGGGTTGTCAGCAGAACAAGCGAGCCTATAGCAGTGCAAAACGGTGAAGTCAGCAATATCTCGTCAACGGAAGACAAAGGGTTCGGCATACGAGTCTGGATTGATGGGGGGTGGGGATTTGCCAGCAGCGCTCGCATAGGCAAACAGACGCTGCGGCAGAAGGCGCAGCAAGCAAGCAGCATTGCCAGAGCGAGTGCCTCTTTGCAGAGGGAACCGGGGCGTCTTTCGCAGGTTGAGGCGGTTGTTGACAGCTACTGCACGCCAGTGGATCAGGACCCGTTTGAGGTAAATCTCAGCGAGAGACTTGCCCTGCTCCGGTCCATCGATGAGGCGCTGTCAGCACCAGAAGAGATCCGGGTCAGCAGTGCCTCGATGACCATCATACGGGAGGAGAAAATCTTCTGTAGTACTGAGGGTTCATACATCCAGCAGCAGCTTACAGAAACTGGACTGTCCATGGCGGCGACTGCTGCCGGCGAGGGTGACGTACAGCGCCGTTCTTTCAGGGACCAGGTCAAGGGAGGGTACGAATTTATCGAGAACCTGGATTTGAAGAGCAAAGCTCAAAAGCTGTCCGACTCGGCAGTCAAGCTGCTCACAGCTGATGTTTGCCCTCAGACGGAGACCGACCTCATCCTCGGTTCCTCGCAGCTTGCCCTGCAGATACATGAGTCCTGTGGACATCCAATCGAGTTGGACCGTGTTTACGGTACCGAGGCCAGCTTTGCCGGCACAAGCTTTCTGACCGTGGACAAAAAGGGGCAATTTCAGTACGGCTCTCCGCACGTCAACATAGTTGCTGATGCCACCGTGTCCGGCGGGTTGGGTACCTTTGGCTACGATGATGAGGGGGTTCCCGCTCAGAGAACTCAGATAGTCAGGGATGGGTTGTTCGTTGACTACCTCACCAGCAGGGAAACTGCCAGCACGCTCGGTCAGAAAAGCAATGGGACCATGCTGGCTGACGGATGGAGCAACCTGCCCATGATCCGTATGACCAACATCAATCTGCAACCGGGAGAAGGCAGCCTGCAGGAGATAATCGAGGATACGGAGCGGGGAATATTCATGGATTCAGCCAAAAGCTGGAGTCTTGATGACAAGCGGTTGAACTTTCACTTCGGCTGTGAGTATGCATACGAAATTGTCGATGGCGAGATCACCCGACTTCTGAAGAACCCCGCTTACACCGCCACCACCCCGCAGTTTTGGAATTCCTGCGATGCCGTGGCAGGAGAAGATGAGTGGCATATATGGGGGCTTCCCAGCTGCGCTAAAGGGGAACCGGTGCAGATAGCACACGTCGGCCACGGTGCGGCACCCGCCCGTTTCCGCGGCATTGAGGTAGGTGTTTCGGAATGATCGGTCGCGAAAAAAGCATGGAGATTCTGCATCAGGCAATGGGCGCCTCCGACGCAGACCAGCTGGAGGTCCGGATTTCCGGACAGGGATTGTCTCTGACCCGGTTTGCCAACTCAGCCATCCATCAGAATCTCACGCGGGAGAATGCATCTTTGCATGTGAGGGCTGTATTGGGGAAAAAGATCGGGACCGCCTCCACAAATAATACCGACCCGGAGTCTGTCCAGCAGGCGGTAAGAAAGGCCGAGAAACTGGCCGGGCTGCAGGAAGACAACGAGGATTTTGAGTCGCTGCCCGAGCCCGGTCATGTGGGTGAAATATGCAACTATTATCCGCTGACTGCTGAGTACAGCCCAAAGCAGAGGGCAGAGGATGTCCGTGCGATAGTGGCGCGGGCAGACAAAGAAGGGTTTTCAGCCTTTGGTTCTCACAGCACAGTTGTAGAAGAACTGGCGGTGATGAATTCTCTTGGAGTAGAGGCCTACGACTGCAGCACTTACGGTTACCTTCGCACCGTTATTGAAGGAGAAAGCGGCACCGGCTACGCTGATTCGCTCGACCGCGACGTCACCAGGATCAATCCCCAGGCGGTGGCAGAGGAAGCGGTCAGCAGGACTGCTCGGGCGCAAAATCCACGCAGGCTCCCTCCAGGTGAATACGAAGCTGTTTTTCTGCCCTATGCGGTTGCAGACATCGTCCGGTTTCTTGGCTATCTGGGTTTCAGGGCCCGGCTGGTCCAGCAGGGGCGCAGTTTCATGGCCGGTCGTTTTGGAGATCAGATAACCGGCAAGAAAGTCACAATCTGGGATGATGGCCTCGACGGAAGAACCCTGAATGCTCCCTTCGATGCGGAGGGTGTTTCCAAGCAGCGAGTGAATCTGATCACAGATGGAGTGGCCGAGGGCGTTGTGCACGACTCTTTCACTGCTCACAAGGAAGGAATGCAATCGACCGGGCACGCCCGCGCCCGCCGCGGCACGACCATGGACATGCCGGCTAACATGATAATGAAGCCCGGCTCCAGTTCCACCGATGAGCTGATAGCCAATACTGAACGTGGTCTGCTGGTTACCCGCTTTCACTACACCCACTGCCCTGAGCCGCGTGAGGTGATCATGACCGGCACAACGCGGGATGGAATCTTTTACATCGAGGACGGAAAAATCAGGTATCCGGTCAGAAACATGCGCTTGACTGACAGTGTACTCCGCATGTTCGGGCACATATCGGGTCTTTCTTCTGAGACCAAGCTGCAAAGAGACTGGTGGAGTACTTTCACATCACTGCTTCCTGCGGTTCATGTAAAAAGCTCACGCTGGTCGGCTGCCACCGAATTTTGATGACCGGAGCAGTCCCCCTGTCTGCATCTGAGGTGGCGGGGGGACGCCCTTTTTCATGGACAGTACCCTGACATTCGCATTGCTTTGATATAGCTGTTCACGACTTTCTGCCTGGCGTATTGAGCGATTGCGTGAACCCGGCGAGGTGCACGCCGCACAATTCTTTCAATAGCTGCCAGGTCATATGGGCGGTACATGTTGTCCTGGTGTACGAACTCCGGGAAACACATACCCCGGGGGGCCACCGGGACGGCTCCCAGTCGTATGCCTTCAATCAAAGCGACAGGCAGGTTATCACAGATGGATGTAGTTATCACGCAGCCGGCCCTGGCGAGTCTTGCGTGATACTGGTGTTTGTTGTCGTTGCCCACGAATTCTATACCGGCCTCTTCTCCCAGCCGGCGCAGCTGTTTTGTCAGGGGACAACCTGTCCGGGGCAGTCCGTTTGCTGAGGGGTGCAGGTGTTGGACTCTGAAGCCATTTTTAATCAGACGGGCGGCCAATTCGACCTCAACCGGCGGCAGGCGCTCACAGGCAAACCGCTGATTGAACACCACCAGGTCCGGCTGAGCCGCTATCTGCCGGTAAGGCTGGTATATTTCATAATCCATGGGGAAACCGGTCAGGACAAAACGGGCAGACATCCCGGGATAGCTGTTCTGCGCCCGCTGCAGAGACCACCGGGAGCTGAAAAACACCCGGTCGTAGTAGTTCAGGCGTCGTTTTTCCCTCAGACTGATGCCCTGCAGCCGGGAGGGCTCAAACCTCATGCACTCCAGGTTGTGAACGTGACCGTACTTGAATCCGGGTTTTTGCTCCACCAGCTCTACAGCTGGATTCTGGGCGGTGGAAAAAAGCCAGGCGTCAGTCTGCTTCGATCTTATTGCCTGCATATCCTGCAGGGCGGAGTCAATGGAGGAAGAGTAATAGTCGGTAACGACGCGCTGGTACTGCAGGTTGAGCTTGTGAAGCTGCCGGCAGACCGCCCGATTGTAGTATTTGTGCCAGTGTCCTTGCCAGTCGGGGTAAGTTACGAAGTACAGCACGATGCGTCCCCTTTCCTGCTTATTTGTTGGTTTCGATTCCCATTACGCAAAGGAATCGGTCCACAACATCGGCCGCCCGGTACTGCATAATGTCGTGGTTCCGGTAAGGACGTTTCCGCACCAATGACAGAATCTCGTCCATATCATACGGGGTGTAAAGATTGTCGGGGTGTATAAATTCCCCGAAGCAACGATGGTCCGGTGCAACGGGGACAGCTCCGAGATACACCGCCTCAATGAGTGAAGAGGGCAGCATGTCGGCGGCAGAGGTGGTAATGACGACCGCTGCTTTGGCCAATCGACTGTGGTATTGATGCTTGGTCTCATTGTAGATGAAATCCAGTCCGGCAAGTTTTGCCCTGTGCATCAGCTCAGCGGTGCAGTTGCTGGATTTTGCCATAGTCGAAGGATTGACACCGGTCAGGTGATGCACCCGGTAGCCCTGTTCACTGAGCAGCCGCGCCAGCTCGATCTCCAAAACGTGCAGCTTCTCCAGTGAAAACCGCTGGTTGAATACCACCAGGTCCTGGTTGCGCTCGCGGGTTCTGTAGGGGGAATAAATTTCGAAGTCAATGGGGAATCCGGTAACTGTGACTTTTCCCCGCAGTCCCGGATAGTGTTTGAGCAGACACCTGCGGCACCAGTCTGAGTTGGCAAATATGTGATCATACATAAAAAGGCGTTCGGGTTCGCGAAGGGTTTGTGCCGTGTCCTGCAGTACGGCGGGTTCAAAGGGCATTGCAGCCAGTCCAACGACCATCCCGAATTTTTTGCCTGGTTTGTCCTGGATGAGCTCTATGGCCGGGCTTTGGGCCCAGCCGATGAGCCAGACATCTTTTGGGTTACTCCGGATATCCCGGTAAATCTGTGCCTGCAACGTGGTGGTTTGCCAGTCAACGGGAGGCAATCTCTTATGCTCGATTTTTCTTCGTGATAGCTCGGTGATCACCGCAGCGGTGAAATTACCCGTCCAGCTGGCAGATGACTTGTTAAGCCCCATGAAATAAAGCATCAGCATACCTCCATGGTCTGACAGTAGATGTCGACCACCCTCGCCGGGTCGCTCATCTTTGGCAGCTGCGGAACAGGCGGTGGTGACGTTATCATGTCGCTAAGCTTTCCGAGGTTGTACGGTGGATACAGATTCTGGCGGGGCAAGAATTCTGCTATGGGCCCTCTCCGGGGTGCCAAGGGGGTTGTTCCCAGCGCTGATGACTCCAGAGTTTCTACCGGCAGCCCGCCGTTTATCCATGAGCTTATCAGGATTGCTCCTCGAGATATCCGCTCAAAGTATTCTGCTTTATCGGTGCATACGACTAACTGCAGCCCGCGCAGGCGAGCCTCACGCAGCAGGATTCTTGCTTCCCGGTCCCGCCAAAGCTCAGCGAGGGTCTGTATCCGGGATATATGCTGCACCCGGTAGCTTCGCTCGGTTAGGAACTCGGCCAACGATGTTTCCAGGACGTTCAGATTATCTGCGCAGAATTTCTGAGCGAATATGACCAGATTGCTGTCGGTGCATTTGCTGCGGTATTTCTCCGCAGAGGAGGGGTCAAAGGGGTAACCACTGACAATTACCCTGTCCTGATGCACTTTTGGACACTGCCGGGTCACCATTTCCCTGTCCCAGTCCGAACTGACAAAGACTGCGTCGCACCCACTGACAACTCGACAGATGTCGGCCTGTCTGTGCGGTTTCTGCCTTTGAATCGACTGGAGGCTGTGCAGATGAGCGTATACCCTTGCCGGTCCTTTGGCGGTCGCTAAAACAAGTGGATGGGCAGCGTCGGGAAAAAGCAGTGCATCCGATTCTTTCAGTCTGGGAACGGTCTCGCGCAGGTTGGCCATCGGAATGCTGCGAAAGGAAACGTTTCTTTCGCTGAGACTCGTGTGGACAGCCTCCTGATAGGCCTGCAGTTGCAGATCTGTTTCGTCAGGGAAGGTGACGAGCAGAATCATTCAGCAGTCTTCCTCTTGTCGCAGATGCTCGATGATGCGCCCGAGGGTCTCCTCTAGAGTGAACTGAGGCTCGAAGCCCAGCTTCCGCAGCCGGGTTATATCGGGCCTGCGCTGCTGTGTTTCCTCAAAGCGCTTTCCGTACTCCTGATGATAAGGTACAAGCTCTACACGAGAGTCCGATCCGGTAAGCGAACGAATTTTTCTGGCCAGCGACAGTATCGATATTTCCCCGGTACCCCCAATATTGTACGCTTTCCCCGACTCTCCTCCGCGGCAGACGAGCAGCGCCCCCCGTACGGCGTCGCGCACATCGACAAAGGTGCGGGTCTGCGTTCCGCCGCCATAGACCTGCAGGGGCTGGCCGGCTAACGCCCGGCTCACGAAAGTCGGCACCACCATTTGTGTATCGGGGTGCTGATTGGGTCCGATTACGTTAAAGAATCTACCAATTTTTACTTCTGTGCTGTACCTCCGGCTGTAACCGAAGGCGAGATGCTCACAGGCCAGTTTGGTGCAGGAATAGGTCCAGCTGGGATTGTCCGGGGAGCCGAAACGACAGTCAGCGCTCTCGTGCACAGGGTCAGTTTCAATCTTGCCATATACGGCTGAGGAGGAAGCCAAAAATACCCTTTTGTCATGCTCAGCTGCTGCACGTAGGACATTCTCTGTTCCGTGCAAGCCCACAGTGACAGTCTCAACCGGTCGCTGTATAGTTTTCCTTACTCCCACTATGCTGGCCAGATGCCAAACGCAGTCTGTCCTGTGCACAAGCTGAGCCAACCGCTGCCGATCGCGAACATCACCGTTTATAATTTGGGCGCCGGTTTCCTTCAGTGCGCTGCGGCGCCCCGCTGTGAAGTTGTCCAGTGCGGTTACCCGGTTTCCTTCTTTCAGCAGGGCCTCTGTCAGGCCCAGGCCAATGAGCCCAGCTGCTCCGGTAATCAAGTGGTGTTTTGCAGTCATTTTGGACCCTCCGCTGTATACTATTTGACCGCGCAAACATAGGTTCGCCGAGTGTCTTTTTTCTGGTGACCTCGTGTGCGTCTCCTCCGAAGGACGGCCAGCCCAAAAGTGGTCGGCTGACCGGCAGAGGAGTTTTGGCCTTTTACCCGAAATGCAGAAAGAGTACGGAAGCAGACAAGCAAAGAGGGAGGCATACCATGGGACAGATTAATCCGGACAGAAAGACTGCACAGAGACTGGACAGAAAAGACCCTCTGGGTGAATTTTGCCAGCACTTTTGCTTCACCGGTGACGGGATATACATGCTGGGAAACTCGCTTGGCCTGATGTCGCAGCACTCGAAAGAGGCGGTAGGCCGGGTGCTGTCAGAATGGGAGCATATGGCCATCGGAGGGTGGACTGAAGCCGAGATGCCCTGGTTTCACATGGCAGAGCATCTGGGGGCGCTGCAGGCGCCGCTGGTGGGAGCTTATGAGGATGAGGTTGTGGTCATGAATTCTACCACAGTTAATCTGCATGCGCTGCTGGGAACCTTTTTGCCCGCCTGTGACAGTGGGAAGAGCGAGATTGTGGCTGATGAGCTGAATTTCCCGTCGGACATTTATGCCCTGCAGAGCCATGCAGGAGAGTCTTATGAGATGGTTTTGGTGCAAAGTGATGACGGCTATACCCTAACAGAGGATCGGATTCTTGAGGCTCTTTCGGACGATACTGCAGCTGTGATTCTGTGCAGCGTTCTTTATCAGAGCGGCCAGTATCTGGACATGAAGTACCTCACTGACCGGGTTCACAGACGGGGAGCGCTCATCGGATTTGATCTGAGCCACTCGGCGGGAGTAATTCCGCACAGACTTCACGAGTGGGGGGTGGATTTTGCCTTCTGGTGTACCTACAAGTATCTCAATGGTGGTCCCGGGAGCCCTGCGAGCATCTTTGTGAACCGTCGTCACTTTGATAGAAAACCGCGGCTGGCTGGTTGGTGGGGTAGTGATAAGGAGCGTCAGTTTGACATGTCACTCGAGTTTGCTCCGGCAGAAGGGGCGGGAAGATGGCAGATAGGGACGCCTCATGTACTGTCGATGGCTTCATTGGAGGGTTCTTTGCAGATATTTAATGAAACCACCATAGATGAGGTGCGGGAGAAGTCTTTGCTCCTGACAGAATACATGATGCAGCTGATAGATTGTCATGTACCTTCCCGGGGCTGTGGGGTGCGCGTTGTTACTCCCAGGCAGGATTCGCGGCGCGGGGGGCATGTTGCCGTTGAGTGTGATGAGGCCTGGAGGATATGTCAGGCCCTTCACAAAAGGGGGGTGATTGCAGATTATCGTGCTCCCCGGATCGTCAGGTTCGCCCCGTCGCCTTTATATACGTCCTTTGAACAGGTGTGGCAGGTCGTTTCGGCACTCAAGCAGGTGATTGAGAGACGGGAATACCTGCAGTTTTCTTCTGAGAAGGGGTCCATAACCTGAGCTAATGTGAGAAGGATGGTTGGAGCTGATGTGCCGAATTTTCGTTGGACGTCCTCGTGATGCGATACACCCCGGAGCAGACCGCATGCATATAGTGATGCAGGGAGGGACAGTGACGGGTGGCTGATTCCATGGATCAAAATCATCTGGACACCCATGAAGTATTGGACAGCATGGAGGCGGCGCTGGCCGGCCGACACCCCTTTTCACTGGTGAGAGTCGGTCATGCGGAGATGTTTGTGCTCATGGACGCTTTGTGGAGTGAGGACATAAGCGATTTTGACCGGTACCGAAGATACTGCGGGATCACTTCATTGAAAGCAGGCGTGGCTGAGGATATCATCGGTGCTCTTAGGGCCGCAGATATTGTGGGTACCGGGCATCACACTGATCTCTGGCGACAACGGATGGCCCGCATTTTCCAACACTGCAGGTTGACTCCTCGCAAAACGTGCAGCGCATGGGTCACACATTACATGGTGCAAAAGCCCCGTTTCTACCGGATGATAGAGGGACTGCGGGTTGTTCTGCTTGGCAGAAGGTCTGAGGAGGCGGTGGACAGGATTCTGCAGTCGGGGGCGGTTGAAGCGAAGGCCATGAGAATCGAGGGTCTGAAGGACATAGACCGCGTATGCCGGTATCTCGCTTATTACGACCAATTTGATCTTGCTTTGCTGGCAGCCGGGGTTCCCGCAACAATAGCTGCGCCCCGACTGGCAGAGCTGACCGGCAGGGTTGCCGTTGATTTTGGTCATGGGCTGGACCTTATCATCGATGGCCCCGAGCTGATCGACTGTCAGCAATACTTCGAGGAATTGGTCAGTGAGTACAATGACAGGAATCGGAGGCAGTTATGAGTGCCACCGTCACTGTTTTGATCCCCTCGTACAATCCCGGCTCTTACCTCAGGCATGCTCTCAAGAGCGTAATCGATCAGACCTACCCCCACTGGAAGGTCATAGTAGTTGATGATTGCTCAACGGACTACAGTCTGTATGGGGCCAAGTACTTTCTTCAGTCATCCAGAATTGACGTTATAAGAAACGGAAGCAACCTGGGGCAGTCAAAAAGTCTGAATATTGGTTTAAAGCAGGTGGATACTCCATACACTGTTCAATTAGACAGCGATGACTGGTTTCCCCTCCGGGCACTGGAGCGTCTGGTGATGGAGGCAGAAGATTTGCCTGATGACGTGGGCGTGGTTCACGGAAACATGAAGGTAGTTGTGGAGGAATCCTCTCCATCTTCACCTTACCTGCCCAGTTCTCTAGTCAAGAAAGGACGACAGTACAGCGACCGCTACGATTTTCTGCTGTCAAACTCCTCGGTCTGGCCCCGATTCTACCTTACTTCAGCCCTGCGGGATATTGGTGGTTGGCCCACAGATGACCCGTTCAACGGCCGATACCTCGAAGACAAGCGCATCCTGTTTCGACTCATAGAGAAGTACCGCTTTCACTGGATCGATGAGGTTTTGTATGTTCACCGACGACACGATTACAACCAGACAGAAAACAAGATGCAGGTGTATTCTTATATCACCGAATGGAACATAAGAGATGCGCTGCGCCGCTGGGGTGACCCTCGCGAGCCCGTCTTCGAGGTAAACGAAAACGGCTGGAAATACATTGTCGCCCTGCAGCAGCAAAATGATGGGGAGGTTCACTCGAAAAGCCAGAACCCATAGAGTGCAATTATCTGTTGTGTTCGTTTCAGTTGAATTCGGGTTATTGGAACAGACAGGCCTCAAGTTTCTCCAGATTACAAATCTCGACTACGTTGTCGTCGTAACGCAGCAGACCGTCTTTTTGCATCCGGCCTAGCTCCCGGGAGACTGACGGGCGAGACACGCCAAGGTGCTGAGCAAGCCCCTGTCTGGATAAGGTCAGATGGAGGATCTGCTCGTTCTGTTTGGCGTGTTCATCCAGCAGGTATCCAGCGATTTTTTGCCGTAGTGTCTTGAAGGACAGAATCCTGATCCTGTGATTTGAGGGACAGGATTTTGTCTGAAAGCAAACGCAAAAATCCCTGCAGGAATGTTCTGTCTGTTTCACACAGACGGACAACTTCTGTCTGGTGTAGAAACATTATCTGTGTATCATCCTCTGCTGCTTCAAGCGTGGCGGGAAACTGACCCCGTTCAGAAAAGAGCAGGGCTTCGGCAAAAACATCACCCGGCTGCAGCCTGGCCAGCGTTACGACCTTTCCTGAAGCGTAGTGCTTCTGCACGGTAACTGCTCCCTGCAGTATTATACCCAGGTGTCTGCACTGACTGCCTTCTACGGCCAGCGTCTGTCCCTGAGAAAATTCAGATGTTCGATACTGTAGGCTGTTGATGATGTGGTTGAGCCGTTCGTCGGTGAGGTCTGTGAATAGACTGCACCGTCTCAAGCTGTTTCTCAAATGACGCAAGCAATCACCTCAGTTGGACGTAACATTTGTTACCGCTTTTCGATGTCTCCTCAATTATACTACAGGCAGCAATCAAAGGGAGAGGTGATCGAAAGTGAAGCGCAGAATTGTTCACATAGATGAGGACAAATGCAACGGATGTGGGCTCTGTATTGATGCCTGTCATGAACAAGCGCTCGAGATGGTAGATGGCAAGGCCAGGTTAGTGAGTGATGAGTACTGCGATGGACTCGGAGATTGCCTGCCTGAGTGCCCGACTGGAGCCATATCCATAATTGAGAGAGAAGCTGAGCCCTTTGATGAGGAGCTGGTGCAGAAAGGGGTTGCCCAATCTGCCGGTTGCGACACATCCGTGCAGGAGGGGCAGGCTACTGGCTGTCCGGCGGCCATGGAGCGTTCCTTGCCTCAACAACCCAGATCCGAACTGGGCCACTGGCCGGTACAGCTTCGTCTCGTCAATCGGGGTGCCAGTTTTTTCTCTGGAGCTGATCTGCTGGTGGCAGCTGACTGCACCGCCTTTTCGTACGGTGCTTTTCACCGTGATTACATGCAGGGTAGGACCACGGTCATTCTCTGTCCAAAACTGGATGATATATCGGAGCATCATGCCAAACTACGGGAGATTCTACATCAGAACAGGATAAACAGCATCACAGTAGCCCGCATGGAGGTTCCGTGCTGCGGGGTGCTTTCGAACCTGGTGAGACGCATACTGGGCGAATTGGATGATGATATTCCCTTTAATGAGACCGTGCTGGGTTGTGATGGTCGGGTTGTTTCTGACTAGCGGCGGTACATGTTGCACAATTCCCTAGCTGTTTTGGATTCAGCCGCCCGGAGCAGCTCTGAAACGACCGGGCGGCTGAGGTTTTCACCCTGCCGGGGCAGAGTGTGCTGTAGATGGCGTCTTTTCCAGCGTCGGGAAGCCTTCTTCTCAGTGTTGCTCGGTGTCCCAGAGGACATACTATCGATCCTGGGAGGTCCACTTGGTCGAAGCGCGGACACGGCTTGCGGTAGTATGTTTTGTTGTTGGAGCATCGCTTTTGTTTGGCAGTACAGCCGGAGCTCACAGACCGATTTTTTCTGACGGGCAAAACACCTCACTGGAGGACGCAGTGCATATATCTGATCCTTTGGTATCCTGGGCACTGTACGGTGAGCTTACCGAGGGTGATACGCATTATTACCGTTTTGAGGGGGTCGATGAGGCGATTGGATTCTTTGCTCAGATGACCACTCCCAAAAGGGACGTTCATGCCTACTTTGATCCCTGGTTTGCACTCATTGGCAGTGGTCTGCCCATGCAGCATTCGCCTCCTTTTTCTCTGCCGAAAGGAAAGGGGGCGTTGTTGGTCCCTGCCACGGAAGTCCAGGATCAGTTCTTCGAACCTTTCACGCAGACCACCTATCTACTCCGCCAGAAAGTCACACGGGATCTTGAACCTGGATTCTATTATATCGCTGTATTTCACCCGGACGATGAAGAAGGAAAATACTCGTTGACTGTCGGACAACGAGAGGAATGGAGCTGGCGTGATGCACTTGAATTTCCAATCATCTGGTTCAGAGTGCGAATCTGGTACAATCCTGAACAGACATATGTCCTGCTGGCTGCTGCATTGTTGTTAGGGCTGGTTGCGGTTTATTGGTTTGTCGCACGGCGGCGGCTAATCGGTTGACTCAGACTGGTGGCGCTTTTTTGCCCTTGCAGTGTGCGCAAGTTACAGAATTCCTCTGAGGTCGCTGTCCCGAAACATAAAACAAGCCCCGTACTTGCTAATATACGGGACTTGTCGGTGGTGGGCGCGGCAGGGATCGAACCTGCGACCTCGTGAATGTGAGTCACGCGCTCTTGCCCCTGAGCTACGCGCCCCAATCTTATGTACTTGATAGTATAATCAGCGGTAGTAAGAATGTCAATTTCGGCGTTCAGGCCGTCCGCGTCAAGCAATAGTAGGTAAATCCCCTGGGTTGGTCTTAGGCATCTCCCATTTTGGGAGCGGGTTTGGTTCTCCTTCTGAGAACGTGCGTGACCCACCATTCGTCCGCAGTTGGTTCTGCCAGCATAGGGGCATTATTGGTCCGCAAACCACACTCAAAGGCGAGGTTTGCAATAGTGAATTTAGTTTGGGAAAGGGCAGAATCGTTCTGTTGCGTGTCCCTCGCAACTCAGCGAGGGATACTACTATCGTATTCTCCATCTACTAAGCTATCTTCTAACTGCTCAATCGGAAATGTTCTGCCAGCAGCTCTGTCCTCTGCTCCACAGTAACCTGGTCTGTTCGCTGCAGCATTTTCACACCATGGGACCTTGCTTTTTCGATCCATTGACGGGTGCTGTATTCCACCACATCCAGGACATGTTCCCGGACTCGCTCTGCATCGGGCAAAGTGTTTATGGCGGCCAATATGTCCTGCTTGTCCTGCCGGTCGAAAAAATCCCGGCGCACCAGTTCTGGACTGGCATACAAAAATGCAAAACGGTGGTGAGGGACAATGTTTTTCAGCCACACAGGGTCAAAGCTACCTTCGACGACCAGCGGCCGGGTCCGGGACCGACAAATCGCGTCCAAGATAATCATGTCCAGCTCCTCCCGGAAATTGCTGTTAAGGACCTGATTGTACTGTTTCAAGGGCTGGCCAAACCAACTGCTCACATCTTGAAACTCGCGGCACAGGGAGGGCTGGTAATCGGGGTCAGCCAGCTCAAGGTGCTGCTTGTGCATTTCGTCGGCATGATAACAATCGAGGTCGAACTCGTCCGCAAGGGCAGAACTCAGTGTGGTCTTGCCCGAGCAGGCTGTCCCAGACACCCAGAACACTCTCTGGAGATACACTGCCAAAATATTGTCAGCAATTTGCACAATAACACCTGCTTATCTTTCAGTGCCAAGCAATTTTTGGACCTTCCCAGGGTACCGGACGCGGATCTCATGGGTCGCAAATTTGCACTACCTCGAATACTCGAAAACTGATTTCGGAAGTGTAGACGACATAATACCTGTGACCGCAACGTATCCGCAACCAATTTCTTTCAACAGTTTAGCACCGATAAAGGTGCATGAACAACAGCTGGTGAGGTCATCTGTGTGCCCCTGCTTCACCTGATTAGAATTAATGCTGTTCTTTCATCTTCTGGCCTTCTTGGTTGAGGAATCGGGGAAAGTTAAGGCAACGGAGCTCAATAGCAGGAGCAAAGCAATATTGTTAGATTAGCGAATGTAGTAGTAAGAGTTGCAATTGGCTGACGAAATGGTATAGTTGTGTCTTGGAAGCTGTGTTGGGGTTCGAGCGCTTTTTATTTGTGCTTTTTTGTGAAAACATGAACAAAGAGTCGTTGTTGCTAAAAGGAGGCATTTATAGCATGTCGTGCAGACTAGTTAATCAGGTGACTGGGGCTTTATGGGGGATGAATGACCGCACGAGATCCATGCTGAACCCTCTCAACCTGGCAATGAGTTTTTCTGCCAGCGAAGGTCATAGTATAAAGTCCGGAGGCGTTGGCAGCCAGCCCGATAGCGGCAGAAGCGCTGAACGAATTGACCCAGATGAGGGGAATCAGCCTGATGATGACGAGGAACCTACCAAGTACGGATTGAGACAAAGGATTGGTCTGTTGGCCGGACCTGCCCTGTTTTTGGGCTTGCTGATGGTTCCCATTACCGAGACTTTCACGGCTGATATGCGCACCGCAGCGGCATGCACGGCATGGGTAGCAGTATGGTGGGTCACCGAGGCCATTCCCATTCCCGCCACATCTCTTTTGCCCCTGGTCTTATTTCCGCTCATGGGGGTTTTGCCCTTCGAGGAGACTGCTGTTGGCTATGCTGATCCCAATGTGTTTTTGTTCATGGGAGGATTTATGCTGGCAGTAGCAATGCAAAAATGGAACCTGCATCGTAGAATCGCGCTCAACATAATTAACCGTATGGGAACTGATCCAGCAAAACTGATACTGGGTTTTATGGTGGCAACCGCATTTTTGTCCATGTGGATCAGCAATACTGCAACCGCGATGATGATGCTGCCAATAGGTGTTGCGGTGATAATGCAGATCGCTCGACTGGCCAGGGAGCAGAACCTGAACATAGATACCAGGGCCAGAAAATTTCCCTTCGGTACCGCCTTGATGCTGGGCATAGCTTACTCAGCAACTGTAGGAGGGGTGGGAACTCTGATTGGCACTCCTCCCAATGCGATTTTTGCCTCAGTCGCTGGCTCTGTTTTGGATCAGCACATAACCTTTTCTCAGTGGATGCTGTATGGAGTTCCAATAGCTGTTGTTTTTACGTTCGTGTGCTGGTATTATCTGGTGCAAGCATTCCCCATTCAGAAGCTAGAAGGCCTGCGTGGAGGACGTGAGGTAATCCGGCAGGAGATAGAGGAACTTGGTCCGATAGGAAAAGGCGAGAAGATGGTGCTTGCAGTGTTTGTTTTGGTAGCAGTTACCTGGGTATTCCGCAGCCTTATCCTGCAGGATTTCGTACCGGGTCTGAGCGATCCTCTCATAGCCATTTTAGGTGCTGGGCTTTTATTCCTGCTGCCTACTAATTTTGAAAAAGGCGAGTTCCTGCTCGACTGGGACACAGCCCTCGAAATTCCCTGGGGCGTGCTCTTGCTGTTTGGTGGAGGGATCTCCATCGCCAGTGGTTTTACGGAAACCGGTCTGGCATCCTGGATGGGGAATCAGCTGGCAGTGCTGGAGCATACATCAATGCTCTGGGTAATGCTAGCTGTTGTAACACTCGTTGTTCTTCTCTCTAATGTGACTTCAAATACGGGTACAGTGTCCATGATGCTTCCGGTAATGGTAGCCATGGCCATGGCAATGAACGTTCACCCGTATGCCCTGATGATCACTGCTACGACGGCAGGTTCATTTGCTTTCATGCTGCCTGTGGGAACGCCGCCAAATGCGGTTGTGTTTGGAAGTGAATATATAACCATTCCGCAGATGGCCAAGACCGGTTTGTTCCTTACCGTAGCGGCCATAGCAACCCTTCCGCTGATTACCTATTTCTGGCTTCCGCTGACCTGGGGAATCAATCTACAGGTACCCCCTGTATGGTAGGTTCATGTACATACTAAATGAGCAGGAAAGCGGTGCACAGCATACCCCTCTCAACTAAAAGACTGGTTGAGGGGGGCTTATTTTTCTACCGTCAATTCATCTTCCTTTGCTTAATTGGCATTGTCGATTGAACCCCGCGGGGCGTAAAGCCGGGCTTTGGTTGTATGTTATTTCCATTACAGCACCTGCCTGTTCCGTTTGGTGAAATGAATTCGAGAAGTTCGGTGATTGATGGGGAGGAATTTGGCTTAACTTCGCGAATAGAAATAAAACACAGGCTTACTTACAATCCAAAATGCGTTGTCTTGCATGCAGCCACGTTACGCCCTTTCCATCGTAGCAGTTCTGTGCCTTAGTTTTCTTTCACTTTCAATGAACCCTTTTCGGGACAGTGGTGACTTTGCAGCAGTGTTTAGGGGGGGACGGGATGGACGATTCCGATTCTATTCCCGGGCATACCTGTCCACAAGAGTTGAAAGATTCCGACACGCTCTTCTTTACCGGTTACGCCAAGCTTCCCGAGGGCATTACCGCAGCTGAGGTCTTCAGCATAGTTGGCATAGGAGTAGAGGTTAATCGAAACGGTGACATTGTGAGAGCCGACTGCACCCTGGCTACAGAGGCTGGTCGTGATTTTGTCAGCAGGATTCTCGAGGGGTACAACCTTTGTGACGACCTGGATGTTCTGATAGCGCAGGTCAAGGGAAGATATCATGGCAATGCCAAAAAGGCCATAATCACCGCACTGAAGACGGCGAATGACCGGTTCAAGTCCTATCGGGGACAGAAGTAGACGAAAAATTTACTATGAGGCGGATAACAGCGGAGATCTGAGGACTGGACTTTGAGGGTCCATTCTGAAGGTTTTCCTGGCCTACATTACTCCGGTCTGGTGGGGTTATACCCAGCAGACGGTAAGGGGAAATGCACCGGCCTTCCTTTGCGAGGGCCGGTTTTTGTCTTGGAATTTGGGTAGAAATCCACCAGGAGGGATGAAGATGAGAGAAGTTGATGTCTCTTATGTAACCGAAGCCATACGGGATCTGTCGATTGAGGCGAATTACTACCTTCCTGAAGATGTGATGAGTGCGTTGAAGGAAGCCCGTGAGCGTGAGGAATCGGAGGCGGGAGCTGCCGCACTGGATATGATCATAGAAAATGCGGAGACTGCCGCCGGGGAGAAGATGCCGATATGCCAGGACACCGGCTCGGCAGTGGTGTTTCTTGAGGTTGGGCAGGATGTGCATTTCACCGGAGGAGATCTGGTAGAGGCGGTAAACGAAGGCGTTCGCCAGGGCTATGAGGAAGGTTACCTGCGGAAATCTATGACGGTCGATCCCTTCAAGCGGGACAACACCGGTGATAATACCCCGGCGATTATCTATACTGACATCGTTCCGGGAGAGCAAGTTAAGATTACTCTCGCTCCAAAAGGGGGCGGCTCAGAGAACATGAGTGTAGCTCGTGGATTGACTCCTGCTGATGGGATGGAAGGGGTCAAGGACTTTGTTGTGGACGTTGTGGACAAAGCTGGTTCAAACCCCTGCCCGCCCATAATAGTTGGAGTAGGTGTGGGCAGCACATTTGATAAAGCCGCTCAACTGGCGAAGAAATCCCTGCTGCGTCCCGTGGGTGCCCCTCACTCTGCTGATCACATCGCCCAGCTGGAAAAAGAGACTCTGGAGGCTGTCAACAATCTCGGCATAGGTCCGCAGGGACTCGGAGGAAAGACCACAGCTTTGGCGGTTCACATCGAGCCTCACTCCTCGCACATTGCGTCTTTGCTGGCTGCCGTCAACATCCAGTGCCACGCAGCCCGGCACAGCGAGACAGTAATCTAAGGAGGCTATGACAATGGAAAAAAGGCTTAGCACACCGCTCAGCGACGGGGATATCAAACAGCTGGAGGCTGGCGACAAGGTCCTGCTGAATGGAGTCATTTACACCGGACGGGATGCTGCTCACAAACGTCTTATAGAAACCATGGAGGCCGGCGAAGAGCTGCCGGTGGATTTCACCGGGCAGATAATCTATTATGTCGGACCGTGTCCTGCCAAACCGGGACAGCCGATTGGATCTGCTGGCCCCACCACCAGCGGCAGAATGGATCCCTACACCCCGGCAATGCTGGAAGCTGGCTTGAAGGGGATGATCGGCAAGGGCAACCGTTCGGAGCAAGTGAAGCAGGAGATTGCAAAACACACCGCAGCGTATTTTCTGGCCATCGGTGGTGCAGGTGCATTGCTAGCTGACCGGGTGCAGAAAGCGGAGGTAGTGGCCTACCCCGAACTGGGCCCGGAGGCCATATACCGCCTGGAGGTGGAGGATTTCCCCGTTCTGGTGGGAGTCGATGCACATGGAACTGACATATACATCGAGGGCCGCAAGGCCTTTGCCAAGTGAGACAGAAATCGAGAGGAGAGATTTCGAGTGTCTGTACGAGAAGAGGCTCTGCGTCTGCACAGAGACAATGTGGGCAAGATCGAGGTTATAAGTAAAGTGCCGGTGAATACGCGTGATGATCTTACCCTGGCGTATACTCCCGGAGTGGCCGAGCCCTGCAAGGAAATCGCCGAGGACGTGGACAGAAGCTATGACTACACTAACAGATCTAACCTTGTAGCTGTGGTCTCCGACGGTTCAGCCGTTTTGGGGCTGGGCAACATCGGAGGAGCAGCCTCGATGCCGGTCATGGAAGGCAAATGCGTTCTTTTCAAGTGCTTCGGTGGAGTCGATGCTTTCCCCATCTGCGTCAACACCCAGGAAGTAGACGACATAGTTAACCTGGTCAAGTGGTTGGAACCCACCTTCGGCGGGGTTAACCTCGAGGATATAGCAGCACCGCAGTGCTTTGAGGTCGAAAGACGCCTGAAAGAGGAGACTGAGCTTCCCATCTTCCACGATGACCAGCACGGGACAGCGGTGGTGGTACTGGCTGCCCTGTCCAATGCGCTGAAAGTGGTGGGCAAGGAGATCGAAGAAGTTTCAGTGTGCCTGGTCGGTGCTGGAGCGGCCGGTATCGCAGTTACCAAGCTTCTGTTGGATACCGGAGTTGATGACGTCATCATGGTGGACAAAATGGGAATCATTCACGAAGGCGCTGAGGGGATAAATCCCGCTCAGGCTGATATGGCTCAACGCACCAACAAGGAGGGCCGCCAGGGTTCTCTGGCTGATGCCATGGTGGGAGCTGACGTGTTCATTGGAGTCTCTGCGCCAGATCTTGTCGATTCGGATATGGTAGCCAGCATGGCCGACGATGCCATCGTCTTTGCCATGGCCAATCCGGTGCCAGAGATCTACCCAGATGAGGCCAAAGCCGGTGGGGCACGAGTTATAGGCACCGGAAGATCGGACTTCCCCAACCAGATTAACAACGTTCTCGGTTTTCACGGCATTATGAGGGGAGCACTGGACGTACGGGCTACTGATATAAATGAGGAGATGAAGATCGCAGCGGCTCACGCCCTTGCGGGAGTCCTACCCGAGGACCAACTGCATGAAGAGCTGATCATGCCCGAGGGGCTCGACCGCTCCGTGGTACCGGCAATCGCTGCCGCGGTTGCGCAGGCGGCCATGGATTCTGGAGTTGCCCGCATAGAGCGCGACCCCGATGAGATAGCTGCCAACGCTGAGAAGATGGTTGAGCATGCCAACCGATTTTTCGATTGAGCTAAACCGCCCGGGGGTTCTCTGCCCCCGGGCCCTCAAAGGGGGCGGTTACGCTGAAAATATCACGCCAGGCCCTGCGCAGTAAGATTGTGCAGAGGATCGAGGAGATATCTGGGGAGAATCTGGCCAGCTGCTATCAGTGCGGGAAGTGTTCTGCAGGATGTCCTTTTGCTGCTGAAATGGAGATGCTTCCCCATCGGGTAATACGTCTTCTGCAGCTGGGCCAGCAGGAGCGGGCATTGCAGTGCGAGGCCATATGGCTGTGCGCTTCCTGTCACACCTGTGCGGCCCGCTGTCCCAAAGGCCTGGACCTTTCCCGGGCTATGGAGGCTCTGCGTCTGCATTGGCTCCGTGAGGGCGTAGAAAGGATCGGCCCGCACGATCTGTCGGCCGAGGTACTGTCAGAGGCTCCTCAGCAGGCCATAGTCAGCTGCTATCGAAAATACAGTCGCTAGCGGCAGTCCCATACGGGGGACAGCCGATTCACGAAAGGTATGGGAGGTCAAATGGCGTACAAGTACTTTCCCGGATGCACCTTACACCAACAGGCCAGCTGCTTTGATGTTTCAGCTCGGGAGAGCGCTCACCGGCTGGGACTGACACTGCAGGATCTTGACCAGTGGCAGTGCTGCGGTGCTGTCTTTCCGCTGGCTACGGATGCGGTCATCAATATGGCAGCTTCCTACCGTGCGCTTGCTGCTGCCTACCAATCGGGCTGCGAACTGGTGACTTTATGCTCTGGGTGCCTGAACGTACTGCGGAGAACTAACCGTGCTGTCCGAGATGACGAGGAGATACGGGGGAAGCTGCAGGATTTTGTGG